>NZ_JBWKDP010000001.1:786069-997341 GCF_056435905.1 Streptomyces sp. NPDC043861 | reverse complement strand
TCGGCGCCGGTCGAGCCGGCCCCGGCCGCCGGCACCGTCGAGTCCCTGACGGTCTCCTTCGGCGCCCAGGCCACCGGCACCAGGATCGTCTCCCGAACCCCGCGCGAGTCCACCGGCCGCCCCGAGCTGACCGAGGCCGCGATCGTCGTCTCCGGCGGCCGTGGCGTCAACGGCGCCGAGAACTTCTCCGTGATCGAGGCCCTCGCCGACTCCCTCGGCGCAGCCGTCGGCGCCTCCCGCGCCGCGGTCGACGCCGGCTGGTACCCGCACTCCAACCAGGTCGGCCAGACCGGCAAGAGCGTCTCCCCCCAGCTCTACATCGCCTCCGGCATCTCCGGCGCCATCCAGCACCGCGCCGGCATGCAGACCTCCAAGACCATCGTCGCCATCAACAAGGACGCCGAAGCCCCGATCTTCGACCTCGTCGACTACGGCATCGTCGGCGACCTCTTCGAGGTCGTCCCCCAGCTCACCCAGGAAATCAACACCCGCAAGGGCTAACCCACACCCACACACCCCGGGGCCGCGCGACACACCTCACCGCGCGGCCCCACCCCGTTCCGGCATGTCCGTGCCGTGCCCGTCCTCGCCGGCCGCGAGGAACTGCACCACCGCCATCGCGAAGAGCAGCACGAGCACGATCACGATGACGACCCAGCCCGTGGGGTAGCTCCACAGGACGAACGTCAGGACCGCCGCCGCAACAAGCACCCAGACGATCCATGTGTAGTAGCGGCGGACGAACGGGCCGACCGGACCGGTGCGCATGCCCGCGTGGTCGGCCGTCGAGCGGACGGCGCCGATACCGGAGTTCCACAGCCGCCGTACGAGCGTGGGTGCGCGCCCCGGGCCGGAGAGCCACGCCGCCAGCGCGACGACCACACCGAGCACGGCGGCCATCCGCACCGATGTCCGCAGATAGCGCGTCAGCGCGTCGTAGACGGACTCGGCGGCGGGCTGCGAGACGCTGTCCGGCAGCGCGTTCAGATACACCACGCGGAAGACGGTCAGTGCGAAGCCCAGCACCAGGGCGGCGAAGGCGAACGCAAGTGCCGCAACCACGAGTGTGCGTCTGCGGTGGACGGCGAGCAGGACACCGGCCGCGACGAGCACGACCGCGAGTACGGGCAGCCAGAAGCCGGCGATCTGGAGCAGCCGGAAGTATGTCTTGACCCTGCCGATGTGGTCGTCGCGCAGGATCGTGAAGTTGGTGTGGATCTCGGGGATCTTCGCGGCCACCGTCATCCCGTCGTCGACGAGCCGCTGTTTGACCTGGTCGATGACGGGTGCGAGGTCGACGGTCACCGAGTTGTTGTTGATCTTCAAAGCGCTGTCGCCACTGCCCGTCAGGGCCTTGTCCACGGCCGCGTGGGCTCTGCGGTTGGCCTCGACCCAGATCCTGTCGAAGGTCTCCGACGCGAGGATCTCCTGCGCCTTGTCGTGCACGAAGCTGCGGACGGCGTTCTCCAGGGAGTTGCCGAGCGTTCCGAGCGCCTTGTCGAGAAGGGGCCGGTCGGCAGGGGCGATGCCCTCCAGCAGCGTCGGCAGGTCGATGTGCTGCATCACGGCGTCGGTGACCCGGTTCGCGGCGGCCGCCTGCACATCGGGGTCGGAGGCCAGGGGCGCGACCGTGTCGACGTATCTGTCGGTGTTCCCC
Source organism: Streptomyces sp. NPDC043861 (assembly GCF_056435905.1). Taxonomy (NCBI): domain Bacteria; kingdom Bacillati; phylum Actinomycetota; class Actinomycetes; order Kitasatosporales; family Streptomycetaceae; genus Streptomyces; species Streptomyces sp. NPDC043861. The sequence goes on along the minus strand of NZ_JBWKDP010000001.1, from coordinate 995,684 downwards.
ACCTCGGACGACGTCCACGCCGCGACGAGGGCGAGGGGTACGAGGACACAGCCGATGACAATGAGCAGCGCGGAGAAGAAGGACCTCCACCGGTGCCGGGGGGGCCGTGGTGCCCGGGCGGTCTCCAGCGCGGCGACGCGGCTGCGCAACTGTTCGATCTCCGTGCCGCCGCCGTCCGTGCCGGGCACACGCGAACGCTTCGCGTCCTCGTCGGGGCCCGGTACTCCGTCGTCCGCCATCGCAGGTCCTCCCCAGAGGTGTGGGTCGATGTCAGCAGACCCCGCACTCCGGGCCGGCGCGAGGCGGAACGGGCCGAACGGGTGCATCTTGCCGCCGTTTCCGACGCCGGGGCCTTCACCGGTGGTCCGCGCCGCGGGTTCGCCGGTGAGACCGCCCCGGGCGCAGTGCGCGGCGAGCAGGACACCTCGGAAGAGGAGAGGACCGCTGCCGGCCCCGAGGACGCCCCGCCCACCGATCTCGCCGAGGCCGTCGCCCGGGCGTGCGCGTGGCACTCGAAGGGGGCCGGTGTCGGCCTCCTCGGCAGAGGAGAGGCCCGGCCCGGCGTCGGCCGAAATCCCGGGGCCCGTCCGGACCGGGAGGACGGCGAAGCGCCGGGCCCGGTCACCGACCCCTGGAGAGCGGCCTAACCCCGGTACGCCTCCAGCAGCCGGAGCCAGATTTCGCTGATGGTCGGGTAGGCCGGGACCGCGTGCCACAGCCTTTCGATCGGGACCTCACCCGCGACCGCGATGGTCGCCGAGTGGAGCAGTTCGCCCACGCCCGGTCCGGCGAAGGTGACCCCGAGCAGGATCTCCCGGTCCAGGTCGACCACCATGCGCGCACGGCCTCGGTAGTTGTCGACGTAGAGGCCGGCCCCGGCGACGGCGGCCAGGTCGTGGTCGACCGCGCGCACGCGGTGGCCCGCCGCCTCGGCCTCGGCGAGGGACAGCCCGACGGCCGCCACTTCGGGATCGGTGAAGACGACCTGCGGGACGGCGTCGTGGTCGGCCGTCGCGGAGTGCGCGCCCCAGCGGTCCGTCTCCAGCAGCGGAACGTGCTGGGCGCGGGCCGCGATGGCGGCGCCCGCGATGCGTGCCTGGTACTTGCCCTGGTGGGTCAGCAGTGCACGCCGGTTGACGTCGCCGACCCCGTACAGCCACTCCGAGCCCCGGACACGGCAGCTGTCGTCGACGGGCAGCCAGGAGCCCGGCTCCAGACCCACCGTCTCCAGACCGATGTCCTCGGTGCGCGGTGCCCGGCCGGTGGCGAAGAGGACTTCGTCGGCATCGATCAGCTCCCCGTCCTCGAGGACCACCGTGACGGGTCCTCCACCGTCGTCGCGCCGAACGGCGGCCACGGACACGTTCGTACGGACGGCCGCGCCGGCCTCGGTGAGCGCTTCGGCGACGTACTCGCCGACGAACGGCTCCATTCTGGGCAGCAGGCCCTTGCTCCGCACCAGCATGGTGACCTGCGCGCCGAGGGCCTGCCAGGCGGTGGCCATCTCGGTGCCCACCACTCCCCCGCCGATCACGACGAGGCGCCCCGGCACCGCGTGTGCGCTGGTCGCCTCCCGGCTGGTCCATGCCCTGGCCCCGGCCAGCCCGGGCAGCCGGGGCAGTACGGCCCTGCTGCCGGTGCACACCGCCACGGCGTGCCGTGCGGTCAGCACATGGCGCTCGCCCTCCGGACCGGTGACGACGACCTTCCGGGGGCCTTGCAGTCTGCCCTGGCCGCGGTAGACACGGGCGCCGATCGAGTCCAGCCATGCGGCCTGGCCGTCGTCCTTCCAGTGCGAGGCGAATTCGTCACGGTGGGCGAGGACCGCCGCGGAATCCAGCGGCCCCTGCACGGCCTGGCGTACGCCGGGGACCCTGCGCGCGTCGGCGCGGGTGAGGGCGGGCCGCAGCAGTGCCTTGCTCGGCATGCAGGCCCAGTACGAGCACTCGCCGCCGATGAGTTCGCTCTCCACCACCGCGGTACTCAGCCCGGCGGCTCGTGTTCTGCCCGCCACGTTCTCCCCGGTCGGCCCTGCCCCCAGCACCACCACGTCGTACTCCACGGCTTCCGTCATACGGACAGTGTCGTGCCACGTGTGCGCCGGGGCCACATGGGCAGGCGGAATACGGCCGCCCCCCTCATGGGTTGACGCGGGCGGGTCCGGACGGACACCAGGAAGAGGTAGGAAGCAATGAGCACCGTTGAGCTCACCAAGGAAAACTTCGATCAGGTGGTAACTGACAATGACTTCGTCCTGATCGACTTCTGGGCTTCCTGGTGCGGGCCGTGCCGCCAGTTCGCCCCGGTCTTCGAGAAGGCCTCAGAACGTCATCCCGATCTTGTCTTCGCCAAGGTCGACACCGAGGCGCAACAGGAGCTGGCGGCGGCCTTCGAGATCCGCTCGATCCCGACGCTGATGATCGTCCGTGACAACGTCGCGGTGTTCGCACAGCCCGGAGCTCTTCCCGAGCCGGTGCTCGAGGACGTCATCGGCCAGGCCCGCGGGCTCGACATGGACGAGGTGCGCAAGTCCGTCGAGGACGCTCAGCAGACACAGTGACGCGGGCGGCGGGCCCGGACTCCGACGGATGCGGCGGCCGGGCCCGCCCCGCGCCGCAACGGGCCCGCCCCACGGTCAGAACGGGTGGCCCGCGGCTTCGCGGCGCAGGGTCGTCCAGCGCAGTTCGGTGAAGGCCTCGAGATTGGCGTCGCCGCCGAAACGGGCGCCGGTGCCCGAGGCGGCGACACCGCCGAACGGGGCGACCGCCTCGTCGCCGACCGTCTGGTCGTTGATGTGGGCGATGCCCGTGGGTATGCGCTCGGCGAGTTCCAGCCCCAGCGCGGTGTCGCGGGTGACGATGCCCAGTGACAGTCCGTACGGGCCGGCGGCCGCGAGCGCCGCGGCCTCCTCGAGCGTGCGGAACGGCCGGACCGGCGCCACCGGGCCGAAGACCTCCTCCGCGTAGGCGGGGGTGTGGTCGTCGACGCCCACGAGAACGGTCGGGCGGTAGAACAGATCGCTGTGCTTGCCGCCGGCGGCGAGCACGGCGCCGCGGGCCGTGCTGGTCTCCACGAGGCGGTGGATCCGGCTCAGCTGGGCGCGGTCGATGACAGGGCCGAGGTGGACCTGCTCACGGTGCGGATCACCGACCATGAGCGAGTCCGCCTTCGCGGCGAGCCGATCGACGTACTCGTCGTACAACGAGATGTGGACGAGGTGCCGGCCGCTGGTCATGCAGATCTGGCCCTGGTGGAAGAAGGAGCCCCAGGACGCCTGGGCGACTGCGGCTTCGATGTCGGCGTCCTCCAGGACCACGAGGGCGGAGTTGCCGCCCAGTTCGAGGTGGGCGCGTTTGAGATGGCGGCCCGCCGATTCGCCCACACTGCGGCCTGCGGCCGTCGAGCCGGTGAAGGAGATCACCGGGACGCCGGGCTCCGCGACCAGCGCGCGGCCCGTGCCGGCGCCGCCCGGCAGAACGTGCAGCAGGCGCTCGGGAAGTCCCGCCTCCGCGAGGACTGCGGCGAGGGAGAGGCCGCCGCAGACCGCGGTGCGTGTGTCGGGCTTCAGCAGAACGGCATTGCCGAGCGCGAGGGCCGGGGCGACGGAACGTACGGCGAGGACCAGTGGGACGTTGAACGGAGCGATCACACCGACGACCCCGGCCGGGACACGGCGCGTGTAGGAGAGACGCGGCTGCTCGCTCCGCAGCACCTGACCGGCGGGGCGGGACGCGAGCGCGGCGGCCTCGTAGCACTCCTGGGCGGCGACATGCAGCTCGAAGTCCGCCTTCCCCGGGATCGAACCCGACTCACGGACCAGCCATTCACGCAGCTCGGCGGCGTGCTCGGAGAACAGGTCCCCGGCCCGGCGGAGCACACCGGCCCGTGCCGGATGCGGGGTGCGCGCCCATGAGGACTGTGCTGCCGCGGCGGACTGCGCGGCGACGGACACGTCCTCGGGCGTGGCAAGGCGTACGGATCCGAGCCTTTCGCCGGTGGCGGGCTCGACGACGTCCGACTCGCCTCCCGAAAGTCCGACGGACTGCCATGTCTTGGGGTCGAGCAGGGGCATGGAGGCGTCTCCAGTGGCTCGGCTTCACTCGGTCGTCCCGCCCGGTCGCACATGCGACACCGTGGTCGCGCAGACATTCCGCGATGTCCCGACGGTGCGTCAACTTGCGTCATTCACATGGAGTTCGACGTTGACGAGGGGCAGGCTGGTGCTGTGACCGGAAGGGCCGGAGGAGCCGCGCCGGTCAGTTCTGGTCGTACTCCGAGACGAGCGCGGTCAGCCCGTAGTCCAGTTCCGAGCCGTCCACCAGGAGCGCCTCCACCGTGCGCGTCGCCGGGTCGATGTCGGCCACCATGCCGTGGCCCGCATAGCGGGGATAGCCCGACGCGCCCGTCTCGCCGGTGTACTCGACGGTCGCCGAACGCACCGCGCTGTCCTCCACCCTCGCACCGGAGCGGTCCACCACGTGCGCGGGCACCAGGAGGATCTCGAAGCGCCGCGGAACTGTACTCATGCCACGACGCTAGCCACGCGGCGCCCGCCTCGCATGTCAGATGGCGCCTCGCCCGGGGTCTGCCGGACGCGTGCACACCGCAGGCGCACCCCGCCGGACCCACGCGTCCGGACGCGTACAGGCCGGAAGCACACGGACCGGACTCAGGTGGAGTCACGTCCCACGACCTGGGCACCCATCAGATCCTGCCGCTCGGGTGCACGGCCCGGATCGCGTACGACCCGGTCGACCAGCTCGGCCAGATGCTGCCCGGTGACCATGTCGATCCGGACCGTGCTGAGCCGGGGTCTGAGCAACCGGCCGAGCAGCAGATCGTCGGCGCCGACCACCGCCGTCTCGTCCGGGATGCCGATGCCGGCGTCCTGGAGTGCGCGCATCAGGAGCATGGCGAACTCGTCGTTGTACGCGTACACCGCGTCCAGGCCGAGATCCCGCCAACGCGCCGCGAGGGCGTCCGCCGCCCCCTCGTCGTAGGCGAGCGGGACCGGCACGACCTCCGCGCCGACGGCTTCCGCGGCGTCCCGCACGCCCGCCAGCCGCGGCTCCGACAGGAGCTCCAGCCCCGGCTCCTCGGGCATGATCACCCCGATCCGCCGGTAGCCGCGCTCCAGCAGATGCTCGGCCGCGCGAACGCCCACCTCCCGCTGGTCCATCACGAGGGATCGCGCCCCCTCGACATGCTGGGGACCGAGCGTTATCACCGCCTTCGCACCGGAGCGCTTGAGCACCCCGACACCGTGCGGGGTGAGGGCGATCTCGCCGAGCGAGACGACGGCGACCGGCCGCAGCTCCGCCCAGGCGCGGGCCGCCGTGTCACCGTCCAGGCCGAGGCTGCCGTACTGCACCACGGTGTAGTCGAGGCGCCGCAGAGCCGACTGGAGTTCATTGACGAAGCGGCTGTGGAGCGGGCCGATGGGAATGGATGCGGTCGGCAGCAGCACGATGCGGGTGTGTCCGGCGCGCAGGCTGCGGGCCGCCGCGTGCGGGACGTACCCGAGCTCTTCGGCGGCGTCGCGCACACGGCGGCGGGTCGGCTCGCTGATGCGAACTGCCGAGGTGTTGTTGAGCACGTACGAGACGGTCGCCCGGGAGACTCCGGCGAGCCGCGCGACATCGGCACTGGTCGGAATGGAGCGTTCTAATGACTGTCTGGGTGTCTGGCTCATCGCCCTCGGCATCCTTCCAGACCGAGCCGCACCGACCCTGAGCGCGGTACGGCGGATGGCCGGATTTGCATCCGCGGTGATCTTCCATGGGCCCCTGCCCGGCGCCGCCTTCTCCCGCGGGCACCGGAGCCGTCATTTCGTTTTCGGCGTGATCGTGGCGGTCGCCGTGCTCCCCTGTGGCTGCCTGGGGGTGGTGGGCGTCGACGACGACGGTGCGCAGACCGGTCCGGGTGCGGGCGGAACCGGCCGGGCACGGCGGATCCACAGCAGCGCGCCGGCCAGCAGGACAGTGCCGCCGAGCAGCCAGGGCAGCGGCCCGGCGGGCAGCCGGCCGACGACCAGTCCTGCGAGGGCGCCCATGAGCTGGAGCGCGAGTGACTGCACGGACAGGGCGGTGGCGCGGCGCGCGCCGTCCACGCGGCGGTGCAGCAGGTCGTTCTCGTTCGGGCCGGCGGCACCGAGTCCGAGGTAGACGAGGCCGTATCCGATGGCGGCCGGGGCCAGGGCGGCCGGGCCGTTCCACAGCAGCGTGACACCGAGCAGCAGCAGGCCCGCCGCGCTCAGGCCGAGGGCTGCCAGGACCGCGCGTTCCCCGCTGCCCGCCCGGCGCGCGAGGAGTGGCGCGGCGTGGCTGCCGAGGGCGGAACAGGCGAAACCCGAGCAGGCCAGGGCAGCCAGGAGCACGGCGCCGGACTCGGGTGCGCCGGTCACCGCAGCGGCCCGGCCCGGCGTGAGGAGTTCGACGGTGCCGAGAGCGGCTCCCACAGCGCCCGCGGTGAGCAGCAGCCGGCGCACGACGGAATCCCCGGCGCCCAGGCGCAGCCCACCCGTCACGGTGGCCGGGACCCCGCGCATCACCTCACGCAGGGCCGCGGGGGCGGTCCGGGGCGGTTCCGGCAGCCGAACCAGGACGTAGCCGACGAAGACGATCCCGAGGGCCGCGCCCAGCAACGCCGGTACGGAGAGCGGCAGTACGAGCCCGGAGCTCGCGTCGGTGAGCCGCGCACCCCAGTCGGGGCCGAGGGCCAGCAGCCAGGGCAGTGCACCGCCCATGAGCGTGCCGATGGCGAGGGCCGCGGCGGATGCGGTGCCTGCGCGGGCGAGTCCGGTGCGCAGCTCGGCTGCCGGGCCGGAGTGGGCCTGCACGGTGTCGACGTACCATGCCTCGGCCGGCCCGCTGGACAGGGCGCGGCCGAAGCCCATGAGGAACATTGCCAGTGCAAGCACCGGCAGGCCGGTCCCCAGGGCCAGGAGGACCAGGGCGGTCAGATTGAGGACGCCTGCGGCGGCCAGCACGGGGCGGCGGCCGATGACGTCGGAGAGCCCTCCGGTGGGCAGCTCCAGTGCGGCGACGGTGAGCGAATGCACGGCGAACAGTGACGCGATGGCCGCCAGGCCGATACCGCGATCCGTGATGAGCAGGACCTGTGACGGTATGTACAGGCCCACCGGCAGCCAGAAGAGGAAGGTGACGGCGGTGAAACGGCGGCGGGCGGTGCGGGGGTCCAGCGGCCCGCTCATCGTGCGTCCTCCTCGCCCGCCGCATCGCGCTGGGCGAGCGGCAGACTGGCCCACAGCAGGACCACCTGCTCGGCACTCCGGTCGTCCGTGTCACGCTCCACGAGCTCCTCGGCCTTCCGCTCGAACGACTCCCACAACTCGGTCAGCGACCGGGGAGTCAGGCGCAGCACCAGGTCGGAGATGCCCGATGGCTCGGTCCAGTCGGGGCCGAGCCGCCCCGTGGACATGTCCTCCTCGTGCTGGGCCAGGGTGCGTTCGAGGTGAGCGATCTGCGCCCGGCGGCTCACGCCGATGAACGCCCGGCTGCCGTCCGACGCCTCCAGCGCCTCATTGCTCCATGCGGTGACGTCATGCACCGCCCGCCAGCGGCGCTCGCGCCCGTCCCGGTGCTCCGCCTCGGCGATGAACGCGTACTTGGCCAGCACCCTGAGGTGATAGCTGGTGGAGGCGGAGGACTGGCCCGTGCGCGCGGCGAGTTCGCTGGCCGTCGCGGGGCCGTCGATGCGCAGCATCCCCAGGAGCCGGATCCGCAGCGGGTGGGTCAGGGCCTTGAGGGCCGCGGCATCATGCTCCGGATCAAGAACGCGCTTGTGCTCTCCACTGACCATGGCGGCAGCGTAGAGGGATCAAGGACTTTCCAAAAGATATTTTGCAAAATAAATTAGGGAAAGTTCCCGGCTCACACCGCGCGGGCGTCTCCCGCCGGGAACGCGGCCCGGAATGCCTCCAGGGTGCTCTGCCGCTCGGTGCGGTCCAGCACCGCGAAGACGATCTCGTCGAAGTGCCCCGAGAACCTTCCGCCGTCCCTGAGCAGGGCCCGGAACGCCGCCGCGACCTGGGCCGGATCATTGCGGAAGACCCCGCAACCCCACGCACCGAGCACCAGCCGCCGATAGCCGGCAACGGCAGCCGTCTCGAGGACGCGCTCCGCACGCGATGCGAGGGCGGCCGGTATGCGGGCGGCCTCCCCCGGCGCCCGACTGGTGATCACGCCCGCGTTCGGCGCCGGGGACGTCAGGAACCCCACGGCGTAGGGCACGTCGAGGAGCCGGCCCCGGTCGTCCCTGAAGACCGGGACGGCGGGCGAGTGGATCACCCGGTCGGAGTAGAAAGGACTCCGATCGGCGCGGTGGTGCTCGTAGAACTCCGGTGCGCGCAGCAGCGTGGTGTAGAGCGCCGACGCCCGGCAGAGCGCCTCCTCCTGCGCCTGGGCCCCGTTGAGGTAGCCCCCGCCGGGATTGCGGGCCGAGGCGAAGTTCAGGACCGCGACCGGCTCCGGGTCCCGGGCCGTCATCCGCCGTGCGGCCGCCAGGCTGCTCTCCCCAGTGACCTCGCATAGGCTGAAACGGTCCGTGCCGGGGACCACCGGTACGGGCCCGGGCCCGAACATCCGTGTCCCCTCGACCGCTGCGAGCAGTTCCCCGCCGATCGTCACCGAGCGGCCGCCCGGCGCCCGGTAGCGACCTGCTTCGACGATCTCCTGGGTCTGTTGCGCCATCCCGCGCAAACGAGCACTCATGCCGGAATCCTCAGTGATCAGGACGGGTGACGGCAAACCGATTACGCCCCCCTTACGCCCCACAGGGGCACTCTTGTGCGAAGCATCGACCGTGGCTTTAGGTGGACGGAGCGCCTGCGACAGGAGGAGCCGACCATGGCAGCACCCGACGTCGGGTGGAGCGGCCCGCCGCTCACCGAGGACGACGCCGAAGCGTTGCTTCGATGTATCTGCTTCAAGACGGGCCCGCCCCGCAAGGTCGGGGTCGAACTCGAATGGCTCGTACACGAACTGCACCACCCCGAACTGCCCGTCGCGCCCACCCGGCTCGACCGGGCCTTCGCCGGGCTACGGGACCTGCACCTCGCCTCGGCACTGACCTTCGAGCCCGGCGGTCAGCTGGAGCTCAGCTCGCCGCCCGCCGGATCGCTGATGGAGTGCATCGACTCCACCGCGGCGGATCTCGCGACGGTACGGACCGCACTGCGCGCCTCCGGCCTCGCTCTGACCGGATACGGCCACGACCCCTGGCACCCTCCGCGCCGGCTGCTGCGTGAACCGCGTTACGACGCCATGGAGGCCTGCCTCGACCGATCGGGTCCATCGGGGCGGTCCATGATGTGCTCATCGGCCTCGGTCCAGGTGTGTCTGGACGCGGGGTTCGAGGAGCCCGGGCCGCTGGGCCTCGGCAGACGCTGGCAGCTGGCCCATCTGCTGGGCGCGGTCCTGGTGGCGGCGTTCGCCAACTCCCCGGCCGGGGCGGGCAGGAGCACCGGCTGGCGCTCCACCCGGCAGGCCCTGTGGGCGGACCTCGATCCGAGACGCTCCCTCGCGCCCGCTCCCGACGGGTCGCCGCGCGACGCCTGGGCGACGCATGTGCTGGACACCCCGGTGATGTGCATCCGTGCCCCGGAAGGGCCCTGGCACGTGCCGGAGGGCCTCACATTCCGTGAGTGGATGCGGTCCGGTGCACCCCGGCCGCCCACCCGTGCGGACCTCGAGTACCACATGACCACGCTCTTTCCACCGGTGCGCCCGCGCGGGCACCTTGAACTCCGCATGATCGACGCGCAGCCGGGCGAGGACGGCTGGATGGTGCCCCTCGCCGTCACCATGGCCCTCTTCGACGACCCGGAGGCGGCGGAGACCGCTTACCGCACGGTCAAGCCGCTCGCCGAGACCGCCGGACCACTGCCCGCACCGCGCAACCCCCTCTGGGCCCGGGCAGCCCGGCGCGGGCCGGCCGACCCCGAACTGCACGGCGCGGCCATGAGCTGCTTCGCCGTCGCGCTGGAGGCGCTGCCCCGGCTCGGGGCGACCCCGGCCGTCCAGGATGCGGTGGCCGCGTTCCACGACCGCTACGTCCTGCCGGGCCGGTGCCCGGCCGACGACTTCTCGATCCCCCGCAAGGAGATCCGCTCATGAACGTGTCCCCGGTGGTGACCGACGACGCGCTCAGGCAGCGCGCCCTCGAGGCGCTGACCGCCGCCCGCGCACGCACCGCCCTGCTGACCTCATGCGTCGACGACCACGAACTGACGGCACAGCACTCGCCGTTGATGTCGCCGCTGGTGTGGGACCTCGCCCACATCGGCAACCAGGAGGAGCAGTGGCTGCTGCGGGCCGTCGCAGGTCGTGAGGCCATACGCCCGGAGATCGACTCGGTGTACGACGCCTTCGAGCACCCTCGTGCGACACGGCCCTCGCTGCCCCTGCTCTCGCCCGCCGAGTCCCGCGCCTACGCGTCGGACGTCAGGGGCCGGGTGCTCGACGTCCTCGACGGCCACCCGTTGCGCGGCGGACCGCTCGTCGACGCGGCCTTCGCCTTCGGCATGATCGCGCAGCACGAGCAGCAGCACGACGAGACCATGCTGATCACCCATCAGCTACGGCGGGGCCCGGCCGCTCTCGACGCGCCCGAGCCGCCCCGTGGGGACATGAACGGGCTGCCGGCCGAAGTGATGGTCCCCGCGGGCCCGTTCACGATGGGCACCTCCACCGAGCCCTGGGCCCTGGACAACGAGCGCCCCGCGCACCACCGTGAACTGCCCGCCTATTTCATCGACACCGCACCGGTGACCAACGGCGCCTTCCAGGCCTTCATCGCGGACGGCGGCTACACGGACGAGCGGTGGTGGGCGGACGAGGGCTGGGACCAGATCCGCAAGCACGACATCGCGGCGCCGCTGTTCTGGCGGCGCGAGGGCGGACAGTGGCTGCGCCGCCGGTTCGGGACGACCGAGCCGGTGCCCGAGGACGAACCCGTACTGCACATCAGCTGGTACGAGGCCGACGCATACGCCCGCTGGGCGGGGCGGCGACTGCCGTCGGAGGCCGAATGGGAGAAGGCCGCCCGTCACGATCCGGCCACCGGGCGCTCGCGGCGCTATCCCTGGGGCGACGACGACCCGACTCCCGACCGCGCCAATCTGGGCCAGCGCCATCTGCGGCCCGCTCCTGCGGGCGCGTACCCCGACGGAGCCTCTCCGCTCGGAGTGCGCCAGCTGATGGGCGACGTCTGGGAGTGGACGTCGAGCGACTTCCTCCCCTACCCGGGCTTCTCCGCGTTCCCCTACCGCGAGTACTCCGAGGTGTTCTTCGGCGGTGACCACAAGGTGCTGCGCGGCGGCTCGTTCGCCGTGGACCCGGTGGCGTGCCGCGGTACGTTCCGCAACTGGGACCTGCCGGTGCGCCGGCAGATCTTCTCCGGCTTCCGCACCGCAAGGGACGCGTGATGTGCCGCCACATCGCGTTCCTGGGTCCCGGCACCGCGCTCGGCGAGCTGCTGGTACGACCGCCGCACGCGCTGTTCAGACAGTCCTGGGCGCCGCGCCGGCAGCGGTACGGGACCGTGAACGCGGACGGCTTCGGAGTCGGCTGGTACGCCGATGACGACCCGGTACCTGCCCGCTACCGCCGGTCCGGCCCGGTCTGGGGCGACCAGTCCTTCGCCGACCTGGCCCGCGTGGTCCGCAGCGGGGCGCTGCTCGCGGCGGTCAGGGACGCGACCGAGGCGGGCGCGGACGACGAGGCGGCCGCGGCTCCCTTCACCGCCGGGCCCTGGCTGTTCAGTCACAACGGTGCCGTCAGGGGCTGGCCCGGATCGGTCGCTCCGCTCGCGGCTGCGCTGCCCGTGGGCGAACTGCTGTCGCTGGAGGCACGTTGCGACTCCGCTCTGGTGTGGGCCCTCGTGCTGCACCGGCTCCGGAACGGCGACGAGCTGGGCCAGGCGCTCGCCGAAACGGTGTTCGAGGTCGCGGAGGCGGCTCCCGGATCCCGGCTCAATCTGCTGCTGACGGACGGCACGACGGTCGCGGCGACCGCCTGGGGCGACTCGCTCTGGTATCTCGCCGAGCCCGGACGCCGGACCGTCGTGGCGTCGGAGCCCTACAACGACGATCCCCACTGGTGCGAAGTGCCCGACCGCACGCTGCTCGCGGCCACCCGCACCGACGTACTGCTGACCCCGCTCAAGGAGCCACTTGCGTGAGCCCGTTCCAGCTGACCCGCACCCTGCCCGACGACGCCATGGCCGCCGCACTGCGCGAAGACGTACGGCGCGGACTGACCCGCACCCCCAAGGAACTGCCGCCCAAGTGGTTCTACGACGCCCGTGGCAGTGAGCTCTTCGAGGAGATCACCCGGCTGCCCGAGTACTACCCGACCCGTGCCGAGCGGGAGATCCTCCTCGCCCGATCGGGAGAGATCGCCTCGGTGACCGGTGCCCGCACCCTGGTGGAGCTGGGCTCCGGTTCGTCCGAGAAGACCCGCCATCTCCTGGACGCGCTGACGGGACTGCACAGCTATGTCCCCGTGGACGTCAGCGGGAGCGCGCTGACGGGCGCGGCCGATGCGCTGCTCGTCGAGCATCCCGAGCTCCATGTCCATGCGCTGATCGCCGACTTCACCCGGGCGCTGGAGCTTCCGGAGACACCGGGACCCCGACTGGTGGCCTTCCTGGGCGGCACGATCGGCAATCTGCTGCCCGGTGAGAGGGCCGAGTTCCTGTGCTCGGTCCGGGCGATGCTGTCGCCCGGGGACGCACTGCTGCTCGGCACGGACCTGGTGAAGGAGGAGGGTGTGCTGGTGGCCGCGTACGACGACGCGGCCGGTGTCACCGCCGAGTTCAACAAGAATGTGCTGACCGTGATGAACCGGGAACTCGCCGCCGACTTCCGTCCGGACGACTTCGACCATGTGGCGCTGTGGAACGCGCAGGAGGAGTGGATCGAGATGCGGCTGCGGGCGCGGGACGCACTCACGGTGAAGATCCGGGAGCTGGATCTGGTGGTTCCCTTCGGGGCCGGTGAGGAGATCCGCACCGAGGTGTCGGCGAAGTTCCGTCAGGAGCGGGTGCGCACCGAACTGGCGGAAGCCGGACTGAAGCTGTCGGAGTGGTGGACGGACACGGCGGGCAGGTTCGCGCTGTCCCTGTCGACCGCGGTGTGAGCCGGTCTCGCCTCCGTGTCGCCTGCCACCGCGGCCTCGGCAGCACGTGCGAGGGCACGGCGGCCGGTGTGGCGGCCCGCGGGGATCGGTGCAAGGACCCTGATCTCCGCGGTGAGCCCACCGGCCGTCACGACCCGCCACAGTGAGACGGCGAGCGGATCGTCGCCCACGAACGCAGCGGCACCCACCGGGCCGTAGGTGATCCGTACCGGCTGGACGACGGCACCCGCGTCGATCGCCGCCTGGAACGCGGCATGGCGGAAGCGTCCCTTCCCACGCCCGCACCAGGTGGATCCCTCGGGGAACACGATCACCCGCGCCCCGCTCCTGAGCGAGTCCGCCATGCTCCTGACGACCCCGGGCAGTGCCCTGAGCCTGTCCCGGTCCACGAACAGTGTCCCGCCGAACCCTGCGAGGGGGCCGAGCACCGGCCACTGCCGGATCTCCTGCTTGGCCAGCATCCGCCCGGGGAGCACCGCGGCGACCAGGGGTATGTCCAGCCATGAGATGTGGTTGGGGACGACAAGTGTGCCCGGCACCGCCCCGCCGGCCGTCGGTGCGGGCTCCCCCGCGCCCACGATCCGGACCCGGACGCCGAAGGCGCGGACCACCGCCCGGCACCACAGGCGGACGAGGCGGGCCCGGCGCACGGGGCCGAGCGGGATCGCCAGGGGGGAGAGCAGAACACCGGCGAGGACCGCGGCCGTGCCCGCAAGCAGGCGCACGACGGCCGTGGGGAGGCCGGCCGTGGGCCACCGTGGTGTCGCGCAGCCGGCCGGTGTGCACGGCGCGGTGGGGAGCCAGTCGCTCATTTCACCGGTGCCAGGGAGAGGAAGTGGCGCAGATAGCGGGGGTTGGTGCGGCGCAGGGACAGCAGGACGTACAGGTCGGCGACGCCGAAGTCGGGATCGTGTGCGGGCGCGCCGCACACCCAGGCTCCGAGCCGGAGGTATCCGCGCAGCAGCGGGGGAATTTCGGTGCGGCCCTGGGGGCGGGCGATTCCGTCCGCGCTCCAGAGCTTGTGCGGGGTGACCCAGTACTCCTCGGGGGACAGGTGCCTGGCCTTGACGGTGTCCCAGGTGGCGGCCGCGAGACCGCCGCCGTCGGAGAGCGGTATCGAGCAGCAGCCGGACAGCCAGGTGTGGCCGGTGCGGGTCATGTAGCGGGCCAGGCCGGCCCAGATGAGCGCGATGACGGCGCCGTTGCGGTGTGCGGGGTGGACGCAGGAGCGGCCGACCTCGACCAGGTCGTGGCGGATGGGTTCGAGCCGGACGAGGTCGAACTCGGTCTCGGAATAGAGCCGCCCGGCGACCCTTGCCCGTTCGGGCGGGAGCACCCGGTAGGTGCCGACGACCTCGCCGGTCTCCTCGTGACGCACGAGGATGTGGTCGCAGTACGCGTCGAACGCATCGATGTCGAGCCCGGGCTCCGGTCCTTCGAGCCGGGCGCCCATCTCCCCGGCGAACACTTGGTGGCGCAGCCGCTGGGCGGCACGGACGTCGTCCTGGTCGCGGGCGAGACCGACCACATAGCGCGGCTCGGCGGACACGAGCGGGGCGGGGATGACGGCGGGCGAAGCGGGCATGACGGCTCTCCTCTGCCGGACGGAAGCACCGGATCGCGCCTGCGGCGGCCCGGCCCCTAACTAATTCCGCGACCGGCTGGATTCGACATGACGGGGGTGCGGAGCGCGGATGTGCGCCAACTGAATGCCGGGCGACTCCGGTCGGCCCGTGGGTGCCCAGGGAGCCGGGAGGCGCAGTGCGGCGCCGAGGCCCGCCGTTCGGCCCGCGCGCGGGCCGAGACGCGGCCGGAGGCGTTCCTCGCCGCCTCCTCGGGGTCTTCACCCCGGAGCACCGCTGTCATGTACGGCTTGATCGGATTGTCGGCCCCGACGGCGGCCCGGTCCGCGGGTTCGGCGTGGCCCGTCCCTGTGCGCCGCCCGCACCCTCCGCGGCGACGACCGACCGGACTTTGGTATGTACCAATCGAGGGTGCGATCCGATCCCCGACGCCGCGCGGACGGTCCCCGGTTGGGGCACCGTGGAGGGGAACGGCCGGTACGGCGAAAAGGAGCACGGCCTCATGTCCCACCACACATACCGGGTCACCGAGATCGTCGGCACCTCTCACGAAGGGGTCGACCAGGCCATCCGCAACGGCATCTCCCGCGCCAAGCAGACCCTCAGGGGCCTCGACTGGTTCGAGGTGACACAGATCCGCGGAAACATCCTGGACGGCGAGGTCGAGCACTACCAGGTCGGCATGAAGGTCGGATTCCGTCTGGAGGACTGAGGGGCACACGGGCCGGCCGTCACCCGTTCGGCCCATGACGAGCCCGGTCGCGGCCGCTGACGGGGGCGGTCGCGGCCGCTGCGTCAGGTACGGCCCTCGCGCTCCTGTGCGTCCTTCATGGCCGCTGACGTACTGGCCCACCGGGCACGTACGACCCTGAAGCCCGCTCGTGCGGCGGCGTCGCACACGAGTTCGTCGTCGTCGACGAGCATCCGGATCTCGCGGGTACGGCCGAGGCGGCGCAGGATCTCGAGCTTGGTGGTCCGGGCGGGGCGGCGGTCGTCGTTGCGGCGCATGAAGATGCGGCCCATCGGCAGACCGTGCTGCTCGAGCCATTCCACCGTGGCGGCGCGGCAGCGCTCGGGGCGGCCGGTGAGGTACATGACCTCGCAGTCCGCCGCCGCGTCGACGACCATGCGTACGCCGTCCTCGAGAGGAGTGTCCTCGGGGGCGGCGGCGAAGAACCCGTCCCAGTCCCTCGGCCTGCGCTCCAGGAAGTGCTGGCGGTGACCGGTCTCGGCGATGGTCCCGTCCAGGTCGAATACGGCCAGCGGCCTGCTGTGCTTCTTCTGGGTCACGGCGCCCAGACTAAGGGCTGGCGCCGGGGCCAGGGCCGGGGCCGGTGAGAGCCACGGCCCGGAGGGAGGCGGGCCGGCATGAGCAGGAGCAGGAGCAGGCAGGAAGCCGCGGCCCGTGGGAGGATCACGGGAATCCTGCGGGGGCGGGGGCGTTGAACCCGGTGTGGACTCCTTGCTCGCTTCGACCCGGTTCTCCGTACTGGACCGCTCCCGCACCCGGGAGGGCCAGGAGGGCGCTCAGGCGCTGCGCGACTCCGTGCGCCTCGCGCAGGAGGTGGAGGCGCTGGGCTACCACCGTTTCTGGGTCTCCGAACATCATGGTGTGCCCGGCGTGGCCGGCTCCGCGCCGACCGTACTGGCAGCCGCCGTGGCGGCGGCGACCTCGGTGATCCGGGTGGGCACGGGCGGGGTGATGCTGCCCAATCACCAGCCGCTGGTCGTCGCCGAGCAGTTCGGGGTGCTGGAAGCCCTGTTCCCCGGTCGGATCGACATGGGGCTGGGACGCTCGGTCGGCTTCACGGACGGGGTCCGAAGGGCGCTGGGCCGCGACAGGGACGACGCGGACGACTTCGCCGGACAGCTGAGCGAGCTCCTCGGCTACTTCGAAGGAACGCATCCGCTTGTGCGCGCCCGCCCCTCGCAGGGGCTGCGGGTGCCGCCGTTCGTCCTGGCCGTGGGAGAGGGGGCGGGTGTCGCAGCGGCGGCAGGACTGCCGCTGGTGGTGGGGGATCTCAGGGGACGAGAACGGCTGCTGCGGGCCGTCGAGCGC
This sequence comes from Streptomyces sp. NPDC043861, assembly GCF_056435905.1. NCBI lineage: Bacteria > Bacillati > Actinomycetota > Actinomycetes > Kitasatosporales > Streptomycetaceae > Streptomyces > Streptomyces sp. NPDC043861. Next base: position 978,882 of record NZ_JBWKDP010000001.1, on the reverse strand, counting down.
TATCGGGCGCAGTTCCGCCCCTCGCCGTGGGCCGCGGAGCCCCATGTCGTCGTGTCGGGCACGGTCGCCGTCGCCGGCAGCGAGGAGGAGGCCCGGCGACTGCTGGTACCGGAGGCGTGGTCGATGGCGTATTCACGGACGCACGGCACCTTTCCGCCGCTCGCGCCCGCCTCCCGGATCGAGGGGCTGACGATGACCGCGAAGGAGCGCGAGTTCTACGAATCGGGACTGCGGGGCCAGATCCACGGCACCGAGGAGCAGGTAGCGGGCGCCCTGGAGGCCGTGATCAAGGAGAGCGGCGCCGACGAGGTGCTGGTGACGACGAGCTCGTACGACCGCGACGGCTTGCGTGACTCCTTCCGGCGCCTGGCCCACCTCGCGGGGCTGACCAGCGCGGACGCCGGAGCCGCTGCCTAGAATCCGGATATGCACGGCCTCCACGACCCGTACGTCCGCGTCCGCGACGCCCGCGAGCACAATCTCAAGAACGTCGACGTCGACATCCCGCGCGACACGCTCACGGTGTTCACCGGAGTGTCCGGGTCGGGCAAGTCCTCGCTCGCCTTCGGCACGATCTACGCCGAGGCCCAGCGTCGCTACTTCGAGTCCGTCGCGCCCTACGCCCGTCGGCTGATCCACCAGGTGGGCGCGCCGAAGGTCGGGGAGATCACGGGACTGCCGCCCGCCATCTCCCTGGAGCAGCGCCGCTCCTCCCCCACCTCACGCTCTTCCGTCGGCACGGTGACGACGCTGTCGAACTCCCTGCGGATGCTGTTCTCCCGCGCCGGCGACTATCCGGAGGGGGCCGCCCGGCTGGACTCGGACGCCTTCTCGCCGAACACGGCGGCCGGGGCATGCCCCGAGTGCCATGGTCTCGGGCGCATCCATCGCACCAGTGAGGAACTGCTGGTCCCCGATCCGTCGCTGTCGATCCGGGAGGGCGCGATCGCCGCCTGGCCGGGTGCCTGGCAGGGCAAGAATCTGCGGGACGTGCTGGACGCACTGGGTCACGACGTGGACCGGCCCTGGGGCGAGCTGGATCAGCGGGACCGCGACTGGATCCTGTTCACCGACGAGCAGCCGGTGGTGACCGTCCATCCGGTGCGTGAGGCGGGCCGCATCCAGCGTCCCTACCAGGGCACGTACATGAGCGCCCGGCGCTATGTGCTCCACACGTTCGCGGACTCGAAGAGCCAGACGTTGCGCACGAAGGCCGAGCAGTTTCTGACCAGTGCGCCGTGCCCGGTCTGCGGGGGCAGCAGGCTGCGCCCGGAGGCCCTTGCGGTCACCTTCGCGGGGCGGACGATCGCCGAGCTGGCGGCGCTGCCGCTGGCCGCGCTCGCGGATGTTCTGCACACCGACCGGAACGACGAGGCGGCCCGGGTGCTCACGGCGGACCTGCTGGGCCGGATCGGCACGGTGACCGAGCTGGGCCTCGGATATCTGAGCCTGGACCGTGCCACGCCGACGCTGTCCAGTGGTGAACTGCAGCGGCTGCGGCTGGCGACGCAGCTGCGTTCCGGCCTGTTCGGTGTCGTGTATGTCCTTGACGAACCGTCAGCGGGCCTTCACCCGGCCGACACGGAGGCCCTGCTGGTCGTCCTCGACCGGCTGAAGTCGGGCGGCAACACGGTCTTCGCCGTGGAACACCACCTGGATGTGATGCGGCACGCGGACTGGCTGGTCGACGTGGGGCCGCTTGCGGGCGAGCACGGCGGTCGGGTGCTGCACAGCGGGCCGCCGCAGCAGCTCGCCGAGGTGACGGAGTCGGCCACCCGGCGCCATCTCTTCGGCTCGGAGAGCGTCCCTGCACGGGAGCCACGGAAGGCGTCGGGTCGGCTCGAGCTGGGTCCGGTCACCCGGCACAATCTGCGCGGGGTGACGACCCGGCTGCCGCTCGGCGTCATGACGGCGGTGACCGGTGTGTCGGGCTCGGGCAAGTCGACCCTCGTCGGGTCGATCACCGCGGAACTACCGTGTGTGGAACGCCTGGTGACAGTGGATCAGCGACCCATCGGACGCACTCCCCGGTCCAATCTGGCTACGTACACCGGTCTGTTCGACGTCGTGCGCAGGCTGTTTACCGCCACCGACGAGGCCAGGGCGCGCGGCTACAGGGCGGGGCGATTCTCCTTCAATGTGGCGGGGGGCCGGTGCGAGACCTGCCAGGGTGAGGGATTCGTCTCCGTCGAACTGCTCTTTCTGCCCAGCACGTACGCACCCTGCCCGGACTGCCGTGGTGCCCGCTACAACCCGGAGACCCTGCAGGTCCGCCATGAGGGGCGGAACATCGCCGAGGTGCTCGACCTCACGGTGGAGGCCGCCGCCGAGGTCTTTGCCGAAACACCGGCGGCCGTACGGAGCCTTCGGGCGCTGCTCGATGTCGGCCTCGGGTATCTGCGGCTCGGCCAGCCCGCGACGGAGCTGTCCGGCGGTGAGGCACAGCGCATCAAACTCGCCGCCGAGCTCCAGCGAATGCGCAGGGGACACACCCTGTACGTGCTGGACGAGCCGACGACCGGACTGCACCCGGCCGATGTGGAGGTGCTGATGCGGCAGTTGCTGGGCCTCGTCGACGCCGGGCACTCGGTCGTGGTCGTCGAGCACGACATGGATGTCGTGGCGCGCGCGGACTGGGTGATCGACATGGGCCCGGGCGGTGGAGAGGAGGGCGGCACGATCGTGGCAGAGGGACCCCCCGCGCAGGTGGCGCGGGCGGCGGGCAGCCGCACCGCGCCGTATCTGGCCAGATCCCTGGGCCGCGGACCGGGTTCGGACCGGTGACGGGACCACCGGCAGGCATGGGCGGGGACGCGCCGGGCCCCGGTTTCGCTGCGGCACGAACCGCCTCCCCGGAGGACCGTGCGCCCCCGCAGCGGCGTCAGGCCGCCGTGTCGTAGGTGTAGTGCGGCCTGTGGTCGAGCATGTCCGCAGGGGTCACGTTGTTCCACGGGCGCATCGTGTCCCGGAGGTCGACGACGTTCGCCGTACCGGCCGCCGGGAGGTACGTGGAGCCGGGGTGGCGTGCCTGCCACTGCGACCAGAGCTTGTCTATGAAGGCATGGTGCATCCAGAACACCGGGTCGTTCGGGGACGCCCCGGTGGCCATCTGACCGCCGACCCAGACGTGCACGCGGTTGTGCAGATTGACGCCGCGCCAGCCCTCCAGGTGATTGCGGAAGCCGTCCGATGCGCTGTTCCACGGCGGGGCGTCATAGGTGGACATGGCGAGCACGGAGTCCAGCTCGGCCCTGGTCGGCAACTGTCGGCCGCCCGCGCCCAGGTCGCGCCGCAGGAAGGTACGCCCGTCGACGCGCACGGTGACCTGCCAGGCACCTCTGGCGGCTGCGAACGGGCCGTCCATCACCTGCCCGTCCCGGGCGCGGCCGGTGCCGCCCATGAAGTCGGCGGCCCAGATCGAGGACGCGGTGGTGCGGTCGACGGTCCAGTCCCAGTACGGGAGCGCGACGGACGGGTCCACGGACTGCAGCGCCTGCTCGAACTCGATCAGGAATCTGCGGTGCCAGGGAAGGAAGGACGGCGAGCGGTGGCCGACGCGGTCACCGTTGTCGGTGTCGCTCATGATGAACGCGTTGTGGGTGGTGACGAAGGTGTCGTACCGGCCGTCGCGCTTGAGGGCGAGGAGGGCGTTGACGAAACGCCTCTTCTCGTCGGCGGTGAGCTGGGCCTGGTTCTTGCGTACGGTCATTGCGGGTGTGCTCCGGATCAGCTGGTCGCGAGCGGGACGAGGTCGGCGCCCCGGAGTTCCACGACGGCGGCGCGGGCCAGGGCTCGGGGTGTGGACCTCGGTTCGTAGTGGTTGACGACACTGATCCAGGTGCCGTCGGCGTTCTGCATGACGTGCAGTTCCTCGCCGTCGATCCGGACGGTGTAGCCAGCGCCGTGGGCGTGGTGGCCTCCGCCGTGGCTCCCGCCGTGGGACGGCGCCCCCTGTATCCGGCGGCCCTTGTAGACCTCGTCGAACGAGCCCGGCTCGGCGGGCCGTGAAGCGGCCTCGGCGTGGCGGACGGGCAGTGCCTGCGCGGCGCCGGTGACCGCGAGGCCCGCGGCGACGCCGGCGGCGACGCCCAGGGCTTGGCGGCGGGTGGGTCGGGACATGCGTAACCCCCTGGGTAGGACAGTGGTGGGACGGCGCCCGGTGGTCGGCCGGTAGCGCCGTGGCCATGCCTACAGGCCGGCCCCCGACAACCAGAAGTTGCCGGGGGCCGGTGGGTTGCCATACGGACATGTCGCCATACGAAGTGCAGACTTGAACAAAGTTGATCTTGTTGTATGCACGGCCCGATGGGGCTTTGGACGCAAATTCTCCACACATTGTGTCGGCTGTGTGAAGAATTTGCGGGCCTGACCGTACGGTTGTGCCGGGCCTCACACCGGAAAAGTGTCCGGAACGCGCGTAGGTGACATGCAGCTCAGACCATGACGTGCTTCACCTGTGTGTAGTCCAGAAGGCCGGCCAGCGAGAGATCACTGCCGTAGCCGGAATGCTTCACTCCGCCGTGCGGCATTTCGGAGACCGTGGTGCCGTGCGTGTTCACCCACACAATGCCGGTGTGCAGGGCACGGGTCGCGCGCATCGCCCTGTCGTGATCCCTGGTCCAGACACTGGCCGCGAGACCGAACCGCACGCCGTTGGCCAGGCGGACGGCCTCGTCCTCGTCGGCGAACCGCTGCACGGTGACGACCGGCCCGAAGATCTCCTCCTGCACGATCTCGTCGTTCTGCCGGACCCCGGCGACGACGGTCGGCTCGTGGTAGTAGCCGGGCCGCCCGGAGCGGGACCCGCCGGTGACGATCTCTGCACGGTCCGGCAGCCGGTTCAGCAGCCCCTCGACCGATGCGAGCTGACCGGGGTTGTTGAGCGGACCGAAGTCGACGGCGGCCCGCAGCTTGGCGGCGTGTGCGGCGAATGCGGTGACGAACGCGTCGTACACCCGCCTGTCCACCAGATAGCGGGCAGCCGCGGTGCAGTCCTGGCCGGCGTTGTAGTAGGCGACCGCGGCGAGTTCGGCTGCGGTGGCTTCGACATCCACGTCCTCGTGGACGATCACCGGGGCGTTGCCGCCGAGTTCCAGATGGACACGCTTGAGATCAGCGGCAGCCGCGGCCGCGATCTCCCGTCCGGCGCGGACGCTGCCCGTGACCGCGATCAGCCGGACGGCCGGATGGGAGATGAGTCCCCGACCGGTGTCCCGGTCTCCGCAGACCACATTGAGCACACCGGGAGGCAGCTGCTCGGAGGCGATACGGGCCAGCAGCGCGGTGGAGGAAGGGGTGGTGTCCGCTGGTTTGAGCACGGCCGTATTGCCTGCGGCCAGGGCCGGTGCGATCTTCCACACAGCCATCATCAGGGGGTAGTTCCAGGGAGTGATCTGCGCACAGACACCGACCGGTTCGCGGCGGAGCATCGAGGTGCGGCCCTCGGTGTACTCGGCCGCGGCTGCGCCCGGGAGGCTGCGCGCAGCCCCGGCGAAGAAGCGCAATGTGTCGGTGATCGCGGGGAGTTCGTCCCCCCGGAACAGTTCTCCGGGCTTTCCGGTGTCCCCCACCTCCGCCGACACGAATGCGTCCGCGTGCGCCTCGAGAGCGTCGGCGATGCGCAGCAGCGCGCGCTGGCGATCGCCGGGGGTGGTGGCGGACCACCGTTCCAGGGCCGTTTCCGCTGCGGCGCAGGCGGCATCCGTATCGGCCGGGCCGGAACGGGGCGCAGTGCCGTGCCGCTCACCGGTGGCGGGGTCGGTGAGAGCCATGGATTCGCCCGAGACGGCGGGCAGATCTGCGCCGTTGATGTGGTTGAGGACGGACGGTTCAGCCACGGCGCAGCGCCTCCTCGGCGGCGGCACGGCCGGTACGCACCGCACCCTCCATGTATCCGGCCACCCACTGGTCGGAGCCGCAGACGTAGAACGGCGGTTCATGGGTGCCGTGCCGGGGGCCGACCGCCATGACATCACCCGGGGTCCAGTGGGTGACATACCCCTGGGTCCAGGGGTCGGTGCCCCACATCCGGGTGTACGTGCTCAGCGGCCGGTGCGCTTCCTCGCCGTACAACCGGGCGATGTCGCCGAGCAGTTCGGTGTCGCGCCGCTCCTCGGGGATGCCGAGCAGGACGCCGTAGCGCTCGGGCGGCACGAGGGCGGACAGGATCCCCTCGTTCTGCGGCCAGGTACTGCCGAGGACCCCTTCGCACTCGGACAGCCCGTTCAGACCGCTGTCGCGCCAGAACGGCTTGTCGTACACGGCCGCGAACTTGGCCGCGACCGCCTGGCGCTGACGGTGCAGCGAGGCGATGCGTTCGTCGGACACTCCGGTGACGGAGACGGAGCGCAGCGGGCCGACGGGCAGAGCGCTCACCACCGAAGCAGCCGTGAGAGTCTCGCCGCCGGCGAGGCGCACCGCGCAGCGGCCGGGCCGCACGTCCACCGCTTCGACGGGTGCACCGAGGCGGACGCGCTCGCCGAGCCCGTCGGCCATGCGCAGCGCCACGGTGGCCGAACCCTCCGCGACACGCAGTCCTTCCCAGTCCTCGTAGTCGTAGTGGTCGCTGTGGTCGCCGCCGGGGACCGCGGCATGCTTGCGCAGGGCGGACAACAGGGAGGTCCGTTCGTAGGAGCCGCTGGCCAGGGCGAGTTGGCCGATCTCCCAGAGCCGCACCACGGCCGGGCCCGCGCCCTCCGAGCGCAGCCAGTCCCCCACCGACAGCCCGTCGAGCCCGGCGGCCTCCGGATGGCTCCAGGGGTCGTCGGGGTCGACCGAGCGGGCCAGCGCCGTGAAGGCGGCGGTGATCCGTTGGTGCACGGCGTCGTCGCCGGGGCCGAACCAGTGCGGCGGGTCGCCTGCGGAAACTCCCTCCGGCGTGGCGCGCGCAATGACACCGGGCTCGGCGACATAGCTCGGGATCAGAGTGAGGCCGAGCTCCGCTGCGAGTGCGAGATAGGCGGTGTGGGCACGCCCCACCACCTCGCCGCCGAGCTGGACGAGCCTGCCGTCCGGGAGCTGTTTCTGTTCGACCCTGCCGCCGGCCCGGCCGCGGGCCTCGACGACAAGGACATCGGCTCCGCCTGCGGCCAGGTCCCGTGCGGCGGCAAGACCGGCGAGGCCGGCGCCGAGCACGATGACATCGTGGTTCATGGGGGTGTTCCTTCGAGTGTCGGGCGGCGGGCGGTCAGTCCAGGACCAGGCAGTGCTCGGGTTTCCAGCCGATCTCGACGCTCTCGCCGCCGCTCCAGCGGTCCTCCATCCGGGAGCGGTCGGTGTTCTGCTCCAGCACGGAAACGGTGACGCCGGGCGCGAGTTCGATGAGGTACGTGGTGGTCGGGCCGGAGTAGACGGTCTCCCGCACCACTCCGCGCACCCGGGCCATGTCCGGCAGGAAGTCGGAGAGCCAGATCTTCTCGGGCCGGATGGAGAGGCTGACCCGGCTTCCGTCGCTGACGTGGGTGCGCGGCCCGACGGGGAGGGCGGGGCCCTCGTCCAAGACCACCTCTCCGGCGCGGTAGGTGCCGGGGACCAGGTTGGAGGTGCCCATGAAGGAGGCGACGAAGCTGCTCGCGGGGCGCTCGTACACGTCCTCCGGGGTACCGCACTGTTCCACGTGCCCCTCGTTCATCACCGCCACTCGGTCGGACATGGTCAGCGCCTCGTCCTGGTCATGGGTGACGAAGACGAAGGTGATGCCGACCTCTCGCTGGATCTGCTTGAGCTCGACCTGCATCCGGCGGCGGAGCTTGAGATCGAGGGCCGCGAGCGGTTCGTCGAGGAGCAGCACCTGGGGACGGTTGACCAGGGCGCGCGCGAGCGCGACCCGCTGCCGCTGGCCGCCGGAGAGCGTGCGGGGCTTGCGGTCCCCGAGGCCGCCGAGCTGGACCCGCTCCAGCATGGTGCCGACCCGTTCACGCATCTCGGCGCGGCCGACGCCCTTGCGTTTGAGGCCGAAGGCCACGTTGTCGGCGACCGAGAGATGGTCGAACAGGGCGTAGCTCTGGAAGACGGTGTTGACATTGCGCTTGTCCGGCGGGAGGGCGGTGACGTCCTCGCCGCCGAGCAGGATGGTGCCGTCGCTGGGGTCGGTGAAGCCTCCGATCATCCGCAGCGTCGTGGTCTTGCCGCAGCCGGAGGGGCCGAGGAGCGAGAAGAACTCACCGGGAGCGATGTCCAGGGAGAGCTCGTGCACGGCGTAGGAGTCGCCGTAGCTCTTGCTGATCCCGTCGAGCCGGACGGCGGGTGCGGGCTCCCCCGCCGGTGCGGTGGTGGCGGTGGTGGAGGTCGTGGAGCTCGTGGAGGCGGTGGGCGTCACGGTGTCACTTCCCGGAGAGCAGATCGAGGCCGCCGCGACGGCCGAACAGACGCGGGATGAAGAGCGCGAGGGCGATGAGGGCGATGGATCCGGCGAGCATCAGGGTGCCGACCGCGTTGATGGTGGGCTGGACCCCGAAACGGATCGCCGAGTAGATCCGTACGGACAGCGGCTGCGGGTCGACGCCGGTGGTGAAGTAGGCGAGGACGAAGTCGTCGAAGACGAGTGCGAAGATCAGCACCGCGGAGGCCAGGATGCTGGGGAGCAGAGCGGGGAGGGTGACCAGGCGCAGCGCCTGCCAGCGGGTGGCCCCGAGATCCATCGCCGCCTCCTCGACCTCCGGGTTGAGGGCGGCGATCCGGGAGCGCAGGATCACCGTCACATAGGAGATCGAGAAGGTGATCTCCGCAAGCATCACCGTGGTCGTGGAGAGGGTGACGCCCATGCCCTTGAAGAGCAGCATGGCCGCGACTCCGGTGACGATCTCCGGGGTGATCAGCGGGATGAGCATGATCAGCCCGGCCAGCGAGCCCAGTCGGCTGCGGCAGCGGACCAGGCCGAGGGCGAGAGTGACGCCGAGGACCAGCGAGCCGGCCATGGCCACCAGCGAGACGCGCAGGCTCATCCCGAGCGATTCCAGGAGGACGTCGTCGCGGAGGAAGGCCGAGTACCAGCGGAGGCTGAAGTCCTTGAAGACGGTGAGGGACTTCTGCGAGTTGAACGAGAAGAGGACGACGACGCCGATCGGCAGATAGAGCAGCGCGAGGAATGCGGCGGTCACGGCGATCGCAAAGCGTGGCCTGCGATCGGTGCCGCGCCGGCGTCTGCGGGTGGCGGGGCGCGAGCGCTCGCCGGTGGCCTGGCGCGCGCTGCCCCTGCGGGGGGCGGGGGTGCGCACCGCGTGCGGGTCGGAGCGGCGCTGCGGCTTGATGGCGGGGCGGAGCGTCATCGGACCGCCTCCGCCTCGTCCTTGCGGGTGCGCCGCAGGTAGCCGAGCATGCCGAGGAACAGGACGGCCATCATCAGCATGGTGAGGGCCGAGCCCAGGGGCCAGTTCTGGCCCTGGAAGAACTTGTCCTGGATCAGGTTGCCGATCATGATCTGGTCGGGGCCTCCCATCAGCTGGGCACTGACGAAGTCGCCCATGGCGGGCAGGAAGACGAGGACGCAGCCGGCTGCCGCGCCCTGCCGGGTGGCGGGCAGGGTGACGTGGAAGAAGGTCTTCAACGGTCCTCCGTAGAGATCGCGGCCTGCCTCGATGAGGGAGACGTCCATGCGCTCCAGCGCCGCGTACAGCGGAATGATCATGAAGACGACGAAGCCGTAGACGAGTCCCGCGATGACCCCCACCCCCGTCTGCAGGATCTTGGTGCCGTCGTCGGCGATTCCGACGGCACGCAATGCCTTCAGCAGCGGTCCGTCGTCGGAGAGAACGACCGACCAGCCGTACATCCGCACCAGGTAGTTGGCGAAGAAGGGGACGACGATGGCGGCGATCAGGAGGTTCTTGAACCGGCCGCCGTACAGGGCGATGGCGTAGGCGACGGGGTAGGCCACGACCAGGCAGATCACACAGGTCAGCAGGGCGTAGCCGAGGGAGCGGAGGAGCACGGCCCGGTAGGCCGGCTCCGCCAGGGCCGTGATGTTGTCGGGGTTGAAGCCGAAGCGCGGATTGCCGAGCGCGTCGGTGGTGCCGAGCGCCAGGGTGGCGACCAGGAGGAGCGAGGCGAGGAGGAAGGCGGCCATCCAGAGGGTGCCGGGGATCATCAGCCAGGTCCACAGCCGGTCACCCGCGGCGGAGGCACCCCGGGTCCTGGGCTTGCGGTTACGGAGGTCTGGGGTCTGTGCTGTCACGTCATCCCGCCTTCACACGGGTCCAGGCGGTGTCCCGGGCCCGTTCGCCCTTCGAGGTGCCGTTGCGGAAGTAGAGGTCGTCCTTGAGGTCGTCGGCGCTCACCAGGCACTCGGGGAAGGGCTCCACGAGCGCCGCGTAGGTGTCCTCGCTGCCGCCGACCGGCATCGGATAGCCGATGTACTCGATGTTTCTCTTCACGTTCTCCGGGCGGAGCATGTAGTCGATGAAGAGCATCGCGGTGCCCGGGTGCCGGGCGTCCGAGGGGATGGCGTAGCAGTCGGAATTGACGGGGGCGCCCTCCTTCGCGACCTCGAAGCCGAGGACGGAGGGGTCCTTGGCCTGGCCCAGCATGGCCGCCATGTCACCGCTCCAGGCCTGCGTCATGGCGGCATTGCCGTTCAGCAGGTTGTTGTAGCTGTCGCTGGAGAAGCCGCGCAGATGGGGTCGCAGGGACCGCAGGGTGCTGGTGATGCGGGCGAGGTCCCCCTCGTCGGTGGTGGAGACGTCGAGCCCGAGCTTGAGCGCGGCGAGGCCGAGGACTTCGTCGCGGTCGTCGAGCACGAAGACCTTGCCCTTGGCGCGGGCGTTCCACAGGTCGTCCCAGGAGCCGCTCAGCCCGTCGCCGAGCCGGTCCTTCCGCCAGCCGATCCCGGTCTTGTACATGGTGAACGGCAGGGTGTGCCGGGAGCCGGGGTCGTACCAGGGGTCGGAGAAGTAGTCGTAGTTGCCGAGGATCGACCCGGCGTTCCTGAGCCTGTCGTGGTCGATCCGGCGCAGCCGGTGACCGGCGGCCAGCCGCTGGGCCCATTTGGCGGTGGGGAAGATGATGTCGTAGCGGTTGCCGGCGTTGAGCTTGGCGACCATGCCCTCCATGGAGTCGAAGTTCGACTGGATGACCTTGACTCCGTACTCCTTCTGGAATCCGGCGAAGACGGCCGGGTCGACGAAGTCGGCCCAGTTGAAGTAGACGAGGTCGCCGTCGACCTTGACGTCGATGGGTTCCTCGGTGGCTCCGAAGGCGGCCTGGTCGGCAGGGAGGAAGCCGCACCCCGCCGCACTCGTGCCGAGACCGAGAACGGCGGCTGCGGCGGCGCCGGTGCGCAGGAAGGATCGGCGGGACAGTAGGGGTGCCTCGGGGGACATCGGGGTCCTCTCCGTGGGGTCCGTACGGTGACGAACACTGCTGCGGGGGCGGTCGTGGGTGCACGGGGGCCTGACTCCGTGCCCGGACCGGGGAGCCTGCGCGGTGTGTGGGGTGCACCGCCGGGTGCGGCTCGACAGGGTGCGTGGCGGGCGGATGCGGCTCATTGCTCCGCGCCGCCGGGTCTGCGTGGGTCACTCCTCCGTGCCGTGGGCCGGCACGGACACCGCTCGGCGCCCGTGGGGCCGGACGGATCCGGCTCGGCCTTCGTGAAAGGCCGGGCGGATCGCGTTCGGCGCTCGTGGGAGCCGCGCGGCCTCAGTGCTCCGCGCCGTCGAGGTCGGCCCGGACGCGCTCGGCGAACCAGCCGACCGCCGCCTCGCGCCGGGAGAGCGGACCGGGCTCGAACCCAGGGGTGGTGAGTCCTTTCTGCACCCTGGCCACCAGTTCGGCGTCCTCGTCGTTCGTGATCCAGCCGATGTGGATGTTCAGCCGCCGGGCGATACGGGTTCGCAGCCCGGTCCCGCGGCGGGTGTAGAACGCGCCGGGTACGGCCACGCGGTCCACGGCCGTGGGTATGGCGGTCCAGGCAAGCACATGGTCGGGGTAGAAGTCGATGAGCGTGTTGGGATAAATCACTGCGTAACGCCAGACCCGGCGGTCGGGCTCCTTGAGCCCCGGCATGGGGGCGGCCACCCGCTGGTAGAGGCGTTCCGCCCAGTTCGAGGACGGCTTGTCGCGCAGCGGCGAGGCGAAGAGCGCGTAGGACTCCTCGATCTCACAGGTGTAGCCCTGGTAGTCGAGCAGGCGCATCAGCCCGGGGTGGGCGACCGGGACGTGGTAGCCCTCCAGGTAGTTGTCGACGGCGACCTTCCAGTTCGCGTGCTGGACTTCCGCGCCGGCCAGATCGTGGATCCTGCTGCGCCCGACAGGCACCAGATCGGTCCCCGCGTAGTGGCCGACGGCTTCCGCGAGTCCTGCGCACTGCTGCGCGAGCGGCACGGCGTCGGGATCGTGGTTGACGAAGACGAAGCCGAGGAACGACTCGACCCTGACCGGGAAGAGGCCGAGCTTCGGTTTGTCGAGGCAGGGGATCTGCCGGGCCTCGGGCGCACCGACGAGGCGGCCGTCGAGCTTGTACGTCCAGCCGTGGTAGGGGCAGCGGATCGCCTTGCCGGCCGGTTCCGGGGCCGTGACGAGACGGGTTCCGCGGTGGCGGCACACATTGAGGTGGGCGGCCAGGCCGCCGTCCTCGGTACGGACGACGAGGACTTCCCGGCCCGCGGCGGTGGCGGCCAGCCTGGCTCCGGGAGCCGGCAGGTCCGATTCGTGGCAGACGAGCTGCCAGGACTTCGCGAAGATGTCCCGGGTCTCGGCCGCCGCGGTGTCCGGGTCCGTGTAGTAGCGGGCCGCGAGCGCCGGGCCCGGCGTGTCGGCCTGGTCGGGCGGGCTCGGCCGGGCCGGCTCCCTCTGCGGGGCCGGGGGACCCGACCGGCTCCGCGCGCCCGGCGGGCTCTGCCGGGCCGGGGGGCTGTGCGGGTCCGGGGGGCTGTGCGGGGTGAGCGGGGCTGCGGGAGCAGGGGCTTCGGGCTGCATCGGCTGACTCCTCAATGCCGCCTTGCGCGGCGATCGGTGTTGAGGCGGCCCTGGGGCTGTCGGCGGGCCCGGCAGTGCACCGGAAACCGCGCTGACTAATTGGCCAGTCAGATTGCTGGCACGTTTCCGCAGTGTCAAGACTTGCGGACTGACTAATTGATTAGTTAGCGTAATTCCCGTCGCCGCCCCCCGCGATTCGGTGTCCCTCGCGCCGAACCGGATGCCGGCACCTCCCCGGGCGGTCCCGCCCGGTCCCCTACCGCCGAATCCCCCGTCGCACGGTGCACCGGCCGACAGCCGGTCACGGACAGCGCGCCCCTCGCGCCTCGGCTTCCCCGTCCGGTTGCACCGTTGACGACTCCCTCTCCTGTCCCGGAGGCACGCATGAGCGGTCGTCGGAGTCTCGTCTGGCTCGGGCTCACCCCCGAACCGGAGCGGGAGCTGCCCCTCACCGTCGCCGCCCTGCGCACCCGTGCGCCGGGCACGGCCGAGGCGCCGCCCGAAGTGGCGGCCGCCGAGCGGCGCCGGGTCGAGCGGCTGATCCTGCACGGCAGCGAGCGCAGCTGGCTGCGCTATCTCGCCGAGGTCACCGAACTCGTGACCGCCGTCGCCTCCGGCGACCGTCCAGGCGACCGGAAGGCCGCACTGCTGGCGGGGGAGGTCGTCCTCGACCACCACCGCATGCTCATCGGTCTGCCGGGCTCCGGCTACGGCCGCACCCATGACGACCGCCGGGCCCTGGAGACGGCGGTACGGGTACTGCGCCATCCCGGGCCCCCGACCGTCCGCCCGGTATCCGGTCCTGACCACGGCCGCCCCGCCCGGGAGCCGGACGAGGGCGGGAAAGTTCCCGCGGACCGCAGGGCGCGGGTGACCGGCAGGCCCGCTGCGGCCCGGACGGCTCCCGTGGCCGACGGCGGAACCGGCTCCGCCGCCACGCACACGGATCCTGCGTCCGACCACTCCTTCGGCGCCCGGTCAGGCACCCGAGCAGATCGCACCGCTCAGCGGCCCGAGGCGCTCCGCCAGGACCCCGCCCCCCGAACGATGCAGGACGGCAGCGCTCCGGACGGAGGGCGGGCATGACCCCCATCCGTTCATTGATGCCGTACCGGACCGGCACCGTGCTCGGGTCGGTGCCCGACACGGTGGAGACCGGCGAGGCGTATGCCGCGGGCGGTGGCTACCGCGGTCCGGGCGAGCCCGGGCGGCTGCTCGGCCACATCGCCGACGCAGGGCTCCGCGGACGGGGCGGCGCCGCATTCCCGGTCGCCGTGAAGCTGCGGGCCGTACGCGACGGCGGCGGGGCACCGGTGGTCGTCGCCAACGGGGAGGAGGGCGAGCCCGGCTCGGTCAAGGACCGCTGGCTGCTGCGCGCCCGCCCCCATCTGGTCCTCGACGGGCTGGCCCACGCCGCTGCGATCACCGGCGCAGCCCGGTGCTACGTCTATCTCTCCGACCCCTATGCGGCCGAGCGCGTCCGCCAGGCCCTCGCCCAATGTCCGCCGTACGTGCCGACGGAGGTGATCGAGACCGGCCACACCTATGTGGCCGGCGAGGAGACCGCGGTGGTCCGGCGGATCAACGGCGGGCCGGCCCTGCCGACCGCCAAGCCTCCCCGGCCCTACGAGAAGGGGGTCGGCGACGAGCCGACCCTGGTCTCGAACGTGGAGACACTCGCCCGTATCGCACTCATCGCGACCCGCCCCGAACGCCGCCACGAGATCGCCCGGAGCACCCTCCTCACGCTCTCCTCGGCCGAAGGCACCGCTCTGCTCGCCGAGGTCCCCTACGGGATCCCGCTGCGCACGCTGGCCACCGTCCAGGGCACCACGGACGCTTCGGGTGCCCTCATGGGCGGACTGTTCGGCGGGCTGATCGACGCCGGCGCGCTCGACCTGCCGCTCGATCCCGCCGCGCTCGCCGAGGCGGGTACCGCACTGGGCTGCGGGGCGATCCGGTTCCTCGGGCCGGGCACATGTCCGCTCGCGACCGCCGCCGACGCAGTCGACCACCTCAGGGCAGAGAGCGCCCGCCAGTGCGGTGTCTGTGTCTCGGGCACGGCGGCGCTCGGCGACACACTCCGGCAGCTGACCGACGGGACCGCGGTCCCCGATGCCGCGGAGCGGCTTCAGCGCTGGTCGTCCGGGCTGCCCGGGCGCGGTGCATGCGGCCTGCTGGACGCCGCCGCCGGCGCCGCGGGAACCCTCCTGCGCTCCTATCCCGGGCTCGTCCGCACGCATCTCGAAGCGGCCTGCCCGGCGTGCGCGGCCTCCCCGCCCAGTGGCGGACACCGGCTCGTGGTGCCCGTTCCGCAGGTCATGGACCACCCGGGACGTCAGGTCCGTCCCTCCGCCGAGCCCTCGCTGAAAGGATCACCATGAAACTCCTTCTGGACTCCACCCGCTGCCAGGGCTACGGCCTCTGCCAGGAGCACGCTCCCGACCTCGTCGAACTCGACGAATGGGGGTACGCGTCGGTCATCGCCGTCCCCGTGCCGCCCGGCGGCGAGAACGCGGCCCGCGCCTGCGCCGACTCCTGCCCCAACTCCGCACTCCGGCTGGAGAAGTGAGATGGCCCGCGACCTGACGGCACTCTTCGACCCCAAGTCCGTCGCCGTCGTCGGCGCGAGCGACGATCCGGCCAAGTACGGCCACGCCGTGGCCGCCCAGGCTCTGCGCTCCCCCGGCCGCAGGCCCGTTCATCTGGTCAACCGCCGCGGCGGTACGGTCCTCGGGCGCCCGGCCGCCACCTCGCTCGCCTCCATCGGCGAACCGGTGGAGCTGGTGGTGATCTCCGTGCCGGGCGCGGGATTCGAGACCGCCGTGGACGACGCCCTGGCCTGCGGGGCCCGCGCGATCGTCGCCATCACGGCCGGGTTCGCCGAAACCGGCGCGGCAGGTCTCGCCCGGCAGCGCGCGGTGGCGGAGCGGGTCCGCGAGGCCGGCGCCGTACTCGTCGGTCCCAACTGCCTGGGTGTCGCAGACAACACGACCGAGCTGTATCTGGCCTCCGACACCTTCGCACCGGGGAGCATCGCCCTGCTGAGCCAGAGCGGCAACCTGGCACTCGAGCTCCAGCTCCGCTGCGCGCCCCACGGTCTGGGATTCTCCCGGTTCGTCTCCCTCGGCAATCAGGCGGACGTCACGCTGACCGACCTGGTCGAGGACTGCGCCCGGCACGAGGCGACCTCGGCGATCGCCGTGTACGCCGAGGACTTCGGCGACGGCCGTGCCTTCGCCCGGGCCGCTGCCGCGGCGGGCAAGCCGGTCGTGCTGCTCACGGCCGGACGCGGCAGCGCCTCGGCCCGGAGCGCCCAGTCGCACACCGGCGCGCTCACCACATCGGCCGATGTCGTGGCCGCCGCCTGCCGGGATGCGGGAGTCGAACTCGTGGCCACACCACGGGAGATGACCGTCGTGCTCGCGGCGCTGAACGCGGGATCCCGCAGCGCCGGACGGCGCACCGCCGTCTTCACGGACGGCGGCGGCCACGGTGTGATCGCCGCGGACGCCGCCGAGTCCTCGGGGCTGGAGGTCCCGGAGCTGGGCGAGAAGGCCCAGGCGCAGCTGCGCACCGTGCTCTGGGAGCAGTCGGCCGTGGGCAATCCGGTCGACCTGGCCGGCATGGGTGAGCAGGACCCCCGGTCGTATGCGTCCGCAGTCGGTGGGCTGCTCGCCGCCGACGAGGTCGACGCGGTCCTGATGACGGGCTACTTCGGCGGATACGCGGCGAACGACGGGGGGCTCGGCGGCGGGGGCACGGCGCTGTCCGAGGGCGAGGTGCGGGCCGCGCAGGACATCGTCCGGCACCGCGCACAGAACCCGAAGCCGCTGGTCGTGCAGTCCATGTATCCGCAGTCGACGAGCTGCCGCATCCTCGCGGGCGCCGGTGTCCCGGTGTTCTCCGCGACGGAGGACGCCGCCCGGGCACTCGCCGCCATCACCGTGGACGGCGCGGCGGCACCCACGGGAATCGCCCCGCTCCCCCGGCCGTCGGCGCCCCTGCACGATGCCGGCTACCACGGGGTGCGGGCGCTTCTCGCCGCCGCGGGGGTGCCGTTCCCCGAGGCCCGGGAGATCACCGGCGAGGAGGAACTGCTCGCCGCCGCGGCCGAGTTCGACGGCCCGTACGTGCTCAAGGCCCTGCATCTGCTGCACAAGTCCGATGCGGGCGGAGTGGCGCTGCGGCTCGCGGACCGGGAAGCCCTCCTGGCCGCGTACCGGGAGATGCACGCCCGGCTCGGCGCACCGTCCTACTCGGTCGAGGCGATGGCCGATCTCACCGACGGCGTCGAGCTGATCGTGGGAGTCAACCGGGACCCGCGGTTCGGTCCGGTCGCCATGGTCGGTCTCGGCGGTGTGCTCACCGAGACCCTGCACGACGTGGCGTTCTCGCTGGCGCCCGTACCCGCCCGGCGCGCGGAGCACCTGCTGCGCGGTCTGCGCACCGCCGGGCTGCTGGCGGGCGTGCGCGGCCGGCCCGCCGTCGATGTGGCAGCGGCGGCGGAGGCCGTCGCCCTCATCACCGAGGTCGCTGCGGCCCACCCCGAGATCGCCGAGCTGGAGATCAATCCCCTGCTGGTGCGCCCGGACGGCGTGCTCGCCCTGGACGCCAGGGCCGTACTCGCCTGATCCCTGCGCCGCCCGCCCCTCGATCCCCGCCCGTCCCTTCCCTTGTTCCCAGCCCCTCCCCGCTCCCGTCACCACCCTCACGGAGGACGTCACCATGGACTTCCGCTACACCCCCGAACAGGCCGACCTCAAGGCGCGAGCGGCCGCGTACTCCCAGCTGCTGATGCGGTACGAGGACCAGTCCGAGGAGGCGGGCGGTCCGCTTCCCGCCGAGACCGTCCGCGAGCTGACCCGTGCCGCGATCGATGCCGGCGTCTACGCGATCAACATGCCCGCCGAATGGGGCGGGGCCGGTCTTTCACTGCTCGACCAGGTCATCGTCGAGGAGGAGTTCGGCAAGGTCACCAACTGCCTGTGGGACATCCCCTGGCGGCCGGCCAACGTGCTGGCGTACGGCACCGAGGCCCAGCGGGAGAAGTACCTGCTGCCCATCATCCGTGGTGAGCGGTTCGACGCCTTCGCCGTCACCGAACCGGGTGCGGGCTCGGACCCGGGTTCGGGCACGAGCACGGCCACCAGGACCGACGGCGGCTGGCTGATCAACGGCGAGAAGTGGTTCGTGACCTGTGGTGACATCGCGGACTTCCTGCTGGTGCAGGCGGACGCCGGTCCCGAACGTGCCGCGACGCTGTTCTTCGTGGACAAGCAGGCGCCGGGTGTGGAGATGACACGGGTGCCGCGCTTCATGCACTCCGCCGTGAACGGACACCCCGAGTTCGTGTTCACCGATGTGTTCGTCCCGGACGAGGACGTGCTCGGCGGTGTGGGAAACGGCTACGAGCTGACGAAGGAGTGGTTCACCGACGAGCGGCTGATGATCGCCGCCCGGACGGTGGGCGCTGCCGAGCGGGCCCTCGAACTGGCCCGCGACTGGGCGGTCGAGCGCCGCCAGTTCGGCTCCCGCATCGCGGACTTCCAGCTCGTCCAGGGCATGCTCGCCGACTGCGCCGTCGACATCGCCGTCAACCGCGCCTACACCCACCAGGTCGCCTGGGAGGCCGACCAGCCGCACACGGACCGCAAGACCCTGCACGCCAAGGCGTCCACGGCGAAGCTCGCTGCGAGCGAGGCGGCCGGGCGGGTCATCGACCGCTGCGTGCAGATCCTCGGCGGCCGCGGCTACGACCGCTCCTACCCCGTCGAGCGGATGTACCGCGAACTGCGCGTGGACCGGATCTGGGAGGGCACCTCCGAGATCCAGCGCCTGATCATCGCCAACGAGCTCATCAAGCGCGGCACCCAGGCGCTCGCGCTGCCGCTTTCCTGACGGCCGACGCCGCCCCGACCCGTACGTCACCGACCCCGAGGAACCGATATGGACTTCCGTCTCACCGCCCGTCAGGAGGAGCTCAGGAGCTCCGCGCGCGGGCTCACCGAGTTCATCATGAAGTACGAGCTCGACTGCGAGGAGAACAACGGTCTGCCGCCGCAGGCCCACGCGGAGATCCGCGACGCCGTGCTGGACAGCGGTCTGCAGGCCGTCAACATGCCTGCCGAATGGGGCGGCGCCGGGCTCACCATCCTGGAGCAGGCGACCGTCCAGGAAGAACTGGGCCGGCTCACCGGCGCCCTGTGGGACATGGTGTGGCGCCCGGCGAACGCGCTGCGGTTCTGCACCCCTGAGCAGCGCGAGCGCTACCTGGTCCCGGTCATCCGGGGCGCGCGCCGGGACTGCTACGCCGTCACCGAACCCGGGGCGGGATCCGACCCGCAGAATCTGAGCACCACAGCGACCAGGACCGCCGACGGGTGGGTGCTGAACGGCGAGAAGTGGTTCGTGACGGTGGGCGATCACGCAGACTTCATGATCGTGCTGGCCGCGGCCGGTGAAGAGCGGGCCCCCACGCTGTTTCTCGTCGACAAGGACACACCGGGTGTGAGGATGACGCGGGTGCCGCGCTTCATGCACACCTTCGTCTACGAGCACCCCGAGTTCACGTTCACCGATGTACACGTCCCCGAGGACGCCGTCCTCGGCGGGATCGGGAACGGGTACGACATCACACGCTCCTGGTTCACCGAGGAACGGCTGATGATCGCGGCCCGGACCACCGGCGCTGCCGAGCGGGCCCTCGAACTGGCCCGCGACTGGGCGGTCGAGCGCCGCCAGTTCGGCTCCCGCATCGCGGACTTCCAGCTCGTCCAGGGCATGCTCGCCGACTGCGCCGTCGACATCGCCGTCAACCGCGCCTACACCCACCAGGTCGCCTGGGAGGTGGACGCGGGTCTGGCCGACCGCAAGACGCTGCATGCCAAGGCAGCCATCGCTAAGCTGTCGGCGAGCGAGGCGGCCGGGCGGGTCATCGACCGCTGCGTACAGATCTTCGGCGGCCGCGGCTACGACCGCTCCTACCCCGTCGAACGCCTCTACCGCGAACTGCGCGTGGACCGGATCTGGGAGGGCACCTCCGAGATCCAGCGCCTGATCATCGCGGGTGAACTGGTCAAGCGCGGCACGGGTGTGCTGCAGCTTCCGTCCGCCTGAGGCGGCCGGAACGTCCTGTCCGGTCCCGGCACACCGCAGGGACCGGACAGGACACCGAATCCACGGAACCACATGGGAGGGTGAACCGATGGCCGGAGCCGAGGAGCCGCGCATCGAACGGGTCGGGGTCGTGGGCTGCGGACTGATGGGGTCCGGCATCGCCGAGGTGTGTGCACGGGCCGGGCTGGACGTCGTGGTGGCGGAGTCGGGTGCCGCTGCGGCCGAGGCGGGCCGGGCGAGGATCGCCGGCTCGCTGGGGCGCGCCGTGGACAAGGGCAAGCTGTCCGCCGCCGAGCGGGACGCGGCACTGGCCCGGCTCGTCGTGGTCGACGGGCTGGACTGGATGGCCGACCGGGATCTCGTCGTGGAGGCCGTCGCCGAGGACGAGACGGCCAAGGTCGAGGTGTTCGCCCGGCTCGACACGGTGGTGAGGAACCCGGACGCGATACTGGCGACCAACACGTCCTCCATCCCGGTCATCCGGCTCGCCGCGGCCACCGTGCGCCCGCAGCAGGTGGTGGGCCTGCACTTCTTCAATCCGGTGCCGGTGCTCCCGCTGGTCGAGCTGGTGCCGTCGCTGCTGACCGGGGAGGAGACGGTGCTGCGGGCTGAGGCGTTCACGTCCGGTGTGCTGGGAAAACAGGTCGTACGGGCGCGGGACCGGTCCGGGTTCATCGTCAACGCGCTGCTGGTGCCGTACCTCCTGGCCGCCGTACGGATGGCGGAGGCCGGCACGGCGTCGGTCGAGGACATCGACCGGGGGATGACCCTGGGATGTGCTCACCCCCTCGGTCCGCTGGCCCTGACCGATCTGATCGGTCTGGACACCACCCGGGCCATCGCGGAGTCGATGTACGAGGAGTTCCGGGAGCCCCTGTACGCACCGCCGCCGCTGCTGTCCCGGATGGTCGAGGCGGGTCTGCTCGGCCGCAAGTCGGGGCGTGGCTTCCACACCTACCGATGACATCGAGGGGGCCCGCCCACGACCCGCGGCCATACGCGAAGATGGGAGGCGGCACCGCACCCCGACCACCGCACGCAGCCCCGCACAGACACCGCACCGCAGGACCGACCCAGGGAGCACCGACGTGGCCATGGCCGAACGCACTCGCGAAACACGTGAGCGGATTCTCGCCGCCGCGTGCGAAGTGATCGCCGAGGTCGGCTTCGAGAAGATCCGGATGCGCATGGTGGCCGAGCACGCCGGGGTCTCCACCGCGCTGCTGCACTACCACTTCGAGACCCGCGAGAAGCTCTTCACGGAGGCCATGGCGCACTCCTTCGCCCAGACGGGGACGGAACTCGAGCGGGACGCCGATTCGGTGCCCGCCTCGGTCATCCTGGCGCGCATCCTGCACAGCCTGCTGCCCACCGACCCGGAGCTGCGCCAGGACTGGCGGCTCTGGCAGGAATTGTGGGTGCGGGCTCTGCGCGACGAGACGACACAGCGTTTCGCCGTCGACCTCTACGACCAACTGCACACCTGGGTCGGCCAGGCACTGCGGCGGGGCGTCGACTCGGGCGAGTTCGCGGACTTCGACGTGGATGCGACGAGCACACTGCTCTTGGCCATGTGCGACGGGTTCGGCATCCGGCTGATGCTGGGCGACCCCAGGGTGACACTGGACTCGGCCCAGGCGGCGATCTGGGGGGCGGTGGCGCCCGCGCTCGGCGTCCCGGCCCGGTTCCCGGAGATCTGACGGCCGTCGCACCGAACGGGGCCGGGCGGACGCACATCCCGTGGGCACCCCGCTCCGCCCGGGCAGGAGCACCGTCGCGCCCGTCCATGGGTCTGCGGGGCGGCCTGGCTCCGGTGCCGCGCCAGGGGGGCGTCCGATGGATGCACACGACCTGCTTCGTACGGCTTCTAAGCTGTGGCGCCATGGGGAACAGGCTCACTCACGACAGCAGCGCCTTCATCAATTTCCGGCACTACAGGTTCCAGGATCCGAAGGCGCACGGGTTTCGGTGGGTCGACATCAAGCAGCTTCGGCTCCCGGAGGAGTCCCTCGGCGACGTGGAGCTGCTTGCCGAACTCATCGCGCACGAGCAGTTCCGGGACGACTACGCAGGTGGTGGAGTGCTGCCGGAGGGGTCCAGGCACGGCCCGTACTGGCTGAGGCTGGTCACCCCGAACGCGTACGAAGCCGTCGACCGGGAGAAGGGCGCACACATCCTGCGGGAGTGGGTGGACCGCCTCGGGGACGTGACCGCCGAGCTGGGGGCGGATCTGCAGCGGGCGGTGTTCGACCGCTTGGCCGCGGCAGACCGGATCCACTACCTGAGCGGGCTCGGGGACGAGGCGTTCCACGACTGGGGTGGTGTTCACGAGTACTTCCACGAGTTCGTGCTCATCGACCGCTCGGCCGGGCAGATCACACTCCTCGTCGCGGCCGACGACTGAGCCCGTGAACACACGTCGGTGACACCGCAATGCCCGCCTCGCCCCCTGTTCTTCGGCAGGCGCGGTTCCGCTGACCCCGCTCGCCGGCGGCAGGATCACCACGCCCCACCTCAACCGGAAAGGTTCATCTCCCACCGGGTCACGCAGCCCACGGGCACGGCCTAAGGGCTCTCCGGTGATGTCCCTGCGGGTGAGCGGCGCGCGGACTCCCACCCCTGCTGACGGAGGCGTTCGAATCCGTCCAGCAGGAGATCCAGCGCGAACTCGAACTCGAACTGGTCGTCACAGCCGCCCACGACGGAGTCCTCGTCGTGGGCCGCCGCACTGGCCAGATCCGTGATGTGCGGGTACTTGGCCGCCATTTCACGGAGCGCGGCCTCCTGACCGGCCGGATCGAGCCCCGGGGCGTCGTCGAACAGCTCCTGGGTGAACCCCAGCATGCGGCTGCCCAGGGCGTGCATCACATGGTGGGTGAGATCGACGGAGAAGCCGCCGGCCCGGAACATTCCGATCACCGAGTCCATGTACGCGAGCACGGCCGGTGTCGGATGGGTCCGCGACTGGATCACGTGCGAGGCCCAGGGGTGGCCGAGGAGGGCTCGCCGCGCCGAGAGGATCCGCCGGCGGACCGCGCTCTTCCAGTCGGACCCGGGGCCCGGGGGATCGATCTCGGCGACGACGGCGTCCACCATCCCGTCCAGGAGCCGTTCCTTGTTGGCGACGTGCTTGTAGAGCGCCATCGGCACCACGCCCAACTCCTGGGCGAGCTTGCGCATGCTGAGCGCCTCGATCCCGATGTCATCGGCGAGCGCGACAGCGGCACTCAGCACGCGGTCCCTGCTCAGCGGGGCCCTGCGCACCGGCTCCGACTGCTCCGCCATGTCGATCAGCTCCCTTGCCATCAGCCCGGACCGAATTCCCGCCTTGACGAGTGTACGGCGTACACCTAGGGTGACCGCCAGGTGTACGACGTACACCTTTCAGGGGGAGGACCCGCATGAGCCCAATGAGAAGAACCGCAGTCGTCGCAGGCGTGTTGTTCCTCGTCACCGAGATCGCCGCCATCGGCGGGCTCGCGCTGTACGGCCCGGCGCTGGAGGGCGCCGAGTACGTGGTCGGCTCCGGCTCCGACACACGTGTGTTCCTGGGGGCGTTCTTCGAGATCGTTCTCGTGACGGCCGTGATCGGCACCGGGGTGACCCTTTATCCGGTCATCAGGAGACAGAACGAAGGGGCCGCCCTGGGCCATGTCTGCGGACGCCTCCTCGAGGCCGCTGTGATCGTCGTCGGCATCATCAGCGTGCTGTCGGTCGTGACGCTGAGGAGGCAACTCGCGGAAGGGGCGGGTGCGGCGGGCGCCGACGCGGCGTCCGCCGTCGCGGTGGGCAGAACCCTGGTCGCGATCCATGACTGGACGTTCCTCTTCGGCCCCAACTTCGCCCTCGGGGCGAACACTCTGGTGCTGGCCTGGCTGATGTACAGATCGCGCCTCGTGCCGCGGTTCATCGCAGTGCTGGGGCTCGTCGGGGGCCCGATGATCTGCGCCTCGGCGACCGCCGTGATGTTCGGGCTCTATGAGCAGGTCTCCGTGGCGGGGTCGATCGCGGCCGTCCCCGTGTTCGCCTGGGAAGTGACGCTTGCCGTACGGCTCATCGCCAAGGGGTTCGACCCGTCCCCCGTCACCTCCGCGGCGATGGCGGGAGGTGCCGGGAGCCGGGCATGAACCGAAGGAAGCGGCCGGTGACCGGGAACGGTTCACCGGCTCGCGACGCCCGGGGCGCCCGCTCGCCGCCCGGCAGGGCTCGCCGAGTACGACGGACTCCCCAGAGAACGTACGGCACGAGGGCGGCCCCTCTTCGCCGGCGACCGCACGTGCCGGGTGCGGGGCCCTGTCCGCCGGGCAGACCCCGTTGCGGGACAGCCCTCAGCGCCTCACCTTCCGGGTCGCCCGCAGCCACTCCTTGTTCATCGCGGCGATCGAGGGCAGCGGGATGCCCTTCGGGCAGGCCGTGGCGCACTCACCGGCCAGCGTGCAGCCGCCGAAGCCCTCCTCGTCCATGGCCGCGACCATGTCGAGCACTCGGGTCTCGCGCTCCGGCGAGCCCTGGGGCAGCACATTGAGGTGGTTGACCTTGGCCGAGGTGAAGAGCATCGCCGAGCCGTTGGGGCAGGCGGCGACGCAGGCACCGCAGCCGATGCACTCCGCGTGCTCGAAGGCGGACTCGGCGTCGGCCTTGGGGACGGGGGTGGCATGCGCCTCCGGGGCCGCACCGGTCGGTGCGGTGATGTAGCCGCCCGCCCCGATGATCCGGTCGAATGCGGAACGGTCGACCACCAGGTCCTTCACCACCGGGAAGGCGGAGGCGCGCCACGGCTCGATGTCGATCGTGTCGCCGTCGTGGAACGACCGCATGTGGAGCTGGCACGCGGTGGTGCGCTCGGGGCCGTGGGCGTCCCCGTTGATGACCAGTGAGCAGGCGCCGCAAATCCCCTCGCGGCAGTCGTGGTCGAAGGCGACGGGGTCCTCTCCGCTCAGAATGAGCTCCTCGTTGAGGGTGTCGAGCATCTCCAGGAACGACATGTCCGGTGAGATGCCGTCCACCTCGTAGGTGGCCATGGCTCCGGGTGCGCCGGCATTCCTCTGGCGCCAGACGCGCAGGTTGAGCTTCATGCGTAGCTCCGCTGGGTGGGGTGGACGTACTCGAAGACGAGGGCTTCCCTGTGCAGGACGGGGGCTTCCCCGGTGCCGGTGAACTCCCAGGCCGCGGCGTACGAGAAGTCCTCGTCCTTCCTTGCCGCTTCGCCGTCCGGCGTCTGTGACTCCACGCGGAAGTGGCCGCCGCAGGATTCCGACCGGGCCAGGGCGTCAAGGCACATCAGCTCGGCGAGCTCCAGATAGTCGACGATCCGGTTGGCCTTCTCCAGCGACTGGTTGAACTCCTCGTTGGTGCCGGGAACCCTGATCCGGCGCCAGAACTCCTCACGGATCTGCGGGATCCGCATCAGCGCCTTGCGCAGGCCCTGGTCGGTGCGGGCCATCCCGCAGAACTCCCACATCAGCTCGCCCAGTTCGCGGTGGAACGAGTCGGGAGTGCGGTCGCCGTCGACGGACAGGATCAGATTCAGCCGGTCCTCGGTCGCGGCGAGCACCTCGGCCACCTCCGGGTGGGAGACATCGACGGTGTCCGTGCGCGGGTTGCGGGCGAGGTAGTCGTTGATGGTGGACGGCAGGACGAAGTAGCCGTCGGCGAGGCCCTGCATCAGGGCGGATGCACCGAGCCGATTGGCGCCGTGGTCGGAGAAGTTGGCCTCACCGATGGCGAAGAGGCCGGGGACGGTGGTCTGGAGGTCGTAGTCGACCCAGAGCCCGCCCATCGTGTAGTGCACGGCGGGATAGATCCGCATCGGCACCTCGTACGGATCCTCCGCGGTGATCCGCTGGTACATGTCGAAGAGGTTGCCGTACTTCTCCTCGACCTTCGCCCGGCCCATCCGCTCGATCGCGTCGGCGAAGTCGAGATAGACACCCTGACCGCCGGGTCCGACCCCACGGCCTTCGTCACAGACGTTCTTGGCCGCACGGGACGCGATGTCACGGGGGACGAGGTTGCCGAAGGACGGATAGATCCGCTCCAGGTAGTAGTCGCGCTCCTCCTCGGGGATCTCGTTGGCCGGGCGGGTGTCGCCCTTGGCCTTCGGCACCCAGATCCGGCCGTCGTTGCGCAGCGACTCGCTCATCAGCGTCAGCTTGGACTGCTGGTCGCCGGTGCGCGGGATGCAGGTGGGGTGGATCTGGGTGAAGCACGGGTTGGCGAAGTAGGCGCCGCGCCGGTGGGCGCGCCATATGGCGGTGGCGTTGGAGTTCATGGCGTTGGTCGACAGATGGAACACGTTGCCGTAGCCGCCCGAGGCGAGTACCACCGCATCCGCGAAGTGGGCGTCGATCCTTCCGGTGACGAGATCGCGGGCAACAATGCCCCGGGCCCGTCCGTCGACGACGATCAGGTCGAGCATCTCGGTACGGGCGTGCATGTCGACGTTGCCCGCGGCGATCTGCCGGGAGAGTGCCTGGTAGGCGCCGAGAAGCAGTTGCTGGCCCGTCTGGCCCCGGGCGTAGAAGGTGCGGGAGACCTGGACGCCGCCGAACGAGCGGGTGTCGAGGAGTCCGCCGTACTCACGGGCGAAGGGCACGCCCTGGGCGACGCACTGGTCGATGATCTCGACGGAGATCTGGGCGAGGCGGTGGACGTTGGACTCCCGGGCGCGGAAGTCGCCGCCCTTGACCGTGTCGTAGAAGAGGCGGTGGATGGAGTCGCCGTCGTTGCGGTAGTTCTTGGCCGCGTTGATCCCGCCCTGGGCGGCGATCGAGTGTGCGCGGCGTGGGGAGTCCTGGAAGCAGAACTGGACGACGTGGTAGCCCTGTTCGGCGAGCGTCGCACCTGCGGAGCCGCCCGCGAGGCCGGTGCCGACCACGATCACGCTGTGCTTGCGGCGGTTGGCCGGGTTCACCAGCTTCGCCTCGAACCGGCGGCGGTCCCAGCGTTCGGCGACGGGTCCCGCGGGCGCCTTGGTGTCGGCGATCGGCTCGCCGGTCCGGTAGTTCAGGTAGCTCATATCAGTTCACCACTCCGGTCATGACGGCAACGGGTACCGAGAGGAAGCCCACCGTCAGCACCAGCGCAAGGAGGTCGGCGGTGACCTTCAGAACGCGGTCGCGACGGGCACTGCCCACACCGAGGGTCTGGGCGGCGCTCCAGAAGCCGTGCCGGATGTGCAGCCCGAGGGCGAGCATCGCGGTGACGTAGACGGTGTTGCCGTACCAGGTGGAGAAGGTCGCGACGACGTTCTGGTAGGGACGCCCGTGCTGTGCGTTCTCGTTGACGGTCAGCGTGGTCAGGTCCAGCAGATGCCAGACGATGAACAGGCCGAGGATGATCCCGCCCCAGCGCATGGTGCGGGTGGCATAGCTCGCCCGGGCCCGTTTGTGGACGTACTTGCCGGGGCGGGCCCTGATGTCACGCCGGCTGAGCTGGTAGGCCGAGACGCCGTGCAGCACCACGGCGGCGAGCAGCACCACGCGGACGATCCACAGGGCCCACTCGTGGTGGAGGAAGGGTTCTCCGAGGGTGCGCAGCCAGTGGGCGTAGCCGTTGAACTCGTCGGAGCCGAAGAAGATCTTGAGGTTGCCCAGCATATGGACGACGAGATAGCCGAGCATGACCAGACCGGTCACGGCCATGATCGTCTTCTTGCCGATGGTCGATCCCCAGAACGTGCGCGTGAGGGACGGTTGTCGGTCCGTTCGCGTTGCCAGAGCCATGGACAAAGACGCTAGGCGGGGAAGGTACGAGAGGTCCAAGACATGGTCCGGCTCATATCCATAGGCATTTGCTATGGAGGCCGTATCCTGGTGGTCATGCAGTTCCAGCAGCTCCAGTACTTCGTGGCCGTGGCCGAGACCCGGCATTTCACCCGGGCGGCAGAGCGGACGCATGTGTCACAGCCGTCCCTGTCGCAGCAGATCCGGGTTCTGGAGAAGGAGCTGGGGGCGGAGCTCTTCAGCCGCGCACGCGGCAACATCGCGCTCACGGACGCGGGCGAGGCGCTGCTGCCGCTCGCCCGCCGGATCCTCGCGGACGCGGACACGGCCCGGCACGAGGTGCAGGAGCTCGCACAGCTGCGGCGTGGACGCATCAGGCTCGGGGCGACACCGAGCGTGTGCACGGGCCTGCTGCCGGACGTGCTGAGGGCGTTCCACGATCTGCACCCGGGGATCGAGTTGCTGATCGAGGAGAGCGGCTCGCACGACCTGGTGCGGGACCTTGCGCGCGGCGCATTGGATCTTGCCCTCGTGGTGCTGCCGCTGCCGACGCCTTCGCCTGCGCTGACGACGGTGGAGCTGCTGCGGGAGGACCTGGTCGTGGTGTCTCACCCGGAGCACCGCCTGGGAGGTCCTCACGCGGCGGGACCCTCTCCGCACGCAGCGGTGCGGATCGCCGACCTCCGGGGGGAGCCGCTGGTGATGTTCCGGCACGGGTACGACCTGCGGGAGCTGACGGTCGCGGCATGCCGCGCGGAGGGCTTCGACCCGTCGTTCACGGTGGAGGGGGGCGAGATGGACGCCGTGCTGGGCTTTGTCCGGGCCGGGCTCGGGCTCGCGGTGGTACCGCGCATGGTCGCGGCCAGGGCGGGGCGGGACCTGCGCGTGACCCCGCTGGCCGGGCCGGGGCTGCGGCGGACGATCGCGCTTGCGCATCGCAGCGATGTCGCCCCTTCACGGGCGGCCCGTGAGCTTCAGCGCATGCTGCTCGATTCCCGGGACGGGCGGTGACGGACGCGGACGCGTGGATTCCGTGCGCGAGCCGTCGGGTGTCCGCGGGCCGGTGCGCCCGCTCGCGTTGGGCTCCGTCCGGGGGCGCCCCCACCGCCCCTCGGAACGACTGCCCACTGCTCAGGTCCTATACCGCGTCCGCCAGGGACAGTGCGTGGAGGCGGTCGGGCGGACCGGGCCGGGCGTAGTACCAGCCCTGAGCGGTGTCGCAGCCCAGTTCGCGCAGCTGCTCCGCCTGCGCGCCCGTCTCGACGCCCTCGACCGTGACGGCCAGTTCGAGGCTGTGGGCCAGCGAGACGATGCCCTCGACGATCTTGATGTCGACGGGGTCCGCCGGGTGCTGCTGCATGCCCTGGGTGAAGGAGCGGTCCAGCTTGAGGACACTCACCGGTAGGCGCCGCAGATTGGCCAGGTTCGAGTAGCCGGTGCCGAAGTCGTCGAGCGCGATGTCGACGCCCATCTCGGCCAGTTGACGCAGCGGCTTGAGCAGGTCCTCGTCCGCGCCGATCAGTGCGGACTCGGTGACCTCGAGGCACAGTGCCCCCGGCTCCAGACCTGAGCGCTCCAGGACGTCCACCGTGTCGGCGACGAGGCCCGGGTGGTGCAGCTGGGTCGGCGACAGATTGACGTTGATCCGCAGCGGTCTCGCACCGCTGCCGAGAGGAACCTGCTCGTGCCAGAACCGGGCCTGGCGCACGGCCTCCTGCAGCACCCACCTGCCCAGCGGCACGATCAGCCCGGTGTGCTCGGCCAGCGGGATGAAGCGGTCGGGGCCGAGTACTCCGTGCTGCGGATGGCACCAGCGCACCAGCGCCTCCGCCCCGTGCACACTGCCGTCGCAGAGGTGCACCAGCGGCTGGTACTCGATGAAGAACTCGCCGCGCTCGAGCGCCGCGGGCAGCGCGGTTGTCAGACCGTGCCTGGTGATCGCACGGGCGTCCGCCTCCGGGTCCGCGAACTCGAAGCGGTTGCCACCCGCCGCCTTGGCCCGGTACATGGTGATGTCGGCGCTGCGCAGCACCTCTGCCGAGGTCCGCTCCCCGGACGCCCCCTCGACGATCCCGATGCTGCCCCGGACGCTGATCTCACGCCCGTCGAGCATGATCGGTGCGGCCAGTGTCGCGAGGATCCGGCCGGCGAGTTCACGCACGCCCTGTGCGGTGTCCGCGCCGGTGGTCAGCGCCACGAACTCGTCGCCACCGAGCCGCGCCACCATCTCGCCGGGCGCGGTGGCACAGCTCTGCAGCCGGTCGGCGACCTCGACGAGCAACCGGTCGCCGGCCGAGTGGCCGAGGCTGTCGTTGATGGCCTTGAAGCCGTCGAGATCGAGATAGCAGAGCCCGAAGCGGACTCCTTCCCGTGCAGCCAGCGCCTTCTCCAGACGTTCGAAGAAGAGCGTGCGGTTGGGCAGACCCGTGAGCGCGTCGTGCGTGGCCTCGTACCGCAACCGGAGGTTGAGCAGCCGGCGTTCGGTGGTGTCCTCCATCAGCGCCAGCTGGTACTGCGGCCGGCCCTCCGCGTCCCGGAGCAACGACACCGTGAGGTTGGTCCACAGGACCGTGCCGTCGTTGCGGGCGAACGGCTTCTCGACCCGGAAGTGCTCGCGTTCGCCGCGTACGAGCTCGCCGTACAGTTCCCAGACGTGCGGCCGGTCCTCCGGGTGGGACCACTCGGGGACCCTGCGGCCGCGGACATGGTGCTCCAGTCCGCCGAACATCCGGGTCAGGGTGTCGTTGACCTCCAGCACATTGCCTTCGAGGTCGGCGATGCCGATGCCGATCGCCGCGCCCTCGAACACGGCCCGGAAGCGGGTCTCGGTCGCGTGCAGCGCGGCCATGGCGTCGCTGCGCGCCGCGAGCGCCGAGCGGGCAATGGCCTCCTGCTCGGTCAGGGTGCGCTCGCGCAGCGCATGGGCGAAGCCGGCTGCGAGCGCATGCTGCAGCCGGGCACAGCGGGCACGGCTGTCCTCGGCCGACTCCTGGTCGTTCCCGCAGTAGAGAACGAGATACGCGTCCACCACGCCAAGGGTGCGGCTGAGCGCGTCCGGGTCGGTGCAGTGGGCATCGACGAGAGCCGCCCCGACCTGCTGGGCGGCGGCGGTGTCGAAGGGACGCGTGTGCAGCGCGTCGCTCAACCGACGTGCCAGCGGCAGCAGATGCTGCTCGAACTCCGCCCGGGTCAGCGACGTGGCCGTCACCGGGAAGATCGCCCGGCTCCAGATGGTCGCGAACCGCCGGAGTCTGTCCTCGAGGCCGTCCGGGTCCACCGCGGAACCCGTTGCCTGCGACGGCACCTTCACGCCTTGCGCCCCACCCCTGCGTAGCCGGAGAACGCGTATGGGTCCTCCTGCTCGGCCGGGGTGTCGGGCCGCCAGTCGCCCATGGACACCAGTCCCGGCTCGACCAGCTCGAACCCGTCGAAGAACTCCGCGATCTCGTCGCGGGTGCGCATGATCAGCGGGTTGCGGATGTCCTTGTAGACGCCCACCGCGCCCCCCACCTGCTCCCTGGGGACCGGGATGCCGTCGTACGCGGCGTGCGTGACGAGGATGAGACTGCCGGGAGCCAGTGCGTCGCGGAGCTCGGCCACGGCGCGTTGGGGTTCGTCGGCGTCCTCGATGAAGTGGAGGACGGAGACGAGCAGCAGGGCGAGGGGGCGCTCGAGGTCGAGCAGGTGGGCCACCTCGGGGCTGTCCAGGATCTCGCTCGGCTTGCGCAGGTCGGCCGCGGCGATGCCGGCGTCGTCGTTGCCCTCCAGCACCGCCCGGCTGTGTGCGACCGCGACCGGATCGTTGTCGACGTAGACGACGCGCGCGCCGGGACTGGCCTCCTGGGCCACCTCGTGCACATTGCCGAACGTCGGAATGCCGGAACCGATGTCCAGGAACTGGGTGACGCCCTCGCTCACCGCATGGCGCACCGCGCGGCGCATCACGGCCCGGTTGGACTGCATGATCTTGGGAAGCCCGGGCACGAACTCCATGGCCTTGCGGGCCGCTTCCCGGTCGACCTCGAAATTGTGCGAGCCGCCCAGGTAGTAGTCGTAAATGCGGGACACGCTCGGCACCGATATGTCGATGCCCGGCGGGGCCCAGGCGGGACGCTCCATTGATATCTCCAACAAGTCGCCACGGACGGACGGCCATGCATATGGCCGTTGTTCGAGCCGAGGCTACTGATCGACCGCCAAGAGAGCGAGCAGAAACGGAAATTAACGATCCGTTCTTGGTCACACATGCCTCGGGCACGTGCGCCCGGCCCGCCTTCACAGAGGGGTGTGAAGGCGGGCCGGCAGGGGTCGAAGCGCCGCGTGGGGACTACTTGGGCGCCCCGACCGGCTTGCCCTGGGGTGAGACGGCGTACCATGTGCCGCCCACGCCCTGCCCGTTGGTGTCACCGGGCTTGGAGTCGCCGGAGTAGGTGTAGATCGGCCAGCAGTCGATGGTCTGCTGCTTGATGCCGTCGGGGCGGTCGAAGGTGACGAAGCCCTTCTTGAGGATGCCCTCGGTGTCGTTCTTGTCGACCGGCTTCACGACCGGCCACTTCTCGAGGCAGGCGCCCGTGCAGGCGGTCTTCATCGGCCAGGCCGAGTCCTTCATGAAGCGGTAGACGGTCATGCCGTTCTTGTCGACCACGATGTCCCCGAGCTTGGGGTCCTTGCGGACGGAGAGGCCCGCGAGGTCCGCCGCCTCGCCGCCGGCCTCCTCAGCGCCGGCGCCACCGCCGGGGGCGGCCTTCTTGCCGTCAGGCGCCGAGGCGTACCATGTGCCGCCCACGCCCTGGCCGTTGAGGTCGCCGGGCTTGGTGTCCTTGGCGTACCGGTACATCGGCCAGCCGCCGATGGTGAGCTGCTTACTGCCGTCGGCACGGGTGACCTCACCGATCAGCGACGCGTCAGTGCCGGGTGCTGCGGTGACATCCCCGGCGGCCACGACGGGCCATGCCTTCGCGCAGTCGCCTTCGCAATTCGACTTCGGCGGGCTCACGGTGTCCTTGTCGAAGCGGTAGAGGGTCCATCCCTCGCTGTCCGTGAGGACCTTGCCGAGCTTCTTGCTCTCCAGAACGGCAAGCTGTCCGGCCGTCTTGGGGGCGGACGCAGCGTCACCGGCCGCCGCCCCGTAGTCGGCGCCATAGCCGCCCGCGGCCGGCTGCCCCGCCGGCTTGGCCGCACCAACTGCCTGACCGGCAGGTGCTGTCGTGCCCGTCTCCTGACCGCACGCCGTCGTCAGCGCGAGTACGGCCGCTGCAGTCACCGCGAGCGAGGCGTTCCGCCAGGTATTCATGTCAACTCCTGTGAGACCTGATCCTCATGTGGCGCTCGTGTGCGCCGTTCATGGCCCTAGGTACGGCCGGAGGGGTGCGTTGCGTTCAACGGGGTCCGGAAAAAACTTCCGGCACCGCAAACCCGAGCGCCCGACAACCCCTCCATCAGGCGAATCGCCATGAGTTGGGGCGTGTGCGGTGCATCCGCGGATCATGCTCATCGGCGTGTACGGATCGCTCGTCGGGCGGCTGATGTCGGCCGCCGCACTCGCCTGGCTACTGGCGGCCCCGGTGCCCGCCGCCGCCGACAACTGCTCCTACGCCTCGATCGGTCGGGACGATTCGTCCTCCGCCATCGCGGTCTCGGGCGGCGGCCGCTGCTGGGCGGGCCCGTCGCCCGCCCCGGAGCCGCCTCCTCCACCTCCTCCGCCTCCTCCCCCACCACCGCCCCCGCCGCCACCACGACCGGAGCCCCCCGAGCCACCCCCTCCGCCGCCGCCTCCCCCACCGCGGGTCGCGCCCGCGCCGCCGCCCCCGCCCCCTCCTCCGCCCGCTCCCACGCCGTCGCCCTCGCCGACGGTCCGCCCCAAGCCCCCCTCGCCGGCCCCGGTCGCACTTCCCGATTACCGCAGGCCCCCTCGCAAGGAGCCGAGAAGCGGACCTTCCCTGGTCTCCCTCACGCTCCTCGTCACCGCGCCCGCGGTACTCGCCGCTGCCTTTCTGCGTCCCCGCTCCCGCTAGCACCCGGAGGTACCCGTGTCGGAATGGGCCGTACTCACGATCGCGATGGCCGCCGCGTGCGCGGTCGTGCTGACCATCACCGTCATCAACAACCGCCGCGTCGGCGAGGACGACGACCCGTCGGAGACGCCCGATGTCATCGAGTACATGACCATGATGATCGGCGTGGTGTACGCGATCGTCCTGGGCCTGGCGATCGCCGGGGTCTGGGAGGCCCGCAGCGCCGCACAGGACTCGGTACGACTCGAGGCGCAGGCACTGCACGAGGTGTCCGCACGCGCCGAGGTCTACCCGGCGCAGGCCCGTAGCCGCATCCGCGACGATGTCAACGCCTATGTCACCCATGTCGTGGACACGGAGTGGCGCCATATGGTCGAGCGGGGCTCCCTCACGGACGAGGGCACCCGGCTTCTCGAACGCATTCGACGGGACGTGTCCGACTACGTCCCGAGGAACGACCACGAGGCGCAGGCCTATCAGCCCCTGGTCGACCAGGTCTCCGCAGTGGACGACGCCAGGGGCGCCAGGGGGCAGAGCATCGAGGCGACGATGCCCGGCGTGGTGTGGTTCGGACTGATCACCGGCGCACTGGTAACCGTTGGCCTGATCTTTACGCTCCAGATTCGCCGAACTTTCCGCGAGCTGCTGCTTGCCGGGCTGTTCAGCGCCCTGATCGCCTTTCTCCTCTTTCTCATCTGGGATTTCGACGCACCGTTCGGCAGGGGTATTTCAGCCACGGCCGATCCGTTCATCGCCCTCTTCCCGCATATCGGCGGCTGACTACATGACACCCGGGCGGCGTACACCGGGAGAGGCTCGACTGTCCGCCGCTCGGGTGACACATGTGCCCCATTCGCCTGTCAGCGATCGCGGCTGTGATAGTGCGCTTCTAGCGTTTCGGGCATCGAGGTGCATTCCCTGCCTTTGTGGAAACCCGTTCCGCAGCTGCTCCTCGGGGACCCGGAGGAATGACCATGCGCGCGATACCTGTCGCGTCCGCCGCTCTGCTGGGAGCGGCAGCCCTCGCCCTGACCACTCCCCTCGCGACGGCCGTCAGTACCGACAGCACGGGCGGTGCCGCCGGCCCCCCGCGCAAGCAGCCGTTCTCGTTCGCCGTCACCCCGTCGACCGCCGCCCCCGGCGGGCAGGTCACCCTGACCGTCTCGGGCTGCCCCACGTCGGCCACGGCCTCATCCGGTGTGTTCGACACGGTCAGCATCCCGCCCGGCCTCACCGGCACGGCCACGGTCGACCGGGATGCCAGAAGGGGTGCGGTGTACTCGGTGACGTTCACCTGCAACGGCCAGTCCGGTACGACGGACCTGAACATCTCGGGCGCCGGCGGCGCCGCGGTGCCGACGACGCGCTCCACGTCCACCGCCTCTCCCCAGGGAGTCAGGGGTGGCGTCGGCGGCAGTGTCGGCGAGATGAACACCGGGAAGATCGCGACCGGCATCGTGCTCGTACTCGCCGCTGCAGGCGGCGTCTTCTACGCGGTGCGCAGGCACCTGGGAAGCCGCCTGCACTGAGCGTCTGCCCCCCGTAAGCCCGTCGCCCCGAGTCCTGGATCAGGACTCGGGGCGACGGGCGGTTCGGGCCGACCGGGAGGTTCGGCCGGTCAGGCCTTTCCGCTGCTCATGCGGCGGCGACGGACGAGGAAGACGGCACCGCCGATTGCCGCCACGGCGACGAGCCCGCCACCCACGGCCATCTCGGTGCTCGAGGGTCCCATTGAGCCACCGAGGCCGCCCTGTGCGCCCCGGGCGGACAGTACGGTGAAGGTCCGGGTGGCAATCCGGTTGCTGTCATTGCACCGGACGGCGAGGTTGTACTGGCCGGGCGTGGCGTTGTCGTAGATCCGGGCCGTGGCCTCGGCGACACCACTGCCGAAGTTGCCGAACCGGTCGTTGTTGAAGTTGTTGCCCCGGCCACGGTCGTTGTTGTTGCCGCGTCGGTCGTTGTTGTTCCGGCCACGGTCGTTGTTGTTGAATCCGTCACCGTTGAAGTTGAAGTTGAAGTTGCCGTTCCCGTTGCCGTTGCCGTTGCCGTTGCCGGCCCCTTCGCCGGCGACCCCGTTGCCGTTGCCGTTGCCTTCACGGCCGTCCTTGTCACGGCCGTTGCCACCGACACCGTTGCCGCCGACACCGTTCCCGTTGCCGTTGTTCTGCCCTCGGCCGTCGTTGTCCCCCCGGCCGTTGTTGTCTCCTCGGCCGTTGTTGCCCCCTCGGCCGTTGTTGTCCCCTCGGCCGTTGCCGTTCACCGTCGCATTGCCGTTGCCGTTCCCGTTCCCGTTGCCGTTCGCGCTCGGGCTCGCGGTCGCCGTGGTGGTCGCCGTGACAGTCGGGGTCGGGCTCGGCTCCTGGAACAGGTTCAGGTCCGGGTTCTGCTCTGCGATCCCGCTCAGGTCAGGAGTACTGCTGTTCGCAGTTCCGGCCGGGTCGTCTTGGGCGGTCGCAGTTCCGGCCGGATCCTCGTTGCCGGTCGCAGTTCCGGCCGGATCCTGCTTGCCGGTCCGGTTGGGACTGCCTCCCTGACCACGGTTCGGGCCATAGCCACCGCGGTCGCCGAACGAGTTGAGGTTGGCCGTGGGGAAGGCGTTGGAAGTGACGACACCACCGCGGTCGCAGCCATCGACATGGATGTTCATGGTGCCGCCCTGGTGGACCGCGGACGGGGAGAGGGAGATGTTCCTCGGGCCGGTGCCACCCCCGGTGCTGGTGGCGGCAACCACGGGCACCGTGAGCCCCATGGTCGCCGCGCATGCGGTGATGCTCACCGCGAGAGCGCGTGAAGCACGCATGGTTGAACCTCCAGTGGATGGCGCCCCGGAACGGTGCTCCGGGAGACTCGACGAAAACGCCTCCATGACGAACACTCACCGAGTTGCACATTCGCCGCATTTCGGGACTCGTCCACCCCAGTGAGCCGACACGCCGGTGCGGAGTGCTCCGATCTGACGGAGCCGCAGGTCACGGACCCACGAGAAGTCCAGTCGGACTATGTACTCGTATGGGTTATCCCAAGTGGCCGAACCACCCGTTCGCCCCTCTCGGGTCGCCGACGGGGCCTGACGTGCTTAGCGTGCCTGCAGACGATGAGATGGGAGAACCATGGGCCAGTACCACACCGGCTCGGAGCCCAGAAGACGCTCACCCTGGGGCGTGCTGGCTCTTGTCATGCTCACCGGCCTGGCGCTGGTACGGAACGGCGTCGACATCGGGATGGGGCCGCCTCAGCCCGCCGTCGCCGCCCAACTGGACAGCCGCCGCCTCGACCAGAACTCGGTCTCCCTCAACGGAACCGTGGAGCCGCTTCCGTACGCCGCCGCGTCCCGGATCGCGGTCCCCGCGATCCGGGTCGACGCTCCGATCATCGACGTCGGCCTGGACCCCAACGGCTGGATCCAGGCCCCGCCGCCGCAGGACCCCAATCTGGCCGGCTGGTACCAGAACGGCATCGCGCCCGGTCAGCAGGGCACCGCCGTGATCGTCGGCCATGTCGACAACGCCGGCGGACCTGCGGTGTTCTACGGCCTGGGATCGCTGCAGAAGGGCTCGCACATCGAGGTGACCCGCTACGACGGGCAGATCGCCGTGTTCGAGGTGTACGGCGTGGAGGTGTTCTCCAAGCATGAGTTCCCCGGCCCGCGTGTGTACGGCGACACCGGAAGCCCGGAACTTCGCGTCATCACCTGCGGTGGCGGCTACTCACGGGCCGGCGGCTACGACGGCAATGTGGTCGTCTTCGCCCGCATGATCTCCACGCAGTGACCAAGCCCTACCAGCAGGAACGACCAACGGCACGTGGCCGCCGGCGCATCACACCGGCCACGTGCCGTGTCGTTTCCTCTCAGCGCACGGGCACCGTGATCCGGTACCCGGTCTCCAGCAGCAGGGGCAGGTAGCGGCGCAGAGCGGCCACGCTCTGCGAGCGGTCGCCGCCCGCGTCGTGCGAGAGGACGACCGCGCCCGGCTCGGCCCCTTCGACGACACTGCCGACGATCGCGTTCGTCCCCGGCCCGCGCCAGTCGAGGGTGTCGATGGTCCAGGCGAGCGGCTCCATGCCGAGCTCGGCGCCGATCTCGAACGAGTATCTGTTCCATGCTCCGTACGGCGCCCGGTACCACAGCGGCGGAGCGCCGAGGGTCTTCTCGATGAGCTCGCTCGTGCTGCCCAGTTCGTCATGGATGCGGGATGGCCGCAGCTTCGGGATCAGTGGGTGCGACCAGGTGTGGTTCCCCACCACATGTCCGTCGTCGGCCATCTCCCGCAGCAGATCCCGGTTGGCGACGGCCATTTCACCGCAGACGAAGAACATGGCCCGTACGTCGTGCTTGCGCAGGGTCTTCAGGATGCGCGGGGTGTAGCGGGGGTCGGGTCCGTCGTCGAAGGTCAGCACCATGGCGCGCCCGACGGCCGGAAGGCTCAGAAAGGGCCGCCGCCGCACCGGAGTTGCAGCCCTGGTCATCCGGTGCGGCCCGAATGCCGTCATGGGCTGCAGCCGGTAGCCGGACGCGCCGTGCCGTGCAGCCGCCTGCGCTCCGCCTGCGGGCCGGGCGGCCGTGGGCCGTTCCGGCGTGCGGGTCCACTCGGGACTCAGCAGGGATGCGACGGCGGTGGCCCCGACGCAGGCGGCGATGCGCAGCACCGACCGTCGCCCCGAGGGCATCTGATCCTTCTTCATGAGCAATGGCTGCCATGGACGCCGTTCGGCGGGGTACAGCAACACCGGTTCGGAGTACGAAAACACCCGGACGGGCGCGCTATTGGTACACGGGTTCGGTCCGGCGCAGGGTCACTGGCGACGTACGAGGGGGAACGGCAGCGTGTCGCGGATGGTGAGCCCCGTCAGGAACATCACGAGCCGGTCGACGCCGATGCCGAGTCCGCCGGTCGGCGGCATCGCGTACTCCAGCGCGTCGAGGAAGTCCTCGTCGAGCTCCATGGCCTCTGGGTCGCCGCCCGCGGCGAGCAGCGACTGTGCGGTGAGCCGACGACGCTGCTCGACCGGATCGGTCAACTCCGAGTAGGCGGTACCCAGTTCGGTACCGAAGGCGACGAGGTCCCAGCGCTCGGCGAGGCGCGCGTCCCGGCGGTGCTGACGGGTCAGCGGGGAGACATCGGTCGGGAAGTCCTTGTAGAAGGTGGGCAGCAGGGTCTTCTCCTCCACCAGCCGCTCGTACATCTCCAGGACGACGTCACCGCGTGTGTCCTCGGGCGTGTGCGGAACTCCGGCCAGATCGCAGAACCGCCGCAGGGTGTCCTCGTCGGTGTCGGCGTCGACATGTTCGCCGAGTGCCTCGGACACCGCGCCGTAGACCGTCTTGACCGGCCACGGCCCGGAGATGTCGTGGACGACGAGCCCCCCGTCGGGGCCGGTCTTGTGCGCGACGGGTGATCCGAAGGCCGCGGTGGCCGCGCCCTGGATGAGTTCGCGGGCGAGGTCGAGCATCACGTCGTAGTCGGCAAACGCCTGGTAGGCCTCGAGCATGGTGAACTCGGGGTTGTGCTTGTACGAGATGCCTTCGTTGCGGAAGGTCCGGCCCAGCTCGAAGACCTTCTCCATCCCTCCGACGCACAGCCGTTTCAGATAGAGCTCGGGGGCGATGCGCAGATAGAGGTCGAGGTCGTAGGCATTGATGTGAGTGGTGAAGGGACGGGCATTGGCGCCGCCGTGGATCTGCTGGAGCATCGGGGTCTCGACCTCCAGATAGCCGCGGTCGAGCAGCCCTTGCCGCAGGGCCTGCACGGCGATGGAGCGGGCTCGTACGACACCGCGGGCGTCCGCCCGGGTGACAAGGTCGAGATAGCGTCGGCGGACCCGGGCTTCGGGGTCGGCGAGTCCACGGCGCTTGTCGGGCAGCGGGCGCAGGCATTTGGCGGTGAGCTGCCAGGCGGTGGCGAAGACCGTGAGTTCGCCCCGGTCGCTGGTGCCGATCTCGCCGGTGGCGGTGATGTGGTCGCCCAGGTCGGCATCAGAGGTGAACGCGTCGAGGACCGAGCGGCCCGATCCCCCACGGGTGAAGGCGATCTGCAGATCGCCGGACCAGTCCCGCAGCACCACGAAGACGACGCCGCCGAAGTCACGCACGGCCATGATCCTCCCGGCGACGGTCGCCTGCTCACCGGTGTGTGTCCCGGCCGTGAGGGAGGGGTGGGCGGCGCGGATCGCGGCAAGGGTGCCGGTACGCGCGGCGATGCCGACCGGATAGGGGTCGATGCCCTGCTCGCGCAGCCGGTCCAGCTTGCTGTGGCGGATCCGCTCCTGCTCGGGGAGTCTGCGCTCCCCCATCGGGCGCACGGTGTCCGGTCCCGCCAGTTCCAGCGCTTCGATCGCCGGGAGGCCCTCGGTCCCGGCCACCGGCCTGGTGACACCGCGCTGCCGTCCGTTGCCCCACAGCCTGCGCATGGTCGGTACGGCGACGAAGCCCTCGGCGATCGCCGAGGCAAGGCCGACGCGGGCGAGGGAGCCGGCGTCCCCGTAGCAGAGGAACCGCGGATACCAGGCGGGCTGGTACTTGACGTTGGACCGGTAGAGGGCTTCCAGCTGCCACCACCTGGAGAAGAACAGCAGCAGCCTGCGCCAGAGCCGGAGCACCGGGCCCGCGCCGATTCTCGCGCCTTCCTCGAAGGCCGAGCGGAAGACGGCGAAGTTGAGGGAGATGCGCCGCACACCGAGCTGCGGGGCTTCCGCGCACAGCTCGGCGACCATGAACTCCATGATGCCGTTGGGGGCGGTTGCGCGGTCGCGTCGCATGACGTCGAGGGAGATCCCGTCGCGCCCCCAGGGCACGAAGGAGAGCAGCGCGATGAGGTGGTCGTCGGCGTCGAATGCCTCGACCAGCAGACAGTCGCCGTCCTCGGGGTCGCCGAGCCGGTCCAGGGCCATGGAGAAGCCGCGCTCGGTCTCGGTGTCCCGCCAGGCGTCGGCACTGCCGATGACCTGCTTCATCTCCTCGTCGCTGAGCGCGGAGTGACGTCGGATGCGGGCGGTCGCGCCGAGCCTGCGGACCCGGCCGACGGCCTGCCGGGTGACGCGCATGTCGCGGCCGTCGAGGTCGAAACGGTCGACGTGCAGGATCGCCTCGTCGCCGAGCTGGATGGCACCGAGACCGGAGCGGGCGTAGGACCGGGCGCCGTCCTCGGAGGCACCCATGACGGCGGGCGCCCAGGCGTAGCGGCGGGCGACGTCCAGCCAGGCCTCGATCGCGGGGGTCCATGCCTCCTTGTCCCCGACGGGGTCGCCGCTGGCCAGGGCGACGCCGGCCTCGACCCGGTAGGTGACCGCGGCCTTGCCGTTGGGGGAGAACACGACGGCCTTGTCGCGGCGGGTCGCGAAGTAGCCGAGGGAGTCCTGGGAGCCGTAGGCGCCGAGCAGGGCGCGGATGCGGGGCTCCTCGTCGCCGTGCAGGGCGGCTTCCATCCGCTGGGAGCGGAAGAGCGTACGGGCGGAGTTGAGCAGCGCGAGGGCGCCGAAGAGGCCGAGGAGGAAGAAGAGGGCGCGGGGCGGGGAACCGTCGAACTGGGCGCTGGAGGCGAGACCGCCGAGCACCCGGTTGGCGGACCACAGCAACCGCTGCTCGGGGACGAGGTCATTCGGGAAGAGCTCGACGAGGCCCCAGCCGACGAGGATGCCGGCGGCCAGCCCGAGGACCAGGACGAGCAGCGCGTGCCACAGTGCGCCGCGCCGGGTGAGAGCGTAGAACTCCCGCCGGGCGACCACCAGCAGCGCGAGTGCGGCCAGGCACAGCACCAGGTTCGGGATCCACGCCCACTCCTGCTGGAGGACGAGCGTCAGGACGTCGGTGATGACGAGAAGTGAGAGATAGGTGACGACCAGCCACCAGGCGACCTTCTTCCGGGCGCCGATCGCGGCGGCCAGCAGCATGAGGAAGACGGCGTAGGCGAGGTTGGCGCTGACGGGCACGGCCACCTGGTCGAGAAAGTCCGAGACGGGGCTCAGCAGCCTGCGCAGGGGCGCGATCAGGGCGATCAGGGCGCAGTACACCCCGAGCAGGGCGAAGAACGTCGCGAAGCCGCCCGGCACCTTGGCCAGGAAGCCGTTTCGGGCCGTGGTCGCACGCTCCGCCACGCTGACGCTCATGTTCCGCACTCTAGGGAGACCTCCGCCCGGCCGCCTGTCGGGCGGCGATGGCCCCGGTGGCGTGAATGAACAGCCCCCAGGGGTTCGAGCGTGGCACGGACGGTCCGAAAGTGATCGTCGTGGGCCTGGACGGTTCCGACTCGTCGCTGCGCGCCGCGGCGTACGCGGGCGGTCCGGCCCGGCGGCAGAACGCCCTGCTCGCGGTGGTGTACGTGCAGCCGGTGATGCCGGCCGGCGCGACCCTCGGAGCCCCGGTCGCCGACCCCACCGGGGAGATCGCGCAGGGGCTGGTGGCGGAGATCCGGGCAGCAGTGGGGAGAGCGTGGAACATTTGGGACGTACGCTGGGAGTTCCACACCTTCCGTGGTGATCCGTACAGCGGGCTGGTGACGGCCGCGGACGAGCTGAAGGCGGATGCGATGGTGGTGGGCGCGTCGGAGTCGGCGGGACACCGGATCGTCGGCTCGGTGGCGGTGCGGCTGGTGAAGGCCGGGCGCCGGCCCGTGACGGTGGTCGCGTAGCCCGCCCGGATCCCTCATCCCGACGACACCGCATGTCGTCCCTCCGCTGCTGAGTGCCCTGGGCCATCATGAGCCGCCATCGGCCGGCAGCAGTCTGCGAAGGGTGACTCATGGCAGGGCTAGAGACGGGAAAGGGCGTACTGCGCCGCAAGCCCATCGAGCACATCGAAGAAGCTGCCCCCAGCGAGCAGCTCACCAGAACCCTGGGCCTGGGGCAGCTCACGGCGATCGGCGTCGGCGGCATCATCGGCGCCGGGATCTTCGCGCTGGCCGGGGCGGTCGCCAACCAGACTGCGGGTCCCGCCGTGCTCATCTCGTTCCTGATCGCGGGCGTGGCGAGCGCGGCCGCAGCCTTCTCGTACGCCGAGTTCGCGGGCCTGATCCCGAAGGCGGGGTCGGCGTACACCTACGGATACGCGGTGCTCGGCGAGCTGGCGGGCTGGTTCATCGGCTGGGACCTGCTGCTGGAGTACACGGCGATCGTGGCGGTGGTCGCCATCGGAATCTCGGGCTACTTCGGCTTCCTCCTGGGCGCGATGGGAGTGGATCTGCCCACGTGGATGCTGGGTGCGCCGGGCACGGGCGAGGGGCACCAGGTCGACCTCTTCGCGATGATCCTGTGTCTGTTCACCGCCTATCTGCTGACGCTCGGCATCAAGAACGCGGCACGGTTCGAGACCGTCGTGGTGGTGCTGAAGGTCCTGGTCGTCCTGGTGGTGATCGCCGTCGGCTTCTTCCACATCGACACCTCCAACTACAACCCCTTCTTCCCGTACGGCATCAGCGGGGCATTCACGGGTGCGGCGACCGTCTTCTTCGCGGTGTTCGGATACGACGCCATGTCGACGGCGGCCGAGGAGTCCCGGGACGCCCAGCGCCACATGCCCAAGGCGATCATCTACTCACTGGCGATCTCGATGGTGCTCTACGTGCTGGCCTGCCTCGTGCTGACGGGTATGCAGAACTACACGGAGATCGACCCGGAGAGCGGCTTCTCCTCGGCCTTCGAGTCGGTCGGGCTGCCCGGTCTCGCGAACGTCATCGCCGTGGG
Source organism: Streptomyces sp. NPDC043861 (assembly GCF_056435905.1). Lineage (NCBI taxonomy): Bacteria > Bacillati > Actinomycetota > Actinomycetes > Kitasatosporales > Streptomycetaceae > Streptomyces > Streptomyces sp. NPDC043861. The sequence goes on along the minus strand of NZ_JBWKDP010000001.1, from coordinate 935,441 downwards.
CGCGATCGTCGGCATCCTCACCGTGATGTTCACGTTCATGCTGGGCGTGACCCGGGTGTGGTTCTCGATGAGCCGCGACGGGCTGCTGCCGCACTGGTTCGCGAAGACACACCCGACACGGCACGTGCCGGTGCGGGTGACATGGATCGTCGGCGGCGCGTCGGCCCTGATCGCCGGGTTCCTGCCGATCGGCGAGGCGGCGGAGCTGACGAACATCGGCATTCTGCTCGCGTTCGTCGTGGTGTGCATCGCGGTGATCGTGCTGCGCTACCGGCAGCCGGATCTGCCGCGCTCGTTCCGCTGCCCCGGTATGCCCTTCGTGCCGGCCATCGGAGTGGTGTTCTCCATCTGGCTGATCACGTTCCTGTCGTGGCACACCTGGGTGCGCTTCGCCGTGTGGCTCCTGTTGGGCCTGGTCATCTACTTCGGGTACTCGTACCGGAATTCGGGACTGGCGAAGGCGGAACGGGAGGGCACCGGACCCCTGCCGAGGTGAATCGCGCCGCGCGCCCGCTCGGGGGGCAGAACCCCGCCGGAGCACGAGCGGCAGGCGAGCACGGCCCGGCACCGCGCGGCCGGGCGCAAAGCCGAGTGCCGCGCGGGGCCGGGCGCGTTGTCCACCCCCGTGACACCCACGGTCTGCCGAGCGACCTGAGCCTGCGACCGAGTGACGGCACGGATCCGGTGCGGGTCAACGGCCCATGACGAGACCGTCGTCGACCGCCCCACGGCTGAGGACCACGCTGCGGATGCGGTCGCGTACCGCAGTGTGCCGGGCCGCTCCGCGGGCGATCTCGGCATTGAGGTCGAGTACGCGGCCGGCTTCCGTGTCCATCCACTGCGGGATGAACTCCGCCCCGACCACCTCCCATCGCCCGCCGGGCCGGGTGGGCGGGGCGAAGGTGAAGCGGCCGAGGGTGCTCTGATTGCCGCGTGGGTCGTGAACGCCCTCGCTGTTGGTCATCGGGCCGGCGATCTGGTCCCCCATGCCGTACACGACCCAGGTCCCATTGACCTTCTCGTACGCCTGCGGCACATGCGCATGCGTGCCGAGGACGAGATCGATGTCGGGACGGCGCCCGGTCCGCGAGGCGGTCAGGGTCCTGCCGAGCCGGAGCTGGCGGGCGTCGGGGGCGGTCTGCCATTCCGTGCCCCAGTGGATGCTGACCAGGACGACGTCGGCGCCGGCCCGACGGGCGGCGCGGGCATCCTCGATGATCGTCCGTTCGTCGATCGTCCTGACCGCCCACGGCTGACCGGAGGGGAGCGGATAGCCGTTGGTGCCGTACGTGTAGGCGAGCTGGGCGACCCTGGCGGTTCCACCGCGCAGCCAGGCGGGCCGGTGCGACTCCGCCTCGGTGCGGGCGGTGCCCGCGTGCCCGATGCCGGCACGGTCGAGGGCGTCCAGCGTGCGCCGTACACCGGCGGCGCCGTCGTCCAGGGAGTGGTTCGAGGCGGTGGAGCACGAGTCGTAGCCGGTGGCCCGCAGGGCCTCGGCGATCTGGGGCGGCGACTTGAAGGCGGGGTAGCCGGTGTAGGGGCCCACGTCCTCGCCGTACACCGTTTCCATATGGCAGATGGCGAGATCCGCCTGCGACACGACGGGTCTGATGCCGGAGAACATGGGTGTGAAGTCGTAGCCGTCTCCGTCGGCGTCCGCCTTCGCCTGACGGATGACCGAGGCGTGCGGGAGCACGTCCCCGCTCGCCACGAGCGTGAAGCCGCGCGGAGCCGGGCGGTGGTGCCCCGGTGGCGGCGGGCGGGTCCTGGACGCTCCGCTCCCCTGCGTGGCGGGAACGGTGCCCGTCGGATGCTCGGGGCCCGCACCGCAGCCCGTCAGGGTCCCGAGGAGCGCGGTGGCCGCAGCCAGCGCACTCCGGCGTCTGCCTGTGGTCATCGCCGGCTCCTCTCAGGGCTCGGGACGTAGCCGGGCAGAGGTCCGTCCGGACGTCGCCGCCGGACACAACGATCATTCAAGCACCAAGCAGTCCATATGACTTGTCGGCTCCATGTGGGTGCAGTCCTTTCCGGCCGCCCGTTCGGCGCACCATTCACCGCCCAGAGCGACCGCTCGGCGCAGATCCCGGTGCGGCACCTGCCGCTCCGGGTTCCGATGGGTTCGGATACGCCTCGTAGCAGCGAGTTCTCCGGAGACCACCTCGGGAAAGGATGCCGACGATGGCGACGGCAACGGCGCGGACCGACGAGCGGGCCCTGGCGGAGCTGAAGCGCGAACACGGTCCCGCCCTGATGGGCTTTCTCCTCGGCCTCACCTACGGGGACGAGCAGCGGGCCGAGGACCTCCTCCAGGAGACCCTGCTCAGGGCCTGGCAGCATCCCGAGGCGTTCGATGCGCCGTACGAGTCGATGCGTCCCTGGCTCTTCACGGTCGGCCGTCGCCTTGCCATCGACGCCCGCCGTTCCCGCCTGGCCCGGCCCGCCGAGATCGGCGACGGTATCCTCGCCGCCACCCCGGATCCCGCGGATGTGACCGATCGCGCGGTAGCCGCCCTGGACGTCCGCGCCGCGGTGCGGTCGCTGAGCCCGGAGCACCGGGCGGTGCTGGTGCAGATCTACTTCCAGGGCCGCAGCGTGGCCGAGGCAGCCCGGGAACTCGGTATCCCCGCGGGCACCGTCAAGTCGCGCTCGCACTACGCGCTGCGGCGACTGGCCCGCTGTCTGCCCGGCTACAGCCGCACGGCGTCGCTGTCCTCCGCCGCTTGAAGGACGCCCTCGAATCGCGCACCGTCGGGACCACTTCCGCCCCGGGTGCCCCTTCGGGAGGCTGCTCTCCCTGGGGCCACGAAGTCGCGTACCCGGGATTCGAAATCGGCCGCTCGAGTTGAGTAAAGAGGAACCCTGACGCGTGTCTCCCGGTGGAGGCTCGTCGTCGACAGTCGCGCCGAACACGTCCGGGAGAAGGTGGAGAGAGTGCTGCCCGAGAGTACGAACGGCACCAGCGGAGGCAGTCCGGCGGTGCCCATGGCCTGGCTGTGTGCCGAGTACATGGCGGACGAGATGCTGCGCACCGGGGGCCTGGTGGAAACCGGTTCGCTCGAGTTCAGAGCCGGCCGGGCGACCCTGGCACTGACCATCTATCTCAGTGGCGGTGCGGACGAGCCGCCCGTGGTCCGTACCGTGTCCCAACTCGACGAGTGGTTGTCACGGACAGCCTACGGACACCCCTGGCCGCAGTGGGTGCGGGAACGGCTCGCCGTCCGGGAAGCATTCGACGGTGACGGTCGGGAGCCCGGTCTGACGATGGCGCGGGAGGCCTGGCGATGGCTGGAGCGCACCGAAGTGCTCGCCGCCGACCTCGGCGACGAGAGCGGACCCGGCCGCCCTGCCCCGCCGACGGAGCCGGCGGTCGATGAGTCGGCACAGGTGTGGACCCCGGCCTGGCGGCTCGGGCTGCCGCTGGGGCACCTCGCGATCCATCTGTACTGAGTGAGGTACCGGCCTCCGTACCGAGTGGTCCCGGGCCCCGGCCGGCATCCGGTCCCGTTCAGCGCACAGCGGCCCTCAAGCGGCTGCACACCCGCTCCACCTCCGCCTCGTCCGGGAGGCGGCCCGCTGCGAACATGGCCATCTGGAGACCGGGCCCATGGGCGTCGTGCTCTGCCATGTGCTCGGCAAGGGCGGGCTGCACGACGAAGTGGATGTGCCCGGGAACGGCATCGGCGTGCGACCAGAGACAGACGTACACCTGCTCCGGTTCCATCACCGAAGTGACGGCCTCGCTGACGAGCCTCAGCAAGGGCCCGATTTCGGCGGACTCGTCGGCGGTGAGTTCCGCGACGTGCACCACATGCCTGATCGGCTTGACCACAACGGTCCCCAACCCCAGCGGGCCGATGCAGTGCTCGACGACCCAGTGCGCGGTCCGGTGAATAGTCCCGCCCGGCAACGGCACCTTTCCTGCGACGAGTTGGCAGGCCAGGCACCCGCTCCCGGTCCCCTTCCGATGCGGCATCGCCACCCCCGTACCTGTGCTGCAGCGGAATTCCGCAACGGTACCGGATCGCGGTGACGACACGGCAGGGTGCGCCGCGGCCGGTCCTTCAGCGCCCGGGGGCGTTCTTGTGCACGCCCGCCCGGTACTTGGGGATCCGTGCCGTGATCTTCATGCCGGCGCCGACACCCGTCTCGATGACCAGGCCGTAGTCGTCGCCGTACGCCTGCCGCAGCCGCTCGTCGACGTTGCACAGTCCGATGCCGGACGACCGGGTGACCTCGCCCGCGAGGATACGGCGCAGCTCCGCCGGGTCCATGCCGACGCCGTCGTCCTCGATGACGACCACCGCCTCGGCGCCCGCGTCCTGCGCGGAGATGGAGATCCGGCACTCGTCTCCGGAGTCCTCCAGACCGTGCTTGACCGCGTTCTCCACGAGCGGCTGCAGACACAGGAACGGCAGGGCGACCGGGAGCACTTCGGGAGCGATCTGCAGGGTCACCTCGAGCCGTTCACCGAACCGGGCGCCGGCCAGGGCCAGATACTGCTCGATACAGCGGAGCTCGTCGGCGAGGTGCGTGAACTCGCCGTGCCTGCGGAACGAGTAGCGGGTGAAATCGGCGAACTCCAGAAGGAGTTCACGAGCCCGCTCGGGATCCGTGCGGACGAATGACGCGATGGCGGCGAGCGAGTTGAAGATGAAGTGCGGGGATATCTGGGCGCGCAGCGCACGGATCTCGGCCTCGATGAGCCGGGTGCGGGAGCGGTCGAGCTCGGAGAGCTCCAGCTGCACGGACACCCAGCGGGCGACCTCGGTGGCGGCCCGGACCAGCACCGCCGACTCCTTCGAACCGTAGGCGACGAGCGCGCCGAGCACTCCTTCCTCGCCCGTGAGCGGGGCGATGACGGCCCACCGCAACGGGCACTCCAGCTCGCCGCACCCGGTGCGGACGCTTCGGCTGCGCCCCGACTCGAGCACCTCGGCGACGCGCTCCATCACCTGCTCTTGGTGGTGGTTGTCGCCGGGGCCGTCCCAGGCGAGGACCGATTCGCGGTCGGTGAGGCAGAGGGCCTCGGTGCCGAGAAGGGAACGCAGCCGCCGCGCGGCCTTGCGGGCGGTGTCCTCGGTGAGTCCGGCGCGCAGCGGCGGGGCGGCGAGCGAGGCGGTGTGCAGGGTGTGGAAGGTGGCCCGCTCGACCGGGGTGCCGAGGTCGAGATCGGGGTCGGAATCCCGCCGCGCGGTGAGCCGGCCCAGGCCGAATCCCGCTGCGAGCAGCACGGCCCCTGCTGCGCTCAGGGCGGCCAGCGCCATCCCGGTCATCGCTGCGCTCCTTCGGGCTGTGGCCGCCCGGCGAGGTCCTCGGGCAGATGGAGGCGGGCAAGGATGGCGGACGCCCCGGGCGGTATGTGCCGGGGTGTCGCCAGCGACACCAGCACCATCGTGAGGAAGCCGAGCGGCACCGACCAGACCGCGGGCCAGGCCATCAACGTGTGTGCCCAGCCCTGGGGGGCGAGCCCGGCACGGGTCGCCATGACGGCGGTCAGCGCTGCCCCGCCACCGGTGACGAGTCCGGCCGCGGCCCCCGGCGGGGTCAGCCGACGCCACCAGATGCCGAGGACGAGCAACGGGCAGAAGGAGGATGCCGAGACGGCGAAGGCGAGACCGACCGCGTCCGCGACCGGCACATTGGTGGCGACGACGCTCACGGCGAGCGGCACTGCCATGGCGGCGACGGTCGCGAGCCGGAAGTGGCTCACCCCCCGAGAGGGCAGCACGTCCTGGGTGAGGACCCCGGCGACGGACATGGTCAGGCCGGAGGCGGTGGAGAGGAAAGCGGCGAAGGCGCCGCCCGCCAGGAGGGCGCCGAGCAGATCCCCCGGAATGCCGCCGATCATCCGTTCCGGGAGGACGAGCACCGCTGCGTCGGCCTCGCCGGTGAGCGAGAGTTCGGGCGCATAGATCCGCCCGAGCGCGCCGTAGACGGGCGGCAGAAGGTAGAACGCACCGATGAGTCCGAGCACGACGAGCGTGGTACGGCGCGCGGCGCGCCCGTTGGGGCTGGTGTAGAAGCGCACGGCGACATGGGGGAGGCCCATGGTGCCGAGGAAGGTCGCGAGGATCAGTCCGTAGGTCGCGTACAGCTGGTAGCCGTCGCGTCCGCCCGCGAGCGGCTGGGACCAGCTGAACGGATCGGCACCGGTGGAGGCCCGCTCGGGGACCTGGGCGCCGCGTGGGAAGGTGAGATCGGTTCCGGCGTCGATGCGGTGGGTGCCTTCGCCGATGGTGATCCGCTCGCCGTCGTGCCGGATGCCGTCGATGCTCCCGGAGACGCTCACGGTGAGCGGTTGCTCCAGTTCGACGCGTACGGTGTCGTCGACCCGTACGGCGGTGTGCTCACGGAAGACGGTGGGGGCGTCGAACCGCGCTCGCGGGGCGTCGTCGCCGAACCAGGCGGCCGCGAGGAAGAGCGCGGGTACCAGCAGGGCGGTGAGCTTGAGCCAGTACTGGAAGGCCTGTACGAAGGTGATGGAACGCATACCGCCCGCGGCGACGGCGCCCGTGACCACGAGCGCGACGACGAGTCCACCGACCCAGTCCGGTGCGCCGGTGAGGATCTCCAGGGTGAGCCCGGCGCCCTGGAGCTGCGGCAGCAGATAGAGCCAGCCGATGCCGACGACCAGCAGACTGGCGAGCCGGCGCACGACTCCCGATTCAAGCCTGGCCTCGGCGAAGTCCGAGAGCGTGTACGCCCCCGAGCGCCGCAGCGGGGCTGCGACGAGCACCAGCAGCACGAGATAGCCGGCGGTGTAGCCGACCGGATACCAGAGCATGTCCGGACCCTGGAGGAGCACCAGCCCCGCGATGCCGAGGAAGGAGGCCGCGGAGAGGTACTCGCCGCTGATGGCGGCTGCGTTGAGGCCCGGTCCGACGGTGCGCGAGGCGACGTAGAAGTCCGAGGTGGTACGGGATATTCGCAGGCCGAGCGCGCCGATGAGGACCGTCGCGAGCACGACGAAGGTGACGGCCGCCACCGCGTAGGCCTGGTTCACCGGCTGGTCCCCACTCGCTCGCTCAGCGGCCTTCGACGAGCCCGGTGAAGTCGCGCTCGTTGCGCTCCGCGCGGCGCACGTACCAGCGCGCGACGATCCACATCACCGGGTAGACGACCACGCCGAGCATCACCCAGACGAACGGCCCGGGCGATGAGAACGAGCCGAGCACGGCGGCGGGGAACGCGAACAGCAGCGGCAGTGTGCCGACGAGGAGCACGAGCGTGCCGATGGCATAGAGCGCCACACGCAGCTGGCTGCGCATGAGGGAGCGTACGTACACGTCGCCCAGCGCGGTCTGCTCGCTGATCTCGGAGCGGGCCGGGGCATGGCCCGGCGGGCGGCGGGCGGCACGGGGCACGCCCGTGACCACCTCGCGGTGGGGAGGCTGCTCTGCAGACATCGTCGTCCGTTCCCGGCTTCTCTCGGCGACTCTTTCGGACGCGTGTCCGAGGGCTCCAGTGCTGTGGCCGGGAAGGTCCGCCCGGAAGCTCGTGGCGTCCTGTGCCTGGGGTCCCCCATGCACCAGGACCGAGGGGAAGCATCACAAGGCGGTGGGACACTCCCCCGGGCTCCGCCGGGAACATCCCCACCCGGCCGGAGGCCGGGGCAGATCACCCTCGAACCGGACGTACTCGGGCGATGCGACAACGCAGCGCGGGGGACCTCCCAGCGGTGGCCGATGGAGCGTCGTAGCCGTCGTCATGCGCCGGGTGAACCTCTCCGTCACAGCGCTAGGGAGTCTACGCAGGAGCCAGGACGGAGGGTAGGCGCTGCCCCGGTCCGGTCCCGGTCGGTCCCGGACGTCCACCCGCCGACCACCGTCGAGACGCGGCGGGCAATCCCGGCAGTCCGCTCCGGTCACGGCAGGGTGGCGCCTGCCGTGACCGCTGACGGATCAGCACATGGCTCGGATGATGAAGTCTCCACAGGCGCCTGCACGGGGTCTCCGCAGGTGCCAGGACCGGGGGAAGCATCACAAGGCGGCGGGGACACTCCCCCGGCTCCGCCGGGAACATCCCCACCCGGCCGGAGGCCGGGGCAGATCACCCCCGAACCGGACGTACTCGGGCGAAGCGACAACGCAGCGCGGGCGTACCTCCCAGCGGTGGCCGGCGGAGCGCCGCGGCCGTCGCCGTGCGCACGCCGGGGATCACGGGACAGCCCTCAGGCGCCGCGCCGCCGGCCGGCGCAGTCCGCAAGAGCGATCTCCAACTCGACGTAGGACTCCTCCGCGCGACGGAACGCGACCTCGAGGGCGGCTTCCGCGCGAGGACCGACGAGCCCCTGTGCGGATCCCCGGATCTCGTCCAGTACGTCGGCCCAGCGACCGGCGGCGCTCCTGGCCCTGGCGATGACTGCTTCGACGTCGCAGCTGCCGCCGGGACGGACCGAACGCAACCCGGTGAGCTCCTGGAGAAGCGCTTCGATATCGGACATGTCACCCCTTTGCCCTTCCTGATCAAGGGTAGGCGGGGAGCGGGCGCGCGGGGGACGATTCACGGGGCCGCTCGCCCGACGGGGCGACGGCGTCGCCGTGCGGGCGCACACGGGCGACGAGCGGCTCCTCGCACGCGTCGAACGGTCCCCGGCCGCCCGGGCCACGGGTCAGCGACGCGCGTGGCGCATCAGCAGATCCCGTAGCTGGCGTGCATGGCGACGGCTCACCGCGAGCTCCGCCGCGCCCACCCGGACAGTGGTCGCCCCGGCGTCCAGACGCAGTTCGTCGATGCGCCCGACAGCGACGAGATGGCTTCGGTGTATGCGTACGAAGCCTCGGGACGCCCAGCGTTCCTCGAGCGCGGACAGGGGAATCCGGACAAGATGGCTGCCCTCGGCCGTGTGCAGACGGGCGTAGTCGCCCTGGGCCTCGACATAGGCGATGTCGTCGATGGCGACGAACCGGGTGACGCCGCCGAGCTCCACCGGGATCTGGTCGGACAGCCCACCGGGCGCGGTCGCCCCCGTCACGGCAGGTGCCGTCTGCGGGGGCACGACCGCCGGCGCGGGCTGCCGGGACTCACGCGCCGCGTCGGTCAGTTCGCTGACCCGGCGCACCGCCTCGGCCAGCCGCTCCCTGCGCACCGGCTTGAGGACGTAGTCGACGGCCTTGAGGTCGAAGGCCTGCACGGCGAAGCCCTCGTGGGCGGTCACGAACACGATCAGGGGAGGGCGGGCAAAGCCGGCGAGCAGCTTGGCGACATCGAGCCCGGTCAGCCCGGCCATGTGGATGTCGAGGAAGACGACGTCGATGGCGTCGTCGCCGTCCGGCCCGGCGTCGAGCGCCCGGCTGATGCGGCGCAGCGCCTCGGTGGCATCGGTGGCGCCGTCGGCACTGTGCACCCGGGGGTCGGAACGCAGCAGGTAGAGCAGTTCCTCAAGGGCCGGTTTCTCGTCGTCGACAGCGAGTGCGCGCAGCATGCTGCGGAGTTTAGGCGCGGGCGGGAGGCGGGACCACGGGAGCCGTGCAGGCTTTTCCGACGCACGGATGAGCAGCGCGGCGCCCTCGTGCGTATTCCTGGACGACACCACGGTGCGTACGACCCGTATGGACCGTTCGTAGCCGACGAGCCGAAGGATTGGTCCATGAATCTGCGGGACCGGCACAGGGATGTGGCTGCCTATGCGCTGGGCGTCCTCGATCCCTCCGACGCGTTCCGCTTTGAGGAGCATCTGTCGGAATGCGTCCTGTGCGCGGTGCAACTGGCCGATCTCGGCCCGGTCGCATCAGCGCTGGGCGACCTCGCCGGGCCCGAGGGACGTGCTCTGCCCGGGGCCGGGCCGTCGCAGGACCTGCTCGACCGGCTGCTCAGGGAGGTCGCGCTGCGACGCCGGCACAGCTCACGGCGACGGCTGCGGCTCGTCACGGCCGCGGCGGCGCTGATCGTCGCGCTCCCCGCACTCGTGGTCGGCCTGACCGGCCGGGCGGGGAGCGGCGCCGCCGGGATGCACATGTCAGCGACGGATGCGGCGACGGGGGTGTACGGCGCAGTCGACCTCCACAAGAAGGCGTGGGGCACCGCGATCGCGCTGCGCATCGCGAAGCTGCCGGGGCCGCGGCTCTGCGAGTTGGTCGCGGTCGCCAAGGACGGCAAGGAGCATGCGGTCACCACCTGGTCGGTGCCGGTCGGCGGCTACGGCATCCCGGGCTCGTCCGCGACAGGGCAGCCGCTGGACCTCGAGGTGGCCACGGCGCTGGCACCCGACGAGATCGGCCGCTTCGAGGTCCGCAGCACGACCGGCGAGCGGCTGGTGTCCCTGGGCCACTGAAGGACCCGGGGCGCCCTATTTGAGCAGCCTCGACAGCCTGCGGTCGGCGAGGGGCCTGCCGCCTGTCTGACAGGTGGGGCAGTACTGCAGCGACGAGTCGTGGAAGGACACCTCACGGATGGTGTCGCCGCACACCGGGCAGGGCTCCCCGGTGCGGCCGTGCACCCGGAGTCCGCTCTTCTTCTCGGACTTGAGCTTCCCGGCTGCGAGTCCCCGCGAGCGGTCCACGGCGTCCGCGAGCGTGGTGCGCATCGCCTCGTGGAGTCCGGTGATCTCTTCCTCGGTCAGTTTCGAGGTGAGCTTGTACGGCGACAGCTTCGCGGCATGCAGGATCTCGTCGCTGTAGGCGTTGCCGATGCCAGCGATGAGGCTCTGGTCGCGCAGGGCGCCCTTGATCTGGCGGCGTTCACCGGCGAGCAGTGCGGCGAACTCGTCCCGGCCGAAGTCGCCGGCCAGCGGGTCGGGGCCGAGCCGGGCGATGCCGGGAACCTCGGCCGGGTCGTGCACGAGATGGACGGCGAGCCGCTTCGTCGTACCCGCCTCGGTCAGGTCGAAGCCGTCGCCGCCGGTGAGTGCGGTGCGCAGGGCAAGCGGACCCTTGCCCGGCCGGGGCACGCCCGAGGGGAGCACGTCCTTCCACTGCAGCCAGCCCGCACGGGCGAGGTGGAAGACCAGATGCAGCCCGGCCGACGTGACGATGTCGAGGAACTTGCCGTGCCGGTGCACGGCGACGGCCTCGGTGCCTTCGACGGCGCTGAGCGGCGGGTCGTACGTCTTGAGCACGCTGATCGCCACGGGCAGCACCTTGGCGATCTCCTTGCCGACCAGGTTGTCGTCGAGGAACTCTCTGAGCGCTTCGACCTCGGGCAGTTCGGGCATGCGTCCAGACTGCCGCAACGGGTCCCGGCCCGCAGACCGGACCGACGGACCGACGGACCGACGGAGAGACACACCACGCACCCACGCACTCGGAGAGGCGGACTAGCGGACGAGTGCCACCAGCTCGGCGAGCTCCTCCTCCATGCTGCGCGCGAGCCGGTCCACGTCCGGAAGAGCCTTGCCGTCGGCGACGAGACCGATGTGCACCCGGCCGCCGTACGTCGACATCGCGACGGCGAGGGACTGGCCCCGGGCGAGCGGAGCCATGGGGTACAGCTCGCGCAGCGGGCAGCCGCCGAGCGAGAGCGCGGAGCGCGGCAGCGGCACACTCGTCACCAGCACGTCGAAGAGCATCCGGGCGGCGTTCCCGGCGATCGGCGCGCCGAAGCGGTGGGCGAGCGGCGGCAGTTGGTCGGCGAGCACGGCGACCGCGCCCGCGCCGCGCAGCGGACCCGCCGCCTTGTTGCGGTCCATGCCGTCGCGGATCGCGTACAGCCGTGCCCAGGGGTCCGGCTGGCAGACCGGGAGGCCGAGCACATACGCCGAGAGCTTGTTGCCGGAGCCCGGCGCGCTGCCGGGGCGGCGCCTGGACACGGGGACGAGGGCACTGGGATCGGTGAGCGGCAGTACGTCGCCGCGCTCGGTCATCCACCGGCGCAGGGCACCGGCCACGGTCGCGAGCAGGACGTCGTTGGCGGTGCCACCGGCGACCCTGCGTACCTCGTGCACATCGTCCAGGCACAGGACGGAGGTGGCGAGCCTGCGCGTCCCGCTCGAGGTGGCACTGAGCGCGGCGGCGCCGCGCGGGTCGAGCCGTCCGGCCCGGGCGAGGGAGGCGCCGACGAGCGAGGCGCCGACCCCCACGGCCCGGCTCAGCTCCTCGATCCGGCCGCGGGCCATCCCGGCGACCTGCCAGGGACCGGGCAGCCAGGACCGGGGCGGCACGGAACGGCCGTTGCGGCGCCCGGAGCGGGCGGTACGGGCGTCGGCGATCTCGTCGAAGATGCCCGCGCCGATGGCTACGGCGCGCATCCCGTCGGCGAGGGCGTGGTGCAGTTTGACGAGCACGCCGAACGGGTCCCCGGGCCCGCCGGTGAGGAGGTACATCTCCCAGGGCGGAAGGCCCCGTTCGAGCGGGCGCTCCATCAGCTCTCCCGCGAGCCGGGCCGAGGCGGCGGCGAACTCCCCGGCCGGGAGGCGGACCTGGCGCAGATGGCGGCGCACGTCGAAGTCCTTGTCGACGGACCAGGCGGCGCCGCCGACGGGCAGGAGGACGTCGCGCACCCGCATCCGCAGCCGCGGGATCGCTGCAGCGCGGGTGGCGAGGAGCTCGAGGATCTCCTCGCTGTCGCACGCACCGTCGCCGGGCCGCGAGAAATGGGCGAGCGCTCCGAGGTGCATGGGGTGCTCGGCGGTCTCGAGATGCCAGAAAGCCAGATCCAGGGGTGCCAGAAGCTCAGTGCTCAAGGGGGTCCTCATGTCCTTGAAGGCCGGAACACAGGAGTATTCAGTCAATCGCTTGCGATCGGTTACGGTCAAGTGCAGTTACATTACATACGGTTACCAGTACGTGTCGGTCAGGCGATCGGTCGCTCGGCAACACGATCCATGACGACGAACTCGCACCACACAGATTTGCCGCTGCCGCGCGACTCCACACCCCAGACGTCGGCCAGCTGGTCCACCAGCATCAGCCCCCGGCCGGACACACCGGATTCACCCGCCTCTCGCCGCCGGGGCAGGGCGCTGGACAGATCGTCCACCTCCACCCGAAGCCGCCGCTCCGGTCCCGACAGCACCCGCGCGGTCACGACCGCTCCGCCATCGGTGTGCATCAGCGCATTGGTGATGAGCTCGTCCGCGGCGAGCTCGATCTCGTCGGAGCGGTCGCCCGCACCCCAGGCGCGCACCGCCGCACGGATCATGTGCCGGGCGGAGCTCAGTGCCTCGGGGTCGTTCTGGGCGACATGCTGCTGCAGCCGGCCGCCCGCCTGCGAGGCGGCGGCGCCGTGGCGGCGCAGCATCAGGAGCGCCACGTCGTCCTCGCCCGCCCGTTCGTCGACCTCCTCACAGAGATGGTCGGCGAGCAGCTGGAGGTTCCGTGGGCCGCCGCGGATCAGGTCGGTGAGCTGCCGCATCCCGTCGTCGAGGTCGGCTCCCGGCTGTTCGACGAGCCCGTCCGTGTAGAGGAGCAGCGTCTGGCCGGGGTCCAGTTCGACGGTGGCAACGGGGTACTCGAGCCGGCCGAACTCGGCCGAAAGCCCGAGCGGCAGACCGCCGCTGACCGGGACTCGACGGCAGTCGCCGTCCGGAGTCAGCAGCAGCGGGCCGACATGCCCGGCCCGGACCATCTGGACCACCCCGGTGGTCAGATCCGCCTCCGCATAGGTGCAGGTCGCGAAGCGGTCGGTGTCGAGCTCATGGAGGAACACGGAGGCGCGGGCCATCACGGTCGCCGGGGTGTGCCCTTCAGCGGCGTACGCACGCAGCACGATGCGCAGCTGGCCCATGACCGCTGCGGCATGCGTGTCATGTCCCTGGACGTCACCGATGACCGCGCCGACACGGCCGCCGGGCAGCGGGATGACGTCGTACCAGTCGCCGCCGATGTCCCGGCCGAGGCGGGCGGAGCGGTAGCGGACCGCGATCTGCGCGCCCGGGACGGCGGGGATCCGGCGCGGCAGCATGGCCTGCTGCAGCCCCTCGGCGAGATCGTGCTCCTGCTCGAAGAGCACGGCTCGCTGCAGGCTCTGGGCGATACTGCTGCCGAGCGCCACCAGCAGATTGCGCTCTTCCGTCGTGAATCCGGTCTTGTCGCTGTAGAGCAGGCCGAGCGCGCCGATGGGCCGGGCCTGGGCAATGAGCGGCATATAGGCGGCGGAGGTGATCCCGAGCCCGCTGATGTGGGGCCACAGCCTCGGGTAGGAGCGGGCGAAGTCCTCCTTCGACTCGATGAAACGGGGCGCAAGGGTGCGGATGACCTCGCTCATCGGGTACTGCTCGTCCACCCGCGTGTAACGGGTTCCGGGCACGAAGGACCCTTCGGGCCCCTCGGCGACGAGATGGATCCTGCCCGACTCCAGCAGCCCCACCACCATGCTGGTGGCACCGAGTCGCTCGAGGCCGTGCGAGTCCTTCAGCACCTCGATGACGTCTCTGACGGTCCTGGCATGGGCCAGCGCTGCCGTGGTGCTCTCGACGACGCTGGTCTGACGGCGGCGTTCCGCATCGATTTCCACGCGGGCGGAGGAATCGGCGAGTTCCTGGGTGGCGTCACGGACGATGCCGATGATGCGGTGGGGGCGGCCGGCGGCATCACGCCTGACCGCCCCCTGGGTGTGGGTCCAGCGCAGACTGCCGTCCCGGCACCGGATCCGGAAGTACGCGCCGTAGCTGTTGCTGCCGCTCTTCAGCGCCTGGGACACCAGGCCGTCCAGCCGCGTGGCCTCGCTGTGCGGGACACGGATGGCAAGCGTCTGGGGGCGCCCGTCGTACTCCTCCGCCGTCACGTCGAACACATCGAGCGCCGACTGGTCCAGATGCAGCAGCCCGCTGTCGAGATCCCAGTCGAAACTGCCCATGTGGTTGAGGGACAGGCTCAGATCCGAGTGCGCCGGCCAGTCGTCGGGAAGCGACACGGCACCCGCTGCCCGATCAGCCATGGTGACACTCTGCCATCATTTGTCCGATATTTCGAGCGAGCGGACAGTCCCTGCGCCCGGCACGTCAGCCCTGGAGCGAGTTGCCCCCCTGTGCCGGCGGGCGGGAAGTGTTCGCGGCGCCACCGGATGGTGCCGGGGAGGAATCGCCCGCGCCGGGGCGGCCGCCGAAGCCGCCGAAGCCCTTCGGGCGGGAGGCGTCCGGAGCATGGGCGCCGGAGTTCCCAGTGCCCGCCTCGGGGCCGAAGAGGATGTCGGCGTCACTCGCGTCCGGCCCGTACACCGTGCCGCCCTGTGTCTGCGGGTCGCCACCGTTCGGGTCGGCGACACCCGGGCCGGTGCCGTTCGGGTCGGCGACACCCGGGCCGGTGCCGTCGGGGAAGTCGGGCACCGGTGCGGGCTGGGGGTTGTTCTCCGCCCTGCCCGAACCGGAACCTGCCCCGGGCCCGTCGGGGACCGGCGCCGTGCCGGAGCCCGCTCCGGCTCCGGTCCCCGTCCCGGACCGTGCGGGGTCGGGAACCGCAGGCACGCCCTGGCGGTTCGGCTGAGGGCTCGCGCTCCCGCCCGCGTCCGGGAGGATCGGCTTGGGACTCGAGGTGTCCGGGCCGACCGGCTGGTTGAACGGCATCTCCGTGACGGGCGTTCCGGGGTCGTAGGCCGGCACTGCATCCGGCTTGCGGTCGGCCTCGCCGTCGGAGCCGCTCGTCCTGGCCAGCCAGGAACGTCCTGCGATGTCGGCGATGATGAGGCTGTTGATCACATCCGGCGAGCGGGTGATCACGACGACGCGGTCGCGGTCGTAGCCGGGCCACGTCCTGCCCTGCTCCTCGGGCACCCCGGCATCGATCACCGGCGAGGCCAGCGGGCTGCCCGACGTGCAGCGGACCCTGGGCGAGCCGTGCTCGTCGACCAGGACCGCGGTACCGCCCTGGAGGACGGCCTGGAAGCGCTGGGCGGCGCCGTCGCGGTAGCTGTGGCCGGTGACCCGG
The DNA here is from genome assembly GCF_056435905.1 of Streptomyces sp. NPDC043861. Classification (NCBI taxonomy): domain Bacteria; kingdom Bacillati; phylum Actinomycetota; class Actinomycetes; order Kitasatosporales; family Streptomycetaceae; genus Streptomyces; species Streptomyces sp. NPDC043861. The sequence goes on along the minus strand of NZ_JBWKDP010000001.1, from coordinate 919,641 downwards.
GCGTCGGCCCGCAGGATCACCGGAGTGAGCCCGCGCAGGAACTCCGGGAGATCGCTCTGGCTCACGCCCGCACCACTGGCAAAGGCACGGCCCTTGTTCCCGTCGGACATGAAGAAGCGGATCTGCTGCTCGACGTCACAGCTCGCGATGGAGCGTGTGCCGCCGTAGAGCCCGGGGGTGGAGCCCAGCACCGTACGGATCGAGCGGACGCCCGGCTCGGAGGCGCGGGCCGACAGCGAGGCGCGCGGAGAGGGCAATGATCCGGACGCACCCGCGATGGTGGCCGTCGAAGGAGTGAACGGATCGGAGCCCGGGTCAGCGGCCGGCTGCAGATGGATCTGCTGCCTCGCCTCCGTACCGGCCTGGCCGGAATCCGTCAGCTTGCTGCAGCCCGTAACCAGAAGTGCGGCCGACAGGACTGCCGGCAGTGCGGCGAGCCTGGCGTACCGGCGATGCATCGGTGAGCACACGAACATGACCCGCGTTCTCCTGCCTGTGGTGACTTGCATCCGTAGGTGATCACTCTTGTCTTGCCGCATTCCGGTCCGGCCCGCGACCGGACCGGCCGGTCCGGGCCCGCTGCGGCGGCTGCGGGGACGGGCGTCCGGGACCGTTCTGACCTGGCGGGATGCGGAGCGGGACAGCGCCGAACGGCTGACTCGCCCACTGCGCACGCCGGGAGCGTCCGTTCGTGGCGCGACGCGCCGCTCCCTGCGTCCGCGGGCCGGCACCGCCCGGCACATCCGCACCCCGCCCGCACCTCATGGCCGCGTCCGCCCGCAGGCCGGCCCCGCAGCCGGTGGCGACGGGGCCGATACTGGAGGTACCGGAGGTCCGCGATGGAGTGGTTCACGGCACCCGACTACTGGCTGAGCAGGCTGGTCTTCCAGCGGGCGCTGGCCGTGGTGTACCTCGTCGGCTTCCTGTCCGCCGCTCTCCAGTTCCGTGCGCTGATCGGGGAGCGCGGCATGCTTCCGGTTCCCGAGTACACACGCCTGGTGCCACTGCGGCGGGCTCCGAGCATCTTCCAACTGCACTACTCGGACCGGTTCTTCGCATGCTGCGCCTGGGCCGGGGCGGTACTGTCGGCCGCTCTGGTGGGCGGCGCGGCCGATCAGCTGCCACTGTGGACGGCGATGCTGTGGTGGGCCGTCCTGTGGGCGCTGTACCTCTCGATCGTCAACGTGGGTCAGACGTGGTATGCCTTCGGCTGGGAATCACTGCTGCTCGAGACCGGATTCCTCGCCATCTTTCTCGGCAACGAGCGTGCCGGCCCGCCGGTGCTGGTGCTGTGGCTGCTGCGCTGGCTGCTGTTCCGGGTGGAGTTCGGCGCGGGCCTGATCAAGATCCGTGGCGACGAGTGCTGGCGCAGGCTGACCTGCCTCTACTTCCACCATGAGACCCAGCCGATGCCGGGCCCGCTGAGCTGGTTCTTCCACCATCTTCCGGGGCCGCTCCACCGCGCCGAGGCGGGCGCCAACCACGTCACCCAACTTCTGGTTCCGGTCCTGCTCTTCACTCCCCAGCCGATCGCGAGCGCGGCGGCAGTCCTGATGGTCGTGACCCAGCTGTGGCTGGTCCTGTCGGGAAACTTCTCCTGGCTGAACTGGCTGACGATCGCGCTGGCGCTGTCCGCCGTCGACACCTCCCTGTTCACCGGTTTCGCCGGGCCGCATCCGCTTCCGGCCCCGCCGCTCTGGTACGAGGTCCTCGTCATCGCCGTGACCGTGCTCGTCCTGGTCCTCAGCCACCGCCCGGTGCGCAATCTGCTCTCGCGGCGACAGGCGATGAACCGCTCGTTCGACCCTCTGCACCTGGTCAACACCTACGGGGCGTTCGGCACGGTCGGGCGGGTCAGGTTCGAGGTCGTCGTGGAGGGCACGGACGAGGCGGTGCTGCGCTCCGGCACGGTGTGGCGGGAGTACGAGTTCCACGGCAAACCGGGAGACATCCGGCGATGGCCCCGCCAGTTCGCCCCGTACCATCTGCGGCTCGACTGGCTCATGTGGTTCGCGGCGCTGTCCCCCGCATATGCCCGGCCCTGGTTCGGCGGCTTCGTCGAGCGGCTGCTCGACAACGACCGCGACACGCTGAAGCTGCTGCGCCGCAATCCGTTCCCCGACGCACCGCCGCTGTACATCCGCGCCCGGCTCTACCACTACGAGTTCACGAGCTGGCGTCAACTGCGTGCCACCGGCGCCTGCTGGCAGCGGCGCTACTTGCGCGACTTCCTGCCGCCGACCCGGCTGAGCACGACCGTCGTGACGACCGAACGGGTGTGAAAGCAGGGCAAACAGGAGAAAAGCAACGACATACCCCCTGTCCCGACGGGACAGGGGGTATGAACTCCGGCAACCGGCTCAGTCGACGCCGGGCAGGATGTGCGGCTCCTCGAGGTCGTCCTCGTATCCGGCGAGCCGGATCGGTGCGGATCTGGCCCAGACCTCGAGGCTGCCGAGCTCGTCGGCGCGCCGGATTCTGCCGGCCAGCCGTTCGCCTCGTTGGGCAGGCCGCTTCTCCTGCTTGGTCACTTCAGTTGTCACCGCGCACTCCTCTGCGTCGCGTAACAGGGGGACTAGGGGCTTTCGGTCGCGGTGGCGCCGTTCTCTGGCGGGATCGCGGCCGTGGTAGCGGGCCTGTCCCAGGGCGGCCGAGGGGTTTCGTGGGCCCTTGTTTGCCGTCCGTGCGCTCCAGCGTAACCAAATGAGCGCCCCTGCGCTCGATGGGGAACGTCACATTGGGTGTTTCTGTACAGGAAAACGCACAGAGATGACGGCCCATCGGGTAAAAGCAAACCCCCGGGCGGCCCTGCTCGCCCGGGGGTTACGGCCGAACGGGTTACCAGTTGGCCTGTGCGTAGTCCTTGAGGAAGCAGCCGTACAAGTCCTCGCCGTCCTCGCCGCGCACGATCGGGTCGTAGACACGGGCGGCGCCGTCGACCAGATCGAGCGGGGCATGGAAGCCCTCGGCGGCGAGACGGATCTTGTCGGGGTGCGGGCGCTCGTCGGTGATCCAGCCGGTGTCGACGGCGGTCATCAGGATGCCGTCCGCCTGGAACATTTCCTGGGCGCTGGTGCGGGTGAGCATGTTCAGCGCCGCCTTGGCCATATTGGTGTGCGGGTGACCCGCGCCCTTGTAGCCACGGCTGAAGACACCCTCCATGGCGGACACGTTCACGACGTACTTCCGCTTCGCGGAGGAGGCGGCCATCGCCGGACGGAGCCTGCTGATGAGGATGAACGGCGCCGTCGAGTTGCACAGCTGCACTTCGAGCAGTTCGACCGGGTCGACCTCGGACACCGTCTGGATCCAGCTGTTGGTGTCGTGCAGGTCGGGGACCAGGCCTCCGGCATCGATGGCGGTCCCCGCCTCGATCCTGGCGAGCGAGGCCGAACCGGAGACCAGAGCCAGATCGGTGACGTCCTGGGCGGTGAGCGCCTCGTCGGACATCTCGGAGCGGGCGGCGGGCAGCGCGGCGACCCGGTCGACACCGCCACTGCCGAAGGTGCCGATCACCTGGGCGGAGGGGAGCTCGCCCGCGGGCAGCGGAGCGTCCTCTGCGGCAACGAGCTCGCGGTAGGCCTGCGGGGAGCGGCGCACCGTCTGCGCGGCATTGTTGATCAGGATGTCGAGCGGCCCCGCTGCGGCGACCGAGTCGGCGAGCGCCACGACCTGCGCCGGGTCACGCAGATCAATGCCGACGATCTTGAGACGGTGGATCCACTCGTCACTGTCCGGCATCGCCTTGAAACGACGGATCGCGTCGTTCGGGAAACGCGTCGTGATGGTGGTGTGGGCGCCGTCGCGCAGCAGCCGCAGCGCGATGTACATCCCGATCTTGGCGCGGCCGCCGGTGAGCAGTGCACGCCGGCCGGTGAGGTCGGTGCGGGCGTCACGGCGGGCCCGGTTCTCGGCGGCGCACTTCTGGCAGAGCTGGTGGTAGAAGGCATCGACCTCGACATACCGGGCCTTGCAGATGTAGCAGGACCGGGGGCGCCGGAGTATGCCCGCGATCTCTCCCACCACGGAGGAGGAGGGGAGCACTCCCTGCGTCTCGTCGTCGATGCGCTCTGCGGAGCCGGTGGCGGTGGCCTCGGTGACCGCCTTGTCGTGGGCGGTCTTGGCGGCCCGGCGCTCCTGGCGGCGTCGCTGCTTCACGGTCCGGTAGATCCCGGCGGTGGCCCGGCGGACGGTGATCGCGTCGGGGTGGTCGACCTCCAGCCGGTCGAGCTCCTCGAGAACGCTCAGGCAGACGGACAGGCGCTGCGGGTCGATACCGGGCCCGAATTCCTGGTCCGGCCCGCACTCCTGGCCGGGGCCGTCCTGTGTCACCGTCATCGCCGCTGCCGTTCCGTTCCCTGTGTCCCGTGGATGGTGTCCCGTTGTGGATTCCAAAAGCGGAACTTTACGTCAGCCGGGAGCACGGACGCCAACCCCGATGCTGCCGGGCACCCGGCAGGGCAACGCCGGAGCACTTCGGCTCCTCCCGGGCCACAGCCCGGAGCGAGCCGAACGTGACCCTCCGCGGAGAACACCACCACGGAGAGTCGCATCCGACGGATGGATGGCGGGGCCTGATACGGGCCGGCCCGCCCCCACCGGCTCGGGGGCGGGCCGGATCGAACCGGAGGCAACGCAGGCCGGCCCCCGCGTGCGGACAGCGACCGGGCCGGCCGGCGCCGTGATGTCACAGCACCGGCTGCCCCTTGCCCAGGGCGATGACCCCACCCTTCGACACCGTGTAGAGCTCCTCGTCCCGCTCCGGATTGACGCCGATCGTGGCCCCGGGCGGGACGTCGACGTTCTTGTCCAGGACGGCCCCGCGCACCACCGCACCCCGTCCGACCCTGACGTTGTCGTGCAGGACCGAACCCTGGACGACCGCGCCCGGTCCGACGGTCACTCCGGGCGAGAGAACGGACCGGGTGACCTGGCCCCGGATCACACAGCCGGGGCCGACGACCGCGTCGCTCGCGATCCCGCCCGCGCAGAATCTCGCGGGCGGCAGCTGCCCGGGGTGGGTGTAGAAGGGCCAGTGCCGGTTCTCGAGGCTGAAGACGGGCTGGTCCGCGATCAGATCCATATGGGATTCGTAGTACGAGTCGAGAGTGCCCACATCCCGCCAGTAGCCGTGCTCGGCAGGGCTCTCCCCCGGCACATGGTTTCCATGGAAGTCATAGAGCTGCGCCATACCGCGCTCCGTGAGCATCGGCAGGATCGAGCCCCCCATGTCATGCACCGAGTGCGCGTCCTCGGCGTCCCGGTGGAGTGCGTCGACCAGCACCTTGGTGGTGAAGACGTAGTTGCCCATGGACGCGAAGACATGACCCGGGTCGCCCGGGAGTCCCGGAGGGTCAGTGGGTTTCTCCAGGAAGCGCTCCACCCTGGAGCCGTCCCGGGCGGGACCGATGACCCCGAACGACGAGGCGTCGACGCGCGGCACCCTGATCCCGGCGACGGTGACGCCCGCACCGCTCTCGATGTGCTGCTTCAGCATGTGCCGCGGATCCATCCGGTAGACATGGTCGGCACCGAACACCGCGACGTAGTCCGGCTGTTCGTCATGGACCAGGTTGAGGGACTGGAGGATGGCGTCGGCGCTGCCCAGATACCAGCGTGGGCCGAGCCGCTGCTGTGCGGGCACAGGTGTCACATAGTTGCCCAGGAGGCCGGACATCCGCCACGTGGTGGTGATGTGACGGTCGAGGGAGTGGGACTTGTACTGCGTCAGCACACAGATCCGCAGGATGTCCCCGTTGACCAGGTTGGACAGCACGAAGTCGACGAGCCGGTACGTTCCGCCGAAGGTGACCGCCGGTTTCGCACGGTCGGCGGTGAGCGGCATCAGCCGTTTGCCCTCCCCGCCTGCCAGGACGATCCCGAGCACCGAAGGTCCACCGCGCATCGTGCCCCCTCACACCGTCGGCCCAGGCCGTCAGCTCGGCTTGAGCATCTCCTCGTACACGTCGTACGTACGCCGGGCCACCCGGTCCCAGCCGAACTCGGTGACCGCGCGCTCCCGGCCCGCAGCGCCCATACGACGTGCGCCGGCCGGGTCGTCGAGCACCCGGTTCAGGGCTTCGGTCAGCCCCGCCTCGAAGTTGCCCGGATGCCGGGCGTCGTACGGCACGAGCAACCCGGTCAGTCCGTCATCGACGACCTCGGGAATGCCGCCGACGGCCGACGCCACGACCGCCGTGCCGCAGGCCATCGCCTCGAGGTTCACGATGCCCAGCGGCTCGTACACCGAAGGGCAGACGAACACGGCCGCGTGGCTCAGGAGTTGCACCACCTCGGGGCGTGGCAGCATTTCGGGAATCCAGTGCACGCCGTCGCGCACCCGTTCCAGCTCCTCGACGAGCACCCTGAACTCGGCGCCGGTTTCCGGCGTGTCGGGCGCTCCGGCACACAGCACCAGCTGGGCGCCGGGGTCGAGGGCCCTGGCTGCGCGCAGCAGATGGGGGACGCCCTTCTGCCGGGTGATTCGGCCGATGAAGAGGACGTACGGCCGGAGGGGGTCGATGCCGATGCGCCGCAGTGTGTCGGTGCCGGTATCGGGCCGGTAGAGCCGGGTGTCGATGCCGTTGTGGACGACCCGGACCCTGGCCGGGTCCACGGCGGGATAGCAGTCGAGGATGTCGGCACGCATGCCGTGCGAAACGGCGATGACCGCGTCCGCGGCCTCGATCGCGGTCCGCTCCGCCCAGCCGGACAGGGCGTAGCCGCCGCCGAGCCGCTCGGCCTTCCACGGCCGCAACGGCTCCAGCGAGTGCGAGTCACGATGTGCGGCACGCCGTACAGCAGCTTGGCGACATGGCCGGCGAGGTTGGTGTACCAGGTGTGGGAGTGCACGACGTCCCGGCCCTGGACCGCCGCGGCCATCGACAGATCGACGGAGAAGGCGCGCAGGGCCTCGTTGGCGCCGTCGAGCCCGGCGAGGGCCGTGTGCCGCACGGCTCCGCCCGGCTCGGCGAAAGCCGCGCCGGCACCCGCAGATGTGCCCCAGGCATGCACGTCGACGTCGGTCAACGTGCGCAACTCCCGGGCGAGGAACTCCACATGGACTCCGGCGCCGCCGTAGACATCCGGCGGGTACTCGCGTGTGAGCAGTGCCACCCTCATCCCTTGATGGTCACTCAGATGTGCGCGCGGCGGAAGACCGTCGCGGCGCGGGACGCGCCCCTATCGTCCGGGGGCCCGGTCGAAGACGCAGTCGCCGCACAGCCCGCCACCGGGAATGCGGTAGTAGAGACAGCAGGTGGTCCTGCGCAGCGCAGGGCCGCGGACGGTGCCCATGAGATCGGGATGTTCCAGCAGCCCGGCGGTGAGGTCAGCGGCACGCCCGGCGACCTCGGGGCGGCCGTTCGCCCGTGCCCAGCGGTTCAGTTCGCGCAGCGCTCCGGCGAGTGCGGAGCCTGCGTTGCCCCACAGCAGCCGGGGCGAGATCCGCACTTCGTGGCGGAACGCCTGGGCGAGCGGCACGAGATGACCGAAGTGGACGGCCTCGCGAAGGGCATCGACGGTCCCCGGCAGAGGCTGTGCCCTCCCCCAGCGCAGATCGTCGGGTGCGGTGAGGTCCGGCGCCCAGTGGAGGGCTTCGGCCGTCGGATCGGGGAACTCGCCGTAGAGTGCGGCGGGCCCCAGCGCCGTGGACCAGAGCCGCGCGACGAGCCCCAGATGCGCGATCGACGCGGCGGCCCTCCGCTCGGGCGTGCCCAGGCGGGCCGCGACCAGGTCCACCCGGGCGGTGAGCGGTGCGAGCTCCCCCGCGTACAGGCGGGCGAGCGGACGGTGTCCGACCCCGGGGTCACCGGTCCGCACCGCGAAGAATCCCCCTACGGAATCCAGCCGCTCCAGATCCACCCGCCGCCCCGATCCGCTCGTACTCCCGCCCCCATCGAAGCACAGGCCGGCCCGGCCGGTCCGCCCTGGGGACCACCTCCGGAGCCGTACGCACGTACTCCCGTACTCCGTCGGTAGTAGGAGGCATTGCCTGCTCAAGGACGACGACGGGGCCGGTCCCCGGGGGAGATCGTGTAGATCATGAGCTCCCTCGCACTCTCCGTGCTGCTTTCCCTGGTCTCCGCGGTCGCCTATGCGGCCGCGGCGATCGTGCAGGAGCGGGTGGCCGCCGGGGTGCCCGGCGGGCCGTACGCCCTGGTGCGCAGCACCCGCTGGTGGGTCGCGGCGGGACTGACCGGGGCGGGCGGGCTGCTGCATGTCATGGCGCTGGCGTACGGGCCGCTGAGCGTGGTCCAGCCGCTCGGCGCGCTGACCATCGTCTTCGCCCTGCCCATGGCCGCACTGTCCGGGAGCAGTGGCGCAGGGGCGCGGGCCCGGCGGGGAGCGCTCCTGGCCACCGTGGGGCTCGCCGGGCTGCTGGCCCTGACCGGGTCGGCGGATTCCCGTGCGCCGGGCACCGAGGGGCGCCTGGTGTTGGCCGCGGCGGCGTTCGGAACCGCCGCCGCCCTGTTCGTCGCCGCCCTCCGGATGCGCCGGCCGGTGTTGCGCGGCGTGGTGCTCGCGGGCGGCGCGGGCGTGGCGTTCGGAGTGGCCTCGGTGTTCACGAAGATCGTGGCGGAGGACCTCGGGAAGTCGTCGGCCGGCCTGACGGCCGAGTTGCTGCCGAGCCTGCTGGTGATAGCCGGCCTGGCCACGACGGGGCTGCTGCTGTCGCAGGCGTCGTACCGCGGCGCGGGCCTGGCCGCCCCGCTGGCGACGGTGACCGTGGTGAATCCGGTCGTCGCGGCAGCGGTGGGGATCACGCTCTTCGGCGAGCGGTTCCGGTACGGCATGACCGGCACCGTCCTCGCCCTGGTGTGCGCGGCCGTGGCCGCCACGGGGCTGGTCCTGCTCACCGCGCGGCGGCGGGCGGGAACACCGGCCGACGCCCTCTCAGACCGTGACGCCGCGTGCCCTGAGGTAGGCGAGCGGATCGACGTCGGAGCCGTACCCCGGCCCCGTTCGCACCTCGAAATGGAGGTGCGGACCCGAGCTGTTGCCGGTGGATCCTGAACGGGCGATCCGCTGCCCGCCGTTGACCTGCTGTCCTGCACGTACGTTGAGCGCCGAGAGATGCGCGTACTGGCTGTACCTGCCGTCGGCGTGGCGGATGACGATCTCGTATCCGTAGGCACCCGCCCAGCCGGCCGAGACGACCCGGCCGGGGGCGACGGCCTTCACCGAGGTGCCGGTGGGCACCGGGAAGTCCACACCCGTGTGGTAGCCGCTCGACCAGGCTGCACCGGCCTTGCGGTACGGAGTGCCGGGGCTCGCGGTGACGGGCGCGCTGAACCCGGTGTGGGTGGTCGTGCGCTCGGCCCTGTCGCTGCGCTGCCTCGACTGCTGCTTGTGCTGCTTCTGCTGTTCCTGCCGCTTCTGCGGGGCGGGCTTCGCTGCGGCCTGCTGCGACGCGGCGGGACGGGACTTCGCCGGCTCACCCTTGTCCCGGCTCTTCGGCTGCGCGGGGCTCGCGGGACGGTTGGCCGTGACCTGGATGCGCAGTCGCTGGCCCGGGATGATGAGGTCCGGATCATCACCGACGACGGCACGGTTGGCCTCGTAGAGGGCCTGCCAGCCGCCCTTGACCCGCTGGGTCCCCGCGATCCCGGACAGCGAGTCGCCGCGCGCCACCGTGTACATCTCGCGCTGGGTGGGGACGGTGGTGGGGGTGGCCTTCGACCGCGCGGTCCGGGCGGGCGCGGCCTTCGCCGCACGCTGCCGCTCCGTGCTGACGGCGGGCGCGTCGGCGCCGCGGGTGAGTCCGGCGCGTAAGGAGCAGGCCGGCCACGCTCCCGGCCCCTGCCCCTCGAGCACTTTCTCGGCGATGGCGATCTGCTGGCCCTTGGTGGCCAGGTCGGCGCGCGGGGCGTAGGCCCTGCCGCCGTACTCCTCCCAGGTCGACTGGCTGAACTGCAGCCCGCCGTAGTAGCCGTTCCCGGTGTTGATGTGCCAGTTGTTCGTGGACTCGCAGGTCGCGACCTTGTCCCAGACGTCCACGGGTGCGGCATCAGCGGGGGCCGCGCCGATCAGCGGCAGCGCCATTCCGGCGCTGCCCGCGGTGACCGTGAGCGATGCCCGGTTGATACGGCTCGGCTGGTAGCGGCGGTGCTTTCCGCGAACGGCCATGAATCCCCCCTGGAAGCCATCAACAGCCGCCCAAGCTAAACGTTCCCAACTGGCCCTGACAAGGGGCGCGAACGGGGTACGAGCGGGGTACGAGCGGGGCGCCGGATCGTGTGCGTTGCACGGCCGTCGGCGCGGCGTGGCGGCTCTGCGCCGCGCGGGCGACTCGTGCTCCCATGAACACCCGGCTCCCGTGCCCCGTATTCATACTGGCCACGGGAGGGGCACTTCCGACGGACTCGACGCACTCCAGGAGCACATGTATGAGCGGTACCGCCCAGATCGGCGTCACCGGGCTTGCGGTGATGGGCCGCAATCTCGCCCGGAACTTCGCACGCAACGGCTTCACGGTCGCCGTGCACAACCGGACAGCGGCCAGGACACGCGAGCTGGTCGAGGCATTCGGCGACGAGGGCTCCTTCGTCCCGGCCGAGAGCGCCGAGGAATTCGTCGCCGCTCTGGAGAGGCCCCGGCGCCTGGTCATCATGGTCAAGGCGGGCGATCCGACGGATGCCGTGATCGAGGAGTTCGCTCCTCTGCTCGAGCCCGGTGACGTCATCATCGACGGCGGCAACGCGCACTTCGCCGACACCCGGCGCCGCGAACGCGAGCTGCGGGAGCGCGGCATCCACTTCGTGGGCGTGGGCATTTCGGGCGGCGAGGAGGGGGCCCTGCACGGGCCGAGCATCATGCCGGGCGGCTCGGCGGAGTCGTACACCTCGCTCGGCCCGCTGCTGGAGAAGATCGCCGCCAAGGCGGCCGACGGCACGCCCTGCACGGCCCACATCGGCCCCGACGGCGCGGGCCACTTCGTGAAGATGGTGCACAACGGCATCGAGTACGCGGACATGCAGCTGATCGCCGAGGCGTACCACCTGTTGCGAGCTGTGGCCGGATACTCCCCCGCGAAGATCGCCGAGACGTTCCGGGGCTGGAACACCGGCCGCCTCGACTCGTATCTGATCGAGATCACGGCCGAGGTGCTGGCGCACACGGACGCAGGGACAGGAAAGCCGTTCGTCGACATCGTCGCGGACCGGGCCGAGCAGAAGGGGACCGGCCGCTGGACGGTCCAGATCGCGCTGGATCTGGGGGTGCCCGTCTCGGGCATCGCCGAGGCGGTCTTCGCCCGCTCGCTCTCGGGCCATGCCGATCTGCGCGAGGCCTCGCGCGACCTCCCGGGACCGGTGGCGCAGCCTCTCTCCGGGGAGGACGCGGAGCACTTCGCCGCCCAGGTCGAGCAGGCGCTGTACGCGTCGAAGATCGTGTCGTACACACAGGGTTTCCACCAGATCCAGGCCGGCAGCGACGCCTACGACTGGGGCATCGACCCGGGCGCGGTGGCGGCGATCTGGCGGGCGGGGTGCATCATCAGGGCCGCGTTCCTGGACCGGATCCGCGCCGCCTACGACGCCCGTCCCGAGCTGCCGAGCCTTCTGTCCGACAAGCAGTTCGCCGAGGAGATCGGCGCGGCGCAGGACGACTGGCGTGCGGTGGTGGCTGCCGCGGCGCGGCAGGGCGTTCCGACGCCGGGGTTCTCGGCCGCGCTGGCGTACTACGACGCGCTGCGCGCGCGACGGCTGCCCGCGGCGCTCACCCAGGGACAGCGGGACTTCTTCGGTGCGCACACCTACCGGCGCACCGACCGCGACGGGTCGTTCCACACGCTGTGGGGCGGTGACCGGTCGGAGGTCACCACCGACTGAGCCACGGGCCCGCGGAGCGACGGGTGCACCGACCCGGGCGGGTCGGTGCACCCGTCGCTCCGCCGGTCAGGCACCGGTCATTGCATGGGCCCCGGCTGTGGTTCCGGTTCGGGCACCGGGTCGGGTCCCGGTGGCCTGGGGATCGGGTCCGGCGCGGGACCGGGAGGTGGCTGGGGCGGGGGCACGGGGCCCGGCGCGGGGCCCGGCCCCGGTCCGGGCGGCGGAGTGGGCGCGGGCGGTACGGGGTCGGGCCCAGGACCTGGTCCCGGTCCCGGCGGCGGAGTGGGCGCGGGCGGTACGGGGTCGGGGTTCGGGTGAGTCATCGCTGGGTCTCCCGGGGTCAGTGGGCCGTACGGCTCCAGGTTCTCCCTTTGCGCGTGCCCACGCTCGTCGGCTCCACTCGTCGGCTCCACTCGTCGGCTGCACCCGTCGGTACCGGCAGCGGCAGCCGCGGACCGGGGTGTCACAGACCGGGGTGGTCCTTGAGCTGACGCACGGCGGCGTCCACCACCCCGGCCGGGGGCACCGGCGCCTCGCCGGGGTGGCGCTCGGCCCACTTCGCGGCGTACGGGCACAGCGGTACGACCGGGACACCCTCTCGGGCGGCCATCGCGTAGAACTCGCGTACCAGCGAGCCTGCCATGCCCTTGCCCTCGTGCCCGGTCTCCACGACGGTGTGCACCGCGACGAGCGCAGGGGGCTCGCCATCCATCGTGAAGTAGGCGATGTGCCCGGCGAACTCGCCGTCCTCGTACGCCTCGAGTCGTCCGCCCTCCCTGTCGTCACGGAGCTCGCGCTCAGCCATGGCAAACCCCCGAGCGCACGATTCCGGTCCGGCAGTGGTTGGTCAGATCCGCGCGGCGGCCGCAGGAACGGAGTGCGGGCTGCTCTCCGTGTCTGTGCCGGGCACCGGCCTGGAGGGGTCGGTGCCGAGCTCGACGATGCGGTTCTCGGCGTCGACATGGACGACCCGGGGCACCAGGGTCCGGGCCTCGGCATCGTCGACCTGGGCGTAACTGATGAGGATCACCAGGTCGCCGGGGTGCACGAGGTGGGCCGCGGCACCGTTGATGCCGATGACGCCGGAGCCCCGCTCACCCTCGATGACATAGGTCTCGAGCCGGGCGCCGTTGTCGATGTCGACGATGTGGACGAGCTCGCCCGGGAGCAGATCGGCTGCCTCCATCAGGTCGGCGTCGACCGTCACGGAGCCGACGTAGTGGAGGTCGGCATGGGTGACGGTGGCCCGGTGGATCTTGGACTTGAACAGAGTACGCAGCATTGAGCGCTCCCGGAGTGCGGCTCCCTGCCTGCCTTTGCAGGTCAAGGGCGGTCTTTTCACTCTACAACGGCCAGCTTCCCGGCTGCTTTTCCGGTGTTCGTGCTGTCCGGTTGCCGAGTTTCCCGACACCGCGCGGAGCGCATGCCGAGACGCTCCCGGACCTTGCACTCCACCGTCACGGCCGACAGGCGGAACCAGGGTACGGAACGGCGCACTGCGCCGCATCGAGAGCCCCGTCACGTCTGTACGTCCGTGATCACATCCAGGCACGCGACGGGTCTCCTCGATCAGGGGGCCGGCCGCGCGGAAACACATGTCTTCCGGGACGCGGCTCTGACCGCCTTGATTCGCCCTCGCCCTCGCCCTCGCCCTCGCCCTCGCCCTCGCCCTCGCCCTCGAAGAGTCTCCACACACCAGGTGCTCGTCACTCCCCCTGTACCGGGAACCGCATCGACCGCTCAGGCCCTGGGGTCGGTACGGCGCACACGCCGGTGTGCAGGGTGCCCCGTACACGCCGGTCGTCTCCGTTCGCCGCGGCCGCGACGAACGGTCTTCCGCCGCGCCCTGCACACGAACCCGGCTTTCCCGGCACCGTAAGCCGACCGACAGGCCGGGGCCCCGCACTGCCGGGGCTCCCGAGGCAGGAATGCCGAGGCCCGTGGGGCAGACGGTGCCCGTGCGATAGATTTTGCCGCGCCTTGACCACGATCAATTTCAGACACGGAGACTGGCTTCCCAATGACCGACATAGTCAATGGACTTGGCCGGGCCACCGCCTACGGTGCCCTCGGTGTGGTTCTGCTGATCCTCGGCATCGTCCTGGTGGACCTGCTGACGCCCGGCAAGCTCGGCCGGCAGATCTGGGAGGAGCGCAACCGCAATGCGGCGGTGCTGCTGAGCTCGGCCCTGCTCGGTATCGGAGGAATTGTCTTCACCTCGATCTGGACCACGTACGACGACTTCGGCAAGGGCCTTGTGTCGACGGCGGCGTTCGGCGTCCTCGGACTCGTGCTGATGGCGGTTGCGTTCCTGATCGTCGACCTGGTCACGCCGGGCAAGCTGGGCGCAACCCTGGTCGAGGCGGAGCCGCACCCGGCGGTCTGGGTGACGGCGTCGTGCAATCTCGCGGTGGCGGCGATCGTCTCGGCGTCGATCGCCTGAGCCGAGGGACCTCCCGCGGCGATGACGGGCCGGGGTGTCGCGGCCGGTGCGACACCCCGGCCCGTCATCGTCTGCACACGCACCGAATTCGTACGCGCATCCGGGCTGCGCTCAGGGCGATCCGGCGTGATGCTGGTACTCAGCCACATGACACGGGATTCGCCCGGAGGCAGAACATGACGCAGGACAAGAGCGAAGAGCCGGAGCGCACAAGGGCGCCGATGCGGATCTGGACCGGATCGGAACGCCCCTTCGACCCCGAGGATCTGGTGATGGCGTCCGGCCGTGAATGCACGCCCGCGAACGTCGAACGCGCCCGCAAAGAGATCGAGGAGAAAGGCGCCGCGGCACTGGAGCGCTACCTGCCCTGACAGAAAGGGCTGGGGCGAGCACACACGGTTCTACACCCCTCACGCTACGCACCCGCAGGGGGCATGACGACGGGGGTAAAAGGCATCAAATCAGAACAAATGGGCATCAGGAGAGTGGAGGTCGACCGACCGTCCCGCCGCAGTCGGTGACGCAGGCCCCACCTCCTCGAAGGAGCCTCATGTCCCGCTTCACCCGAGACGCTGACGTCCGTGCCGCCCGGCCGGGGCGGTCGGCAGCACCGGACGGCCTCCCGGAGATTCCGGATCCCCGGACCATCAGCACGATGGACGCGAGGGCCCTGTCGGTGGCCCTCTTCCGGCGACTGCACACACTGGAAGAGGGAACGGCGGAGTACTCGTACGTCCGTAACTCTCTGGTGGAACTGAACCTGAGCCTGGTGAAGTTCGCGGCAGGCCGCTTCCGCGACCGCAGCGAGCCCATGGAGGACATCGTGCAGGTCGGCACGGTCGGCCTGATCAAGGCGATCAACCGCTTCGATGTCGAACGCGAGGTCGAGTTCACCTCTTTCGCGCTGCCCACCATCGTCGGCGAGATCAAGCGCTTCTTCCGCGACACCAGTTGGGCAGTCCGCGTACCCCGGCGGCTCCAGGAACTGCGCCTGGACCTCGCCAAGGCGTACGACGGCCTGGAACAGGAACTGGGACACGCCCCCACCACGGCCGAACTCGCCGACCGACTCGGCGTGACCGAGGCCGAAGTGGTGGAGGGCCAGCGTGCCGCCAACGGATACGTCGCCCGGTCCATGGAGCCCCTCGAGGACGACGACGCAGTGAGCCCTCTGGCCCGACGACTGGGCGCCGAGGAGCCGGCGCTCGACATCGTCGAGTGCCTGGAGTGCCTGAAGCCGCTGATCGCCGGTCTGCCCGAGCGGGAACGGACGATCCTGTCGCTGCGCTTCGGCGAGGAGCTGACCCAGTCGGAAATCGGCGAGCGGCTCGGGATCTCCCAGATGCATGTGTCCCGACTACTGACGCGCGTCCTGTCGACGCTGCGGGAGGGGCTGTTGGCCGACGACGGCGTTCAGGAGGAGTCGCGGCCGTTAGCCGCGAGCCCCTTATTACGCAGCGACCTCGTTCCCCTGCCGCGGACTCGCGGACCCTGGTGCCGCACCAGGGCGGGGCGGCCTTGTGGTGCGCGGACGCCGCGTGGTGCTCCTTCGCCGTGATGGTGCCCGGCGCCCGCCCGTGCTGGGCGGGACCGACGGTTCCGCAGTCCGGGACACGCCGGCTGCTCAGGCGGGGACGGGCTCCAAGTCGGCGTCGTCGAAGGGCGGGTAGTTCGCGCTGCCCATGCGTTCGGCTGCATCGATGTAGTCGGCAAGAGCGTCGCGGGACTGAGCGAGCCTCTCCATCTGATCGTCCAGTCGCCGCAGCCGTGACCGCATCGCGGCCAACAACTCGGCACAGCCGGGCAGCTCCGGGGCCTCTCCGACCGCACAGGGCAGCAGGTACGCGATGTCCTCGGAGGACAAACCGGCGCCCAGCAGGTGCCGGATCTGCTTCACCCGCAGCACGGCGTTCTCGTCGTACTCGCGGTATCCATTCGCGCCGCGGTCTGCCTCCAGCAGGCCCTGGGCCTCGTAATAGCGCAACTGATGGGCGTTGACGCCCGTCCGACGACCCAGTTCCCCGATCCGCATCGAAACCTCGCTTGACCTTCACACCGGTATCAACGTTGACGATGCTGCCATGAACAACAGAACCGATACACCCGTGACAGTCATCGGACTTGGACGGATGGGCCAGGCACTCGCCGGCGCGTTCCTGAAGGCCGGACATCCCACAACCGTGTGGAACCGGACGACCTCCAAGGCCGCCCAACTGGTGGCCGAGGGCGCACGGCTGGCGCCAACGCTTGGCGACGCGCTCAAGGCAGGTTCCCTGACGATCATGTGCGTCACCGACTACCAGGCCGTGCACGAGCTGCTCGGCGCGCGCGACATCGCGCTGGACGGCACAATGTTGATCAACGTGACCTCGGGCGACTCAGCCCAGGCCCGGGACGCCGCCCGGTGGGCCGAGCAGCGCGGAGCCCATTACCTGGACGGCGCCATCATGGCCATCCCGTCGGCGATCGGGTCCGCCGAGGCGGTGATTCTGCACAGCGGGCCGCAGTCGCACTTCGAGGCGCACAAGTCGACACTCGACGCGCTCGGCACCGTCACCTACCTTGGCGCGGACCATGGGCTGGCGTCCCTGTACGACGTGGCCGGACTGGCCATGATGTGGAGCGTCCTGAACGCCTGGCTCCAGGGCACTGCCCTGCTCAGGACGGCCGGTGTCGACGCGGCCACGTATGCGCCGTTTGCGCAGCAGATTGCTGCCGGTGTGGCCGAATGGCTGCCTGGGTACGCCGAGCAGATCGACAGCGGCTCCTTCCCGGCCGAGGTGTCGGCCCTGGAGACCGAGGTGCGGTCGATGGCGCACTTGATAGAGGAGAGCGAGGCGGTGGGCGTCAACGCCGAACTACCGAAGTTGATCAAGGAAATGGCCGAGCGCTCGATCGCCGCCGGGCACGGTGGGGAGCAGTATCCCGTGCTGATCGAAGAGTTCGGCAAACCGCGACGCAACGACTGACCCGCCCGGCACCGGGCTCCGGTCCCGGCTTTCGCGTGGCCGGCCGTCCAGCTCACGAACGTGGAAGTGCCTCGGACCAGCAGGAGTGAGGATTGCCGAGATCCTTGCTCCTGCCACCGTCGAAGGCCCCGTCGCAACGGAGAGAGGGCCCCGCCGTCGCCGGTCATCACGCCGGGACAGCGGGCAACCGGCTCCGACCGTGAGGAGCGGGACAGAACCTCAGGCGCGGGCCAGCTCAGCGTTCGCGCGCTGCGTGACCAGCCCCAACACGCGGCCGGCGACCGCAAGGTCCTCGGCCGGAATACCGGCGTACAGCCGGGCGGAGATCTCGGCGGTCTCTGCGCCGGTGCTCTCGTAGAGCTCCCGTCCGGCGTCCGTGAGCCGTATCCGGGACGCCTCCGCCGGGTCCTCCTCCAGCAGCTTCGCCGCCGTCAGCTCGTCGACCACACCGCGCACGACCGACTCGTCGGTCTTCAGCGAGCCGCTGACGTCGCCGACGAGTTCGTCGCGGCCGATGGACTCGCCCGCGACCACGAGGGCCCGGAGCGTCACACTCTGCTGGAACGTGGCGCCGTGGCGGGCCAGCACGCCCTCCAGGAGGGCACGCCCGGCATAGTGCGCCAAAGCGATGACCCGGCCATTGGCCGTGGGTGCGGTGGTGGTCATGACTGCTCCTTGTCGTTCTCGGTGTGCGGATGAAGAGGTGCATCGAGCAGGGTCGCCAGCTCGCGGGTGAACTGCCGTGTACGCGGGCTGTCCTGTCCCCCGAGCGGCTCCAGCAACTGGTCCAGCAGGCCCTGGACCACGTTGATCGCGCGACGTGTGACGTCGCACCCTTGCTCGGTGAGCGACAGCTGCATGGCGCGCGGGTCGCTCGGGTCCCGGGTGCGGGCGACGAGTCCGGCGGCCTCCAGGGCGCGGGCGAGCTTGGAAACGTACAAAGGTTCGAGCCCTGTGTGGTCGGCGAGCCGGCGCTGACTGGGCCGCAGCCCGGAGCGCCGCATGCCGTACAGCGAGGCCATCAACGCGTACTGGGCATGGGTCAGACCCAGCGGCGCGACCGCCCGGTCGACGGCCACCCGCCACTTCATCGACAGGCGCCAGACCAGAAACCCCGCCGTGGCGCTCTCAGCTGCTGAACTCACACCTATACAGTACATGACTACTATGTACATGGCTACTATTTTCTCGGCGGGCATCCGAAGCGGGCCGTGAAACTCCGAGCACTCCGTCGTAACCCAACTCGGGGGCGCAGCTCCGTCTTGTTCCTCTTTCGAGCGGCCGTCGATGGTGCCGGACTCGGCCTCCTCATGGAGCTGGTGCAAGTCGGCCCCTGCGCCCTTGCGGGAACGCAGTTCGCCGCGGCGGCCCGACGAGACGACCTCGGCCGGCGTCCGCCCGGCGGTCCTGGATTCGCCGCTGCGGGCCCGCCCCTTTCCAGGCCTCGGCGCACACCCGACCCGCCGGCGGTCGCCGGTTGAGCCGGCCGACGGCGGGTACGGGCACATGCAGAGGAAAGGACAACGCCATGGGTGCAGATATCTGGGGATTTTCCGAGTCTGCGGGATACGCACCGGGGGCGCAGCTCATCGGGTACAAGGTCGAGGCGACCGACGGTTCCATCGGAAAGGTCGACAAGCACTCAGAGGACGTCGTCCGGTCGTATCTCGTGGTGGAGACCGGGCCGTGGATCTTCGGTCACCGGGTGCTGGTGCCGGCCGGGCTCGTGAAGCGGATCGACCACGAGAGCAGGACCCTGTACCTGAACGCCACGAAGGGCGACATCAAGGAGTCCCCGGACTTCGAGAGCGGGCGGGGCGACCACGACATGACGGGCATCGAGCGGTACTACTACTCGAAGGGCCATATGTGACGTACGTGGGCCAGGTGATGACACGCACGAGGACCCGGCAGGCATGCGGGGCACACGTCATGCGGCGCGCCCTCCCGGCGGTGGCCTCCGTCTTCGAGGCCCGCCGTCAGGCCACCTTGGCCCGGTAGTGGGCCAGCGCGGGCATGTGCATGCCTGCGGGGCCCCAGCCGCGCCGCCTTGTCTGGAACTCAGGCGCCACTGTTCGGCCTCAGGCGCCACTGTTCGGCCTCAGGCGCCACTGTTCGGCAACTCAGGCGCCGCTGTTCGGCCTCAGGCGCCGCTGTTCGGCGGACCGGAGCTGATCCCGGCAAGCGCGGACCGCGGATCACAAGCCCTCGCGAGATCACCCAACGTGATCACGCCCATCGGCCTGCCGTCCTCGACCACGGCGAGCCGCCGCACCAAGTGGGCCCGCATCAGGTCCACCGCTTCCGACGCCTCGGCGTCCGGACGCACCGTGAGGACGTCCGGAGTGCACACCGAGCGGACGGGCATGACGAGCGGGTTGTGACCCATGGCGACCGACCGGACGGCGATGTCGCGGTCCGTCAGTACGCCGAGCAGCCGCTCCCCCTCGGCGACCATCACATTCCCGATGTCCCTGTCCCGCATGAGCCGGGCGGCCTCCACGAGCGACGCCTCGGGAGACAGTGTCAGCACGCCTGCCGTCATCACGTCCTTGACGAGCTGTGACATCCCCTTCACTCCCTTCGCTGCCCTATCGCGCGCCTGCCCGCGATACCACTGGTTATCCCGGAAAAGACCGGGAAGTCCCCCCTCATGAACAGCCAACGAGATCCACGGATCCGTGCGGAGGCCCTGCAGGAAAAGGCCGACGGGCTGGCACGCAGGGCGGAGCGCACCTCCGACCCCGGCGAGCGCGAACGGCTCCGCCTTCGCGCGCAGGAGTTGCGGGAGCGCGGCGAGCATGAGCTCCAGGCCGGCCCCGATGGCGCCCAGGGCGACTTTCAGGAGGAATATCCCAGGTAGGAGAGCTGTTCGTCACGGCGGGTGACGAACGGGGATGCGCGTGTGATCCGGTCGTGTTTGCCTGGCTCATGGCCCTGGAAGGAGGAGCCATGACCACATCAGGTGAACCGGTCAGAACGCCGGAGGAGCTTCGGATGATGGCCGAGGAGCTGTCCCGTGGAGCCGACCGCTGCAACGATCCGGAGCACCGGGCACGGCTGCGCCGCAAGGCGGAAGAACTGCGTGACCGCTGCGGCGACGGCACCCGGCCCCAGAGCCCCACGGCGCACGACCAGCGCAGCCGCGGCTCACGAAACGGCGCTGAGCGGCGGCCGGAACGGAAGCGTGGCGTCTGACCTGCGAGTAAAATCCGGTTCGTCACGCTGGAGACCCTATGACCATGCCCGATCGAGGGCGGAACGAACCGGAGCCCGACCAGCTTGCCACCGCGGTCACCGAGCTGACCGCCGAACTGGCAGCCCTGCGCCGCGATCTCGCACACCGTCATCTGCTCGATCTCGCGACGGGGGCCCTGGTCGCACAGCTCTCCCTCACACCCGCCGACGCCCTGGACCATCTCTCCCAGCTGGCCGAGTCCGCAGGTGTCACCCCGGAGGATCTCGCCGCTGACGTCCTCAACGGTGCGTCCGGGACGACCGGTTTCTCTGCCGGCCACGACGAGGACATGGACAACGGCAGGGCGCAGACGCGCCGGGCCCGATACACGGAGGCCGCGGCCGAAGCGGCCGCCATGACCGGCGGGAGCGCCGACGAGGTCGCCGAGACCGTGCTGGACGGCGGGCTGCGCCCGCTCGGGGTGCGTGGGCTCTGGCTGTTCAGGCGCACGGAAACGGACTGTCTGGAGCTGGCAGGGCGGGCCGGGGTGAGCCCGCTCGAGGCCGCGCACTGGCAGTGGGTGCCACCCGCTGCCGGCAGCCCTCTGCACCGGGCACTGACGGAGGCCGCTCCGGAGTGGTTCCCGGACGGTCCACGCCGGGGCGAACGCCTGCCAGGATCCACGCCGGACGCCGCCCGTGCCGTGCTTCCGTTGCGTCGGCGAGCCATCGTCACGGGACTGGCCGTCGCCGACTGGCCCGGCCCCCGCGAGCTGGACGAGTCGGTGCAGCGGGCGCTCATCGGCCTGGCGGTCCCGGCGGCGCGGATCCTCGACGCGGCCGCGGAGGGCCCGGCAGAGCCTGCCGTGCTCGCCCCCCTCCTCGATCTGCTCACACATCCGGCGATGGTCCTGCGCACCGAACCCGCGTCCGGGGCCCTGCACATCGAACATCTCAACCGGCCCGCACTGGATTCGGCGGGCCGTGTGCACGGGACGGCGGGCCGGCCGCTGGCCCAGGTGTTCCCGGCGATCGAACGCGATCTCGTACGGCTGGCCCGGGTGGCCCACGAGTCGGCCGCGCCGCAGCGTGCGGCCCGGCTGCCCGTCGCCCACCGGACCAGTGGCCCCGACCCGCTCCATGACGTCCGGGTGCTGCCCGTCGGGACCGGCAGGACCGTCGTGTTCTGGCACGACGCCACCGACCCGGGCATGTCGGTGAGCCGGGTGCTGGGCAGGCTGGAGAACCTGGCCGAGTTCGAGGACGACCTCATCGCCGGGACATCCCGGTGGAGCGAGCAGGCGTACCGCATCTTCGGCCTCGAGCCGGGTACTCCCCCGGTGCCGCTGCGCCGTCTCGCGCCGCAGCTGCACCCGGACGAGGCCGCGAATCTGGCCGACCTGCTGACCGAACTGACCCAGCGCCATCAGGGCGCGCACACGGTCGTCCGTGTGCTCAGGGAGGACGGCGGGCTGCGCCATGTCCGGATCGCCGCCGAGCCGTTGCAGACAGGTGGTGTGCTCACCGGGATCACCGGGGTGTACCAGGACGTCTCGGCGCAGCACCACACCGAGGTCGCACTCACCGCCACCTTCGACCGGCTGACCGCCGCGCAGGCCCAGGCGGCGCTGCGCCATCAGCTGGTGCTCCAGCTGCAGCAGGCGATCGTCCCCGAAGTGCCGGTACTGCAGCGGCTGCCGGGACTGCAGGTCACGGCACGCTACCGGCCCGCAGCGGAGGAGTACCGGGTGGGCGGCGACTGGTACGACGTGCTGCCGCTGCCGACCGGGCGGGTGCTGGTGGCCGTCGGCGACATCGCGGGGCACGGTATCGACTCGGTGACCGGCATGGTCGCGCTGCGGAACGCGCTGCGCGGGCTCGCCTACACCGGTCATTCGCCCGCACGGCTGATGGCCTGGCTCAACGAGGTCACCATGCATACGCACGGGCATCCGACCGCCACCGCCGTGTGCGCCCTGTACGACCCGTCGGACCGGACGCTCTGCTGGGCCAGTGCGGGACATCTTCCGCCGCTGCTGCTCCGCGACGGCAGGGCGGGATTCCTCGATCCTCCGCGGAACATCCTGCTGGGCGCGATGCCGTCCGCCGAGTACACGGAGACGATGACACAGCTGGCGCCCGGTGACGCTCTGATGCTCTACACCGACGGCCTGGTGGAGCGCCGCCACACCGGACTCGACGAGAGCCTGGCCGGACTGCGGCAGGCGGCGGAACGCCTCGGTGCGGGCGGTCTGGACGAACGGACGGACCGGCTGCTGGGAACAGCAACGGGCGACACCGACGACGACACCAGCCTGGTGGTCGTCCAGGTCGACTGAGTCACGGGCGTTCCGCAGGGATCACAGACACACGGCCCGTGCCGTGCCGGGCTCAGCGCCCGCCCGCCGCGGTGAGCCATTTGCGCACCCGCGCGACCAAGTCGTACGCGTCGACCGGTTTGGTGATGTAGTCGTTGGCCCCGGCCGCGAGGCTCTTGGCCCGGTCGCCCGGCATGGCCTTGGCGGTGACGACGATGACGGGCACGGTGGCGAAGCGCGGCAGCTTCCTGATGGCCGCGGTGGCGCTGTAGCCGTCCATCCCGGACATCATCACGTCCATCACGATCAGGTCCACGTCCGGGTGCGCGACGAGCAGATCGATTCCGGAGCGCCCGTCGTCGGCCGTGAGCACGCTCACCCCCTCGGCCTCCAGGATCTCGGTGAGCGCGTACACGTTCCGGACGTCGTCGTCGATGATCAGCACGGTTCGCCCGGCGAGGGTCCCCTCGCGGGTGGACCGCTGCTCCTCGCGGGTCCGTCCGCCGGCGGATCCGCGCGTGGTGAGTCCGGGCGGCGGCTGATCGGGGAGCTGACCGCCGACGGGTACGTAGAAGGTGAAGACGCTGCCCTCGCCCGGCCGGCTCTCGGCGACGATCACACCGCTGAGGAGCTGGGCGAGTTCGCGGCTGATGGACAGCCCGAGGCCGGTGCCACCGTAGCGGCGGCCGGTGGTGACAGCGCCCTGCTGGAACGCTCCGAAGATGGACTCCAGGTACTCCGGCGCGATGCCGACACCGGTGTCCCGAATCCGGAAGGCGACCACCGGCAGACCGCGCAGCGGGGTGGGGAGTTCGTCGTCGGTGGCGTTTTCCACCCTGAGCTCGACACTGCCCTGCTCGGTGAACTTCACCGCGTTGGAGAGCAGATTGCGCAGCACCTGACGGAGTCGCGTCTCGTCGGTCGTGATGTCGGCGGGCACATCGTCCGCAGTGACGACCCTGAACTCCAGGTTCTGCTCGCTCGCCAGCGGCCGGAAGGTCATTTCGACGTACTCCAGAAGCCGGTCGAGCGGGAACGGCTCACGGTGGACGTCCATCTTGCCCGCCTCGACCTTGGACAGGTCGAGGATGTCGTTGATCAGCTGGAGCAGGTCCGAGCCGGCGGAGTGGATGACCTCGGCGTAGTCGACCTGCTTCTCCGTCAGATTTCCTTCGGGGTTCTGGGCGAGCAGCTGGGCCAGGATGAGCAGGCTGTTCAGCGGGGTGCGCAGCTCATGGCTCATGTTGGCGAGGAACTCGGACTTGTACATGGAGGTGCGGGAGAGCTGTTTGGCCCGCTCCTCCAGTTCCTGCCTGGCCTGTTCGATCTCCAGGTTCTTGCGCTCGATGTCCTGGTTGCGGTCGGCGAGCAGGGCCGCCTTCTCCGCAAGTTCGGCGTTGGAGCGCTGGAGCTCCTCCTGCCGGGCCTGCAACTCCTGTGAACGGGCCCGGAGTTCAGCGGTCAGCCGCTGGGACTGGTCGAGCAGTTCGTCGGTGCGGGCGTGGGCGTTCAGCGAGCTGACATTGACACCGACCGTCTCGATGAACTGGTCGAGGAAATCACGGTGGGTACGGGTGAAGGGGCGCAGCGCGGCGAGTTCCACCGCGCCGAGCACCTGGTCCTCCACCACGACGGGCAGCACGATCAGGGCCTCGGGTGTGCTGGATCCGAGCCCCGAGGAGATGGTGACGAAGCCGGGAGGCAGATCGTCGACGGCTATGGTGCGGCGGCTGAGCGCGGCCTGGCCCACCAGTGACTCGCCGAGACGGAAGCGAACGGGCCCACGTGCCGGAGGTGCGGCCGGGACACCGTACGAGGCGGTCATGACGAGCTCGAGCCCCTCGCCTTCGGCCGCGTCCTCGGCCAGGAAGAAGGCGCCGTACTGGGCCGAGACGAGGGGTGGCACCTCGTTCATGATCACCGCGGCCACCTGTGAAAGGTCGTTGCTGGACTGCATGAGTCCGGAGATCCGGGCGAGATTGGTCTTGAGCCAGTCCTGTTCCTCGTTCGCGCGGGTGGTGGCGCGCAGCGATTCGACCATCGAGTTGATGTTGTCCTTCAGGTCGCCCACCTCGCCCGGGGCCTCGACGGCGATGGACCGGGTCAGATCCCCCTCGGCGACGGCACTGGTCACCTCGGCGATGGCCCGGACCTGACGGGTGAGGTTGCCGGCGAGCTCATTGACGTTCTCGGTGAGCCGTTTCCAGGTGCCTGATACGCCTTCGACCTCTGCCTGGCCGCCGAGGCGGCCCTCGCTTCCGACCTCCCTGGCGACGCGGGTGACCTCGGCGGCGAACGACGACAGCTGGTCGACCATCGTGTTGATGGTCGTCTTGAGCTCGAGGATCTCACCGCGTGCGTCGACGTCGATCTTGCGGGTGAGGTCGCCCTGGGCGACGGCAGTGGTGACCTGGGCGATGTTGCGGACCTGGTTGGTCAGATTGTTCGCCATGGAGTTGACGTTGTCGGTCAGGTCCTTCCAGGTGCCCGACACACCCCGCACGGTCGCCTGTCCGCCCAGGTCGCCCTCGGTGCCGACCTCGCGGGCGACCCGGGTGACCTCCTCGGCGAAGGAGGAGAGCCGTTCGACCATCGTGTTGATGGTTTCCTTGAGCTCGAGGATCTCACCACGTGCATCGACGCGGATCTTCTGCGTGAGGTCGCCGCGGGCCACGGCGGACGCGACCTGGGCGATGGAGCGCACCTGCGAGGTGAGGTTGTCGGCCATGGTGTTCACGCCGGTGGTGAGCTCCTGCCAGACGCCGCCGACGCCCTTCACCCGCGCGTGGCCACCGAGCCTCCCCTCGCCTCCGACCTCGCGGGCGACCCGGGTGACCTCGGAGGCGACGAGGGAGAGCTGGTCGACCATGCCGTTGTAGACCCCGGCGATCTCGCCCATGATGCCGCCGGCGTCGTCCGGGAGCCGGTCGGAGAAATCCCCGTCGCGCACGGCGGTGAGTCCCGCCAGCAGTTTTCTGAGACCTTCTTCGCTCAGTGCGGCCGACGGCCGGGTGTCCCCCGCGGCACGGCCCTGGGGCTGGGACGGGGGGTGAACCTGTGGGTGGTCCCGTGACTGACCGGATGAGTCCATCGCCGACCTCGTGTCACTCGTTCGGCGTCTTCTGTTCACTCTCGACTCTCGCACGCGCTCCCCCGGGCGACACCCCGGATGGCGTCAGGCGTCCTCCGGGTGGCCTCGCGGCGCCGCGATCTCGGCCCAGACGGTCTTGCCGGTGCCTCGCGGCTCCGACCCCCAGGCCCGGGCGAGCCGTCCCAGCACGACGAGTCCATGACCGCCCGGTTTCGCCGGATCGGCATGCGGGCGTGGGCTGGGCGGGACCGGGCTCGCGTCGCTGACTTCGATACGGAGCCGGTCCGACGTGCAGTGCAGCACCAGTTCCTGCGGCCCGTCGGCGTGCAGACAGGCGTTGGTGACCAGCTCGGAGACCACCATGAGGACGTCCTCTGAGACGACCAGCCGCTCGTCGGCCCGGTCGTCGTAGGCGTCCTCGTCGAGACCGGCGAGCTGCTCGAGGTCGTCCGTGTCCTCGGCCGGGAATGCGGCCCGGGCGTACGGATCGTCCTCCGCACCGCTGTCCGGCAGCCACCCCCAGTCGGCGAGCGCCGTGCGGCTGAAGTCACGGCAGCGCCCCACCGCTCCCCGGGACGCGGAGAGCACCAGCCGGCGAGTCTGTCCCTGTGCGGGAAAGGCCGCGTTCACCACTACTCCTGCCGTGGCTCCGCGAGAGCCTCGCCGAGGCTCGCGTACCTGGGGAACACCGCCCCGGCACCCGTGATGGCGAACATCCGGGAGACCTGGGGCCGCAGCGCCGCCAGCTCGACCCGGGCGTCGGCCTCCTGGGCCGCGAGACGGGCGCGCAGCAGCACGTTCAGCCCCGTGGAGTCACAGAAGAGCAGGTCGGAGCAGTCGACCAGGACCCGTCGTGCACCGCTCGCGATGCCCTCGTCCAGGGCAGCGCGAAACGGCTCCGCCGTGTCGTGGTCCAGCTCGCCCGTGACGGCGATCACCACGACGTCCGGCTCGGGGCCCGGCCGCACCTCGACGCCGAACCGGTCTCCTTCGCCGGTGCTTCCCGGCCATCCGTCCCCTGCTGACCCCATCCCGGTTCTCCTGGTCCGTCCGGCCCCCGGTGACACACCCGACTATGACACCCCCTCCGGCTCACCGCTTCCGGCACGAACCGGTGACTAGGCTGAATTACCGGCCCTTCCTTCCCATGAGCGGCGAAAGCTGGCGTACCCGATGAATGCATCCCGCGATTTCGAGCTGCTCGCTGTGACGATCCAGGTGGAGGGACGACCGGACATCGCCGTGCCGCTGCCGCCCGGCGGCGGTGAGGGACGGGACGGAGACCGGGAACCGCTCACGTCGGTGAGTCTCAAGGAGGGAGCGGAGTTCCGGTTGCGTCTGGAGTTCCGCGTGCCGTCGAAGAGCGATGTCGCGGGACTCAAGTTCATCGACGAACACACACGGCAGGGCGTGACCGTGGTGCACACGGAGACCCATCTGGGCGACTACCGGTTCGGAGGGCCGTACGAGGTCGTGCTCCCGCCAGTGCATCTGCCGACCGGGCATCTGGCCCGGGACACCTACCGGTGCACCGGCGTCTTCGTGGACGCGGACGGGCGGGAGCTCGGCCGGGAGAGCTACGACCTCGAGATCACGAAGGACTGGACACAGTGACCCCGTCGGCCCGCCGTGCGTCACCGCCGCCGTGGACCGGCGCTCGCCGGCCCCTGCCACGCCGCGGTCCGTGCCCCCGGGTCACGGCGACGCCCACGAGGACGACCACCATTCCCACGACGACTCGCGCACCGATGCGCTCGTCGAGGACGAGGGCCCCGAGCGAGACCGAGACGACCGGCAGGAGATAGCCGACGGTGGCGGCACTCGTGGCACCTTCATCGGCGATGAGCCGGTAGTTGAGGTGGAAGGTCACGCCGGTGCCGAGGATCCCGAGGACGGTGACGGCGACCAGCGCCGTCAGGTCGGGACGTATCTGCCCGAGTCCGCCCCCTACGGGCAGGGCGAGCACGCTGAGGGCGCTCGCGGTCATCAGTTGCGCGGCGGACAGGGCGAGGGGCGGGGTTCCGGTGCCGGTCAGGTGCCGGGCCATATAGGCGAAGGCCACGGCGTAGCAGACCGCGGCGGCCAGGAGCGCGAGGGCGCCCGGGCCGAACAGTCCGGTCTGCTGCCAGGGGGCGAAGATCAGCACGGTGCCGGCGAAGCCGAGCAGAAGTCCGCCCAGCCGGGCCGGGCGAAGTGCACTTCCGCGCTCCGTGCCGAGGCCGATGCCGATCAGCAGCGACCACAGGGGTGTTGTCGCGTTGAGCACCCCCGCGACACCGGAATCGACGCTCTGTTCGCCGATGCTGAAGAGGAAGAAGGGCAGGGCGTTGCAGAAGAACGCGGCCACGACGAGCCTGCCCCAGATCACCCGGCCGCGCGGCAGCCTCTGCCCGCCGGACCGCGCGAGCGCCAGCAGGACCCCCGCACCGAGCACACAGCGGACGACGGTGATCTGCAAGGGCGTCAGGCCGTGGTTCAGGGCGAGCTTGATCCAGAGAAAGCCGGAGCCCCAGAGCAGGGCGAGGACGCCCATCCGCACCGCTGTGCCCAGCCCGCCGCCCGCCGTGCGGTCGCTCGCCATACCGTCGCTCCTCTGCTCGCCCTGCTCGCTGTCGCCGTGCTCGTAGGCCAACGATCACTCGCTCGATCGGACAGGACAAGTGAAAAGTTCTGCATGAATCATTAACCTGTACTACATGCTAGATATGAGGCGCATGCAGATCCTGCGCGCGGTGGTGAACAGCGGCTCGGTGACGGCGGCTGCCGCCCGTCTCGGGTACACCCCCTCCGCCGTCAGCCAGCAGGTGGCGGCTCTGGAGAAGGAGGCCGGCATGGCACTGCTCGAACGCGCCGGCCGGGGCGTGCGGCCCACGGCGGCCGGGCTGCTGCTCACCGAGCACGCCGCCGCCATCAGCCACCGGATGACCGAGGCCGAGACGCAACTGGCCGATCTGCGGGAGGGCCGTACCGGACGGCTGTCGGTCCGCTATTTCGCCACGTCCGGCACGACACTGGTGGTCCCGGCGCTCGCACGGCTGCGCCGCGACCATCCGGGAGTGCAGGTCGACCTGAAGCTGATCGGCCCCGAGGATCCGCTGCCGGAGGTACGGCAGGGCCGGGCCGATGTGGCCCTCGTCGTCCGCCCGCACGGGGAGTCCGCCGACGGTGTCCGTCTGGAGCATCTGCTGGACGACCCCTATCGCCTCGTGCTGCCCAACGGCCACCCGCTCGCATCGAAGCGGACCGTGGATCTGGCCGCCCTCGCCGACGAGCGATGGATCGGTGGCGAGCGGCCGGGGCCGTGTCTCGACGCCGTGCTCGACGCATGCGCCGCAGCCGGCTTCAGCCCCGATTTCGTGGTCGACAGCGAGGACTACGCCACGACGCAGGGTTTCGTCGCAGCCGGTCTCGGCATCAGCCTGATCCCGCTGACCGGGCTGCGCAGTCGACACCCCGGCGTCGTCGTGCGCAAGGTACGCCGGCCCGAGCCCGTACGTGCCGTGCATGCCGCGGTGCGGGAGGGGGCCCCGGCGCAACCCGCGCTCCGTGCCCTGCTCGAAGCACTCAAGGACGCGGCCGCGTCCTAGGGACCCGGCGGGAGGCCCGCGGTACGTACCTGCGGTCGCCGTCGTCATCACCGTCGGCGTCGGCGGTTTCCTCGCTCCGGCCGACGGTGGGAGCACGCCCGGGCGGCGCAGAGGTCCCCGGGCGGGCGGAGTTGAACGGGTGCGGGACACGGCGGAGCGGAGATCCTCGGCACCGTCCGACCCGGGGAGGCGGACACCCCGGTGGCTTCGGGACGGTCCGCGAGTCGGCTCCCTTCCGGGCGCCGCAGAATGCGCCCGGTCGTGCGACTCTTGAGGTGAGCCGGCGCTCGAAACGGAGGCCCAGCGATGAGCAGCTCTTCCATCCGTATGACAGCCGCCCTGTCGGCCGAGCACCGCGCCCGGCTGCTGGAGATCGCCGAGGACGTGAAGTTCCCCGAGGGCACCCGCGTCTTCGAGGAGGGCCGCCTCGCCGACCGCTTCTGGATCATCAAGTCCGGCACGATCACCCTGCACATGGCGGTCCCCGGCCGCCGGCCGGCGGTCATCGAGAACCTGGGCTTCGGTGAACTCGTGGGCTGGTCATGGCTGTTCCCCCCGTTTGTGTGGCAGCTGGGCGCGGAAGCCATGACCCCGGTGCGGGCCCAGCAGTTCGACGGCCTGACCGTGCGCATGATGATGGATGCCGACCCGACGTTCGGCTCCGCGATCGGACAGTGGGTCGGCAGAGTGCTCGCGCACCGGCTCCATGCGGCGCGCATCCGCCTGCTGGATCTCTACGCTCCGTACGGCAGCGGTTTCACGCTCTGACGACGGGGCTCCTGGCCTGGCCGGCCAACGGACCGGCCCGGCACCGAGCGGCCTGCCAGTGCTGACCGGAACGGTTCGGCGGGAAGCCCGTGGTGTCCGGTGCCTGGGTAGACCCCCACGCATCCGACGCCGCGCTGATCCGCCAGGATCGCAGGCAGCCCTCAGGTCCTGTCCGGGCGATCCTCTCGGGCCCGCGCCGACAGCTACGGCACTCCACCCGGCTGCCGCCGGGTGGGGGCACCCCCGGCGGAGCCAGGGGGAGTACCCCCACACTGCGTTGTCGGAGTCGCCCGAGTACGCCCGGACGAGGGCGATCTCCCCCGGCCTCCGGCCGGTGGGGGCACCCCGGCGGAGCCAGGGGGAGTGCCGTGCAGGGCGTCGCGAGCCGGTGAACCCATCCGGTCACAGCGCTAGGTGGCGGCTTCGGGCCACCCGTAGGGGGCTCCGGACCCCGGTCCGGCACCCACGCTCTCCAGATCGCGGTTCGCCACCCGCATCAGCTGGGTGGCGAGGTCCTTCATGGCACGGCTCGCGGCGAGTTCGTCCCCGATCTCCGGGACGTCCACGTCCTGGGGGTTGCACCGGGCGACCCCCTGGCCGGTGTACGTCGTGGTGCCGGTGTCCAGAACGGCGCGGGCCCTCGTCGTGCCGTCCTCCTCGACCAGGACCACGCCGATCTGCCACTCCAGCGTCCGCGTCATGGCGTACCTCCTCAGCCGCTCCCCTCGGGGCGGTGCACGAGAAGGGCGGCCGCCGCGGGGGGGGGGGCCCCCCCCCCCATCCCCCCCCCCCCCCCCCCCCCCCCCCCCCCCCCCCCCCCCCCCCCCCCCACCAAAAAAAAAAGGACAGGCCCCCCCCCTCCCCCCCCCCCCCCCCCCCCCCCCCCCCCCCCCCCCCCCCCCCACCCCCCCCCCCCCCCCCCCCCCCCCCGCCCCCCCCCCCCCCCCCCCCCCCCCCCCCGCGGCGCCGTCCGCGTCCCGAGCCCCGCTCAGCCCCCGGCGACGGGAAGACGGGCGATGATCCCCGCCCGGTCCACGCCCGTCGGCAGTGTCCCGAAGGCCAGCCCGTGGCCGCCGCCCAGCCGGGAGGCACAGAAGGCGTCGGCGACGGCAGCAGGGGCGTACCGGACGAGGAGCGAGCCCTGGAGGACCAGCGCCATACGCTCCACGAGCCACCGGGCACGCAGCTGGGCGTCCTCGGCGTTCCTCATCTCGTCGCGGAGCTGCCGCCAGGCTTCGTCGAGCCGGGTGTCCGCGCCGGCGGCGGCCGCGATCTCGGCGCCGAACGCCTCCAGGGAGTCCGGCTCGCGGGTCAGCGCGCGCAGGACGTCGAGGGCGCTGACATTGCCGGATCCCTCCCAGATGCCGTTGAGCGGGGCGTCCCGGTAGAGCCGGGGCATGCCCGAGTCCTCGACGAAGCCATTGCCGCCGAGGCACTCCAGCGCCTCCGCGACCATCACCGGCTGGCGTTTGCAGACCCAGTACTTGGCGACGGCCGTGGCCAGACGGAGGAAGCTCTGCTCCTGGCGGTCGCCCTGCTGTGCACGGTCGACCGCGCCGGCGACACGCAGGGCGACCGTGGTGGCGGCCTCGGACTCGATGCCCAGATCGGCGATGACGTTGCGCATCAGCGGCTGGTCGATGAGCCTGGCCCCGAATGCCGAGCGGTGACGCACATGATGGGCGGCGAGCGTGAGTGCGCTGCGCATCCCGGAGGCGGAGCTGAGGATGCAGTCGAGACGGGTCATGGTGACCATCTCGATGATCGTCCTGACGCCGCGCCCCTCGGGGCCGACGAGCCAGGCCACGGTGTCATCGAACTCCGGCTCGCTGCTGGCGTTCCCACGGTTGCCCAGCTTGTCCTTGAGCCGCTGGATCCGGAAGGTGTTGCGGCTTCCGTCCGGGAGCACCCGGGGTACGAGGAAGCAGGACAGACCGCCGGGTGCCTGGGCCAGCACGAGGAAGAGGTCGTTCATCGGTGCACTGGTGAACCACTTGTGGCCGCGCAGCCGCCAGCTCCCGTCCGGCTGCGGGGTCGCGGCCGTGGTGTTGGCGCGTACGTCCGAACCGCCCTGCTTCTCGGTCATTCCCATGCCGGCCAGCAGACCGCGCTTGCCCTCGGGTGCGCGCAGCCCCGGGTCGTACACCCGGCCGGTGAGCAGTGGCTCGAACACGGCCGCCTGTTCGGGGGCGTGCCTGAGCGCCGGGACGACGGCGTACGTCATGGAGACGGGGCACAGATGGCTCTGGTCGGCGAAACCCCACACCATCAGTCCCGCCGCGCGCGCCACATGGGCGCCGGGCTTGTCCTCCGCCCAGGCCGTGCCGCCCAGCCCCTCGCGGATGGCCACGTCCATGAGTGCGTGGTACGAGGGGTGGAAGTCGACCTCGTCGATGCGGTTGCCGTACCGGTCGTGGGTGCGCAGCACGGGCTCGTAGCGATTGGCCTCGTCGCCCCAGCGCAGCGCTTCCTCCGAGCCGGCGAGCCGTCCGAGGCGGTGCAGGTCCTCCTCGTACCATCCCGCGCCCTGGTTCCGTACGCCTTCCAGGAGCACGGGGTCGTCGGCCACGTCATGTCCAGCGAGCACCGGGACCTGGTTGGTCACCTCGTGGGTGCGTACGGGATTACTGCGCATCGGAGTCCTCCAACTCACGGGGCGCGATGGCGGGCAGAGCGCCCGCACAGCGCAGGGACATGGCGGCGAGCTCGGCGACCAGCCGGTCCCCGTCCGCTCCTCCGGCCGGCCCGGACAGCGGGTCCACGAGCACCTCACCGACCGCCCCGGTGAGTGCCGCGGCGGTGACATCCGGGTCCTGCTCGGGCAGCAGACCGGCCGCGATGCCCTCCCGGACCACCGCGGCGAACATGCTCCGATAGCGCCGGCGGAATTCCAGCCGCTCGGCCTCGACGGCGGGTTCGGACGGCGCGGCGAGCAGCGCGTACGCCACACCCCGGCGCTCCAGTGCCCGTCGGGCGAAGACGGTCACGGCATGGGTGAGCCGCTCGAGCGGATCCCCGTCGCTGTTCCGCAGCACCGAGCCGAGGACATCGGCCTCACGCCCGGCGGCGCGCCGGAACACCTCCACGGCGAGTGCCGCCTTCGACGGAAAGTGCTGGTACACCGAGCCCACCGACATCCCGGCGGCCGCGGCGACTGCGGTCACGGATGCCTGCGACCAGCCCACTTCGGCGACGACGGCGATCGCTTCGTCCACGAGCCGCTCACGGGCTGCGGTCAGTCGATCCTCGACTGCCGGGGTCTTTCGGTAGGCCATGGAAGAAGTGAAGCACCGTTCAATGCTTCACACCAGAGCATCACCACCGGGACTCATGCGCTGACGTCCCATCACCGCACCAACGAGCGCGGGCCGGGTCGACACCCGGCCCGTATCGCACCGTTCAACCGGAATACGACTCAACGGCGGATATTGTCGAAATTGTCTCCGCGACCGTTGTCCACGAAGTCGCGGCCGCGGTCGAAGCCGTTGTCACCACGGCCGTTGTTGTCGAAGAAGCCGTTGCTGTCGAAGAAGCGGTTGCTGTCGAAGAAGCGGTTGTTGTCGAAGAAGCCGCCGTCGTAGTAATAGCGGGCGTCGTCGTAGTAGTAGTAGCCGTCGTCGCAGTGGCGACTGCCGTCCCAGTCCCTGAAGTCGGAGCAGCTGTAGTCGTCCCTTGCATCATTGGCGAAGGCCCCACTGGCAGGCATCACGCCGAGGGCGAGCCCTGCGGCTCCCGCCGAGACTGCGGCAACGATCCTGCGGCGCATTTTCATGCACCTCCGAGCATTCATCGAAAATTGAACTTTCCGGACATTTCCACCCTCCCCTTTCATTGGCCCGATGTCAATGAAAGGGAAGAGATGCCAATTGCCGGTACGGCCAACGCGACTGTGTCCCAGTCAGAAACAGGACGTGGTTTTGGAACCAAACGAATTCCGGGGCATGCCACGCCGTGTGAAGCGCCGGAACAGTCGGCTGTCGGCGCCGGGCACCACCCGTGACTGGTGGGGTACTGGCGGCTTCACAGCCGCTCGAACGCGGCGTGATCGCGAGTGGGCAACAAGTCCGTGCCCGATGAGCACGGCCCTCGGCGGACCGCCTACGGGGTTCGGGGCACCCCGAATCGCTGGACGGGCCGACTCATCGTCACGATCATGCGCCAGTAGGCCGTACCCCGCTGCACCCGCCATGAGGTTCTCCGGCGGGCCGGGACCATCCGCGTGGGCTCCCGACCCGAAGTCGGGAGCCCACGCACACACCGGAGCGTCAGAACGAGACGGGGATCAGAACCGCCTTCTTCAGCCGGTGATCACGGTCGGGCGCTCCGGAAGCGTGGGGTCGTAGTCGAGCCTGACGGACGGTGACTGGGCCCAATGGCCGCACACCCCGGGGGAAAGTCCCGCCACCGTTGAAGCGAAACCGCCTACGCGATCGACTGAGGCGGAGGCCATCACGAATCGGAGCGAGGCCGACGCGACGTGATGACGAGTCGGTCGCGAGATTCGCAGCGCCTGACCTTCGCCGACGCCCTCGCCGTAGACGTCAGCCCGTTCCGCCACACCTACAATGCTCTGCGACCCGCCAGGCCCTCGACGGACGCACACCACCCACGACTTGCCTCGCCGTCGGACACGGCGATGAGCGTGTGGCTTCGGCTGACCCGCTACGCGACCGGGAGGTCCTGACATGGCCAGTAAGTTCACCGAGCTTGCGATCGACTGTGCCGATCCCCACGGTCTCGCCCGGTTCTGGTGCGCGGTGCTTGACTACGAGGTGCAACACGAGGACGACGGAATCGTCACCATTGGCTCCCCTGCGGTGCCCGAAGGCAAGAACCACCTCGGCCCAGTGCCACCGACGTTGACATTCGCGCACGTACCCGAGGGCAAGACCGTCAAGAACAGGCTCCACCTCGACGTCAACCCAACCGACAGGGAGCAGGACGAAGAGGTCCGTCGCCTGCTCGACCTGGGTGCCCGACACGCCGACGTCGGCCAAGGCGACGAGAGCTGGGTCGTCCTTGTCGACCCGGAGGGGAACGAGTTCTGCGTCCTTGCGGACCGCCACCCCTGATCGGAGGCCGCACACCGCGCCAGAACTGCTTCCGGTCGCCTGCCCATGCTCGGGCGCACACCATGAGGAGCCCCCCAAAGAGGGAGAATCCCGGCCCAAGCAAGATCAAACCCTGCCAACTTCTTGACACATGACGGAAGGCGGGTTCGAAAGGCCGGCCGAACCGCTCGGCCGACCTTGATCAACAGCGCTGTTGGCAAGTGATGGGGCGACGGCGCCCCTGAAAACGATCAAGGGCCTTGCCTCACTGAAGTGAAACAAGGCCCTGACCTGGGCCTGAAGCCCTCTTGCACCGTCGGGACGACAGGATTTGAACCTGCGACCCCTTGACCCCCAGTCAAGTGCGCTACCAAGCTGCGCCACGTCCCGATGTGCGCATTGTCGGGGTTGGGCCCCTTCCGTACGCGCAGGAGAACAATACCTCACTTCGCGGCCAGGATGGATGCGCGGGACTGCCGGGCGCGCGCCGCCAGGGTGGGGGCTCCGCAGGTGGTGGCGAGGGCGGCGGCATGGGCGAGCTCCTGGGGGGAGCGGAGGGCCAGGCCGTATTCACAGCGGGCCAGGGCGTGTTCGTATGCGGACGGGGATGCTTCCAGGTGACGCACTGCTCGGGCGAGAAGCGGTATCGCCTCCCGTTCGGGTGCGAGTGAGGCGGCGCAGCGCAGGGCTTCGCCGATGGCCGTTCCGGTGCCGAAGCGCTCCGCGTGGGCACGGGCGCGGAGGGTCAGCTGCGCGGCGCGGGCCGGGGATTCGGCCGCCACGGCGCGGGCGAGGTCACAGGCCCAGGGCGCCCAGATCCCGTTGTGGCGGCCACGGCTCTCCAAGGCTCGCCCCGTGGCCTCGAGTTCGGCCACGGCCTCCTTCGTTCTCCCGGTCGCCAGCAGCAGTCGGCCGCGTACGCACGGACCGTCGGGCATCACGATGGCACTGGCGTACGGCGGACGGAACGTATGGCGTTCCGCGGTTGCCATGGCGCCATCGGTGTCGCCGCGGGCGAGCAGAGTGTCGATCAGCAGACATGCCGAGATCCAGTGCACCGGGAGGCCGCGGCCCATGCGGTCGGCGAGGCGGAGCCCCTCACGGAGGAACGACTCGGCCAGGGAGAGATCGCCGCGGCGCCGGTGGACAAGGCCCAGCAGGGTGTGTGCGAAGGCGAGATGGGCTCCGCTCCAGCCCGAGATCTCATAGGCGCGCACCCCCTCGGCGAACAGGGCTTCGGCGCGGTCGAGCCGGTCGGTGAACACATAGCTGATACCGGCGAGGGCGGGAGGCTCGAAGCCCCATTCGGTGTCGGTCCAGCCGAGCCCGGGGGCAGGGTGCCCATCGATCAGGGCCCGGTCGCAGAGATCGACGACGAGCTCCGCGTCCTCGCCCCGGACCATCGCGTCGAACGCCCGGATGGTGAGCAGGGCACGCTCGGCGTTGTCCCTGCCCATGAGGCCGTCGGCGAGTTCGGCGAGCCGCCGCGAGCGCAGCGGCCCGTCGTTCTCGACCGCCTGCATGCCCTCCCACAGGAACTGACCGGCCTGCAGCCGCATCCGGGCCGGGCCGGCCGGGGTGTGGGCAGCCTCGTGGCCGAGCATCTGTGCCGCTTCGCTCAGCTGGTTGTTGTGCGCCAGGGCCTGGGCGAGACGGTAGGTGGCATCGACACGGAGTCCGCTCTCGAGTCCGGGCAGCTCCAGGGCCCGGCGCAGATGGCGGATGGTGGTGGGCGGTGAGGTGAGCAGGGTGGCGCAGCCCAGCTCGTAGAGCACATGGGCCCGTATCCCGGAGCGCGGTGGTTCCAGCAGGGCCCGTTCCAGACACCGACGGGCGGCTTCGGGCGCACCGACGGCGAGGTGTTCGCGGGCGGCCTCCCGCAGTTGCTGGACGACTTCCTGGTCGTCGTCGGCATGAACCTCGAGGAGGTGGCGGGAGGCGGCGGCCGGGCCGAGTCCTGCGCGGGTGACGGCCCAGGCTGCACGTCCGTGCATGGCAGTACGCATGGCCGTCGGGATGGCCCGGTACACGGCGGTGGCGATGAGCGGGTGAACGAATTCGAGCGGATCGTGTCCGGTGACGATGCGGGCGTCACGCAGCCGCTCCACGCACTCGGCGGCGCGGGCAGGCGTCAACCCGGCCAGCGAGGCGGCCAGTTCCCGTGAGATGTCCGTGCCGAGGACGGCTGCGGCCCAGGCGAACCTGGTGGTGTCGGGGCCCAGTCCCTCCAGGCGTGACACGAGTCCGCTGCCACGGGCGGTGGCCCCCAGGGCCCGCAGGGCGCGCGAGGAGGCGTCGACGGGTTCGAGGGCGTGGTCCTGCACCTTCGCGATGAGCTCGACCGCTTCGTAGGGGTTGCCGTTGGTCACGGCCCAGACTTCGCGGCAGAACGCATCGTCGGCGCCGTCGCCGACCGTGGCACGGACGAGGGCGGCCACGGCCTCCGGGGTCAGCTCGTGCAGCACGATGCGCAGGCGCGCAGCAGCACCCGCGGCGTCGAGGAGCGCGGCCGAGGCCTCGGTCGCTTCCTCGGGGCGGTGCGCGAGGACGACGAGCAGCGGGAGCGTACTGAGCCGCGCGGTGAAGGACTCGAGCCAGGCGAGCGATTCGCCGTCGCACCAGTGGGCGTCGTCGACGAGGAGCACGAGGGGCCGGTCGCGCAGTCGGCCCGCGAGGGCGGAGACGACCCGGTCCAGGCCGTCTCGCACTCCCTGCGGGTCGGCCTGCGGGCCGGTCGGCGGCGCCAGGCCGAGAGCGGGCGCGGTGATGTCGTACCAGTCCCCGAGGAGCTCCCGCGCCTCCTCGGGGGCGATCCCTTCGAGCGCGGGCTGCAGTGCCTGCCGTACGACGTGGAAGGGCACCGCGGTGGCCGTCTCGCTGCCGCGTGCCGTGCGGACCGTGCAGCCGCGGGCGGTCGCGACGCCCCGCACCTCGGTGAGCAGTGCGGTCTTGCCGAGCCCGGCCTCCCCGCTGTAGATCAGCAGCCCTCCGGTGGCGCGCTCCGAGCACAGCGCCTCGACGGCACGCGCAGCTGCGGCGAGCTCCGGCCCCCGCTCCAACAGCGTGGCATGTCCCTGATGTTCGGCCCGGGACTGCATCGACGCCCTCCCCTCCCCACGAGGTGTCAGGCAGCTGAGAGTAGCCCTGCGGTGGGGATGGCGGACACCGTTCTGACAGTCCCCGCCGCACGGGTGACAATCGGGAGGTGAACAGGACGCCGAGGGACCGGGACAGCGAGGGCAGAGCACGCAGCACACGCCCCCGCGACGGGCTCGGGCGCCCCCTTCCGCACGGGGCGGAAGGAGTCGCCCGGCAGCCGGAAGGGGTGGTGCGTGCGCCGGAGGAGACCCTCGTGGAGGCCCAGCGGCTGCTGGACGCTGGCATGCCGTTCCATGCCCATGAAGTACTGGAGGACGCCTGGAAATCCGGGCCCGACGACGAGCGGGAGTTGTGGCGGGGGCTCGCCCAGCTGGCGGTGGGGCTGACGCATGCCGCCCGCGGCAACCCGACGGGCGGCGTGGCGCTGCTGACCCGCGGCGCGGAATCGGTCGCCGCGTACGCGGCGTCGGCACCGTACGGCATCGACGTGGGCGGCCTCACGCGGTGGGCGGCAGAGCTGGCCGGTGAGCTGCGGCGGGACGGGACGTCGATCCCGGCGGCGCAGCGGGCACCGCGGCTGCGCGTCAGCCGCTGAGGAGCACCACTTCCAGGGCCCGGGGCCCGTGCACGCCCTCGACCCGGTCGAGCTCGATGTCACTGGTGGCCGAGGGGCCGGAGATCCAGGTCAGGGCATGCGCGGGGTCCAGCCGCGGCAGTGCTTGCGGAACGGAGGCGACGAGCTGACCAGGGACCCGGACCACGCAGATGTGGTGGTCGGGGATCAGCGTGATCCGGCGGCGGCCCTGATCGGGGCCGCCGTCCAGCACGATCGTCCCGGTCTCGGCGATGGCGATCGCGCAGCCGGTGACGACACTGTCGACTGCGTCGAGTTCCCGCGGTGCGGACTCGGCGCGGTCGGCGACCCGGATGGCGTCCGACGCCTCCAGCCAGTGCGACGGCAGCCCCGGCGGTACGAGGACGCTGCGCGCCCCGCGTGCGGCCAGCAGCCGCGCCAGCAGACCCGGCAGGGCCTGCGGTTCGGTGCGATGGACGATCGCGCGGTAGTCGGCGAGGTTGTGGTGCAGCAGGTCGAGCAGCGCCGACGGGTCGTCGGGGCTGTGGGAGTCGAGGTAGTCGCGGTGTACCGCGGCGGCTTCGGGCGCCCCTGAGAAAGCGTCCCGGATACGGGCCAGGGTCAGTTCCCGGGTGGCCCGGGCGGGGCGGGGACCCGGGCCTGCGGAGGAGGGGCCCCTGCCGGCGGGGCCCGCTGCGGCCGGTCCCGTTCCCGCACGGTCCGTCGTCGGAGGGGGCGCGGATCCCGCCCGTGGTGCGGGCCCGGGGCTCCCTGCCGACGCCGGATGCGGTGAGCGGCCGCCCGGTGCTGCGCCCGGTTCGGCCGGGCCGTCGTCACCGTCGCCGCCCCCGCCGACCGGGCCGTGTGCCGCCGCACGGCTGTCCCCGCCCCCGGCGCGGCCGGCGCCGCGGAGGGCCCGGTCGTCGCGGTCGGAGGGCGCCCGGGTGGCGGCATCCGTTTCGCCGGTACCGGTGGGCGGGGCAGCAGCGCCCGGCCGCCCGTCGTCCGCCCCGTCCTCCCGCCGTGCCTGTCGGGCGGGTTCGGCGCTCTCTGCGGGGCCGGCTCCCGGAGGTGCGCCCTCCGGGCCGGAGCCGGCCGGCTCGGTTGCCGCCCCGCCCCCGTCGCCCGTCTCGCGGCCCGCCGGACCGGTGTCCGGACCGCGCCCCCAAGGCCCGGGCCCACCGTCCGGTGCACCGGGCGCCGCCGGCCCGGGTGCCTCCGCCTTTCCGGGGCCGCGATGTCTCCTCCACCAGTCCCGGAAGGGTTCCTCGGGAAGTTCGGGCAGGTCACGCGTGTCCGTCCAGGCGCGGGCGCCCGGAGGCCTCGCGGGATGGGCCCGGCGGGTCCTGGTGGCCAGGCGCTCGCTCGCGGCGAAGGCGGAGGGGTGGTCGAGCAGCCATCCCGCCGCCTTGATCGCGGCCTTCTCGAGGCGATGCCCCCTTCCGCCCTGCCGGGCGACGCGCTCGCGCAGATGGACCAGCACCTCGGGGATGTCGATGGCGACGGGGCAGACGTCGTAGCAGGCGCCGCACAACGACGAGGCGTAAGGCAGTGAGGCATCGATGTCGCTGCCCGTGCCACGCAGCTGGGGACTCAGGATCGCCCCGATCGGGCCGGGGTAGACCGAGCCGTAGGCATGGCCGCCGGCCCGTTCGTACACCGGGCACACATTGAGACAGGCCGAGCAGCGGATGCAGCGCAGCGCCTGGCGCCCCACCTCGTCGGCGAGGATCCGGGTGCGGCCGTTGTCGAGGAGGACCAGGTGGAAGGCGCGCGGGCCGTCGGCCTTCGCGGCGTCCGAAACGCCGGTCCACATGCTCGTGTACGGATTCATCCGCTCGGCCGTCGAGGAGCGCGGCAGGGTCTGCAGAAAGACCTCCAGGTCACGCCAGGAGGGCACGACCTTCTCGATCCCGACGACGGAGATCAGTGTCTCGGGGAGCGTCAGGCACATCCGCCCATTGCCCTCCGACTCGAACACGACGAGCGTGCCGGTCTCCGCGACCATGAAGTTCGCGCCGGAGACGGCGACCCTGGCACGCAGGAACTTCTCCCGGAGGTGGAGCCGGGCCGCCTCGGCGAGGTCGACGGGATCGTCGGTGAGGCCTTCCGGCGCGGGGCGGCCCCAGTGGGCCATCCGCTCGCGGAAGATGTCCCGGATCTCCCCGCGGTTGCGGTGGATCGCGGGGACCAGGATGTGGGACGGCCGGTCGTCGCCGAGTTGCACGATGAGCTCGGCGAGGTCGGTTTCGTACGCCGTGATGCCCTCGGCCGCCAGCGCCTCGTTGAGGCCGATCTCCTGCGTGGCCATCGACTTGACCTTGACGACCTCCCGCTCGCCGGTGGCCTTCACCAGGTCTGCGACGATGCGGTTGGCCTCGCCCGCGTCGGAGGCCCAGTGCACAGTGCCGCCGGCCGCGGTGATCCGCTCCTCCAATCGCAGCAGGTGGTCGTCCAGATGACGCAGCGTCAGGTCCTTGATCCGCCTTCCGGCCTCACGCAACTGGGCCCAGTCGGCGAGTTCGGCGACCGCGCCGGCACGCTTGTCCCGGATGGTGCGGGTGGCGTGCCGCAGATTCGCACGCAGCGTCTCGTCGTGCACGGCCTCGCGCGCCGCTGCGGGGAAGGACGGCATACCGATGAAGGTCCCGCTCATGCCCGCGCCTCCTCTTCCGTGGCGGCCAGGATCTCGGCGATGTGGAGTGCGCGCAGTGGTGCGTCCTCGCGGCGGAGGATGCCGCCGAGGTGCATCAGGCAGGAGTTGTCGCCGCCGCACAGGACCGCGGCTCCGGTCGACACGGCGTTGTGCACCTTGTCCCGGCCCATCGCCGCGGAGACGTCGGCGTTCTTGACGGCGAAGGTGCCGCCGAAGCCACAGCACTCG
The DNA here is from genome assembly GCF_056435905.1 of Streptomyces sp. NPDC043861. Taxonomy (NCBI): domain Bacteria; kingdom Bacillati; phylum Actinomycetota; class Actinomycetes; order Kitasatosporales; family Streptomycetaceae; genus Streptomyces; species Streptomyces sp. NPDC043861. The sequence continues at coordinate 877,849 of NZ_JBWKDP010000001.1, read as the reverse complement.
TCGGCGCCCGGAAGTTCCACGAGCTCGAGCCCCTCGACCGCTTCCAGGAGCCGGCGTGGTCGCTCGCCCAGCCCGAGCAGCCTCAGCCCGTGGCAGGACGGGTGGTAGGTGACCCTGTGCGGGAAGCGGGCCCCGACGTCGGTGACGCCGAGGACGTCGACGAGGAACTCGGTGAGTTCATAGGTACGGGAGGCGAGCGAGGCGGCCGGGGCACCGCCGAGGCGCGGATAGTGGTGGCGGAGCATCGCTGCGCATGAGCCTGAGGGAGTGACGACGTACTCGTACCCCTCGAAGACACGTACCGTGCGCCGCACCAGGGGTTGCGTCTCGCTCCGGTATCCGGTGTTGAACTGGGGCTGTCCGCAGCAGGTCTGTCCGGCCGGGAAGTCGACGTCGACGCCCAGCCGTTCCAGGAGGCGGACGGTGGCCACGCCCGTGGACGGATACACCGCGTCGTTCACGCAGGTGACGAAGAGGGCGACGCGCATGGGCGGAGGATATGCCGCAGCGGATCACCGCACCAGGCGAAGCGCCTCCGATGCGTGGTGAATCAGCACGGGTACATCCTGACCTGCACTTCGTCCGCCGGAGGCAGCTTCGGGAGCCCGCTTGGTGAACGGTTCCGGGGTCAGCCGCAGCTGCTTCGCGTGCGGCGGCCCGGGGCAGCCGGGGATGCCGGGATGCCGTGGTGAAGGCGACGTGCCGTCGCGGCGGTACGGGTGGTGTGGCATTCGACGGCGTGTCCACGGCGCTGATCGTCACGGTTGAACCGAGCCGTGGGCGACGAGGACGGTGGCGCCGGCCAGGGTCTTTCGTGTGGATCAGGCTGGATCGGTGAGCGGGGTCCGGTGCGTGCGATCGCAGGGCGGAGGAAGGAGCCCACGTATAGCGTGGGCGACCGACGACAACGCGGCGGGCGTGCGCGCCGGGGCACACGAGCCCGGCCAGATCCAACGAAAGGCCCCAGGCAGCCGGTGACGGGCCGGGTCATGGTGCGGCGGCACCCCTGCACCGCGCCGTCGTGGCACACGGCTTGCTCCACCGCGCCGGTGAACGGTCCGCCCTGCGGCAGACCGGCTCGTCCTGGTCCGGGTGGCGAAGCAGCTGAGGAGGGTGGGCCGGTGAGCGCGGCCGTCGGCAGCCGGCCGGCGAGGAGGAAGTTCTTCAGGTTCGCGAGGGGTCCGTCGAGGGGGACGGCAGGTCCGGCCATGGTGCCCGGAGCGGCGCGGCGGGGAAGTCCGCGCCCGCGGACGACAGCGGTGCGGGGCCGCCGCCCGGCCATGTCCCGCAGGGGCCGGGCGCGCCCGCTGGTCGCGTGATCACTCCGGAACGCTCAGCGCGGGGGCGGGCGGGGAAGAGGTGCCCGTGGCACGCTGGGGCGCCGACGAACCCGGGCCGCCACTGGAGTCTCGATGACGAGCCGTGACCGTGATGTGCACGTCCGCGCCACGCCGCAGGAGGTCCGGTCCGCCCTGGCCGATCCGGCCATGGTCCCGCGCCGACACTCCGGGATGGCCTTCGAGGCCGACCGGCCGGCAGGCTCCCCACCGCTCACGCACTCGCCGGACGGCGAAGGCCGTGTGCAGCAGCCCGTGCCCCGTCGGCGTCCTGTCCATGACCGGAAGCGGACCGGGCCGTCGGACCTGAACGGCGGCAGACAGTCCCTCGTCCCGTTCGAGCTCGAGAAGATGCATGAGGTCACGCATCCCGCTGCGGTGCGCGGCGCGCTCGACACCGAGGGCGGGACACCCCAGGCGGGACACCGAAGGCGAGTTTCTCAAGATCGTCAAGCCCGGGTCGGCCGATGCCTCTCCCCGGTATGAAGACCCTGGTCGGGACCGGACTGCCGCTCGACCTCCCGGTGGGCGGCTGACGGGCCCGGTCCCTTCCACGCATGACCGGATCCGATCGCTGCGGACCGAATCCCGCGGCCGTCAAAAATCTTGCCGGGAGTTCCGGCGGAGATGTCGAAAACGCGTGGCGTGCTTCGACCTGACCGTGAGAGAGCGCCACCCGGGCGCCCCAAGGACCGAGGAGCGGACCGTGAAGTACATGCTGCTGATGCAGTTCAGCGAGGCGACCGTCGACTTCCCGCGGATCGACACCTGGACCCCCGAGGAGATCCAGGCACATATCGCGTTCATGCAGGACGCCAACAAGAAGTTCGCCGAAGGCGGGGAGCTGGTCGGCGGCGAGGGCCTCGCGATGCCGGAGGCGGCCAGGATCGTCAGGGCCGGGGGCGAGGGCGGCGCGCCCGTCGTGACCGAGGGGCCGTTCGCGGAGACGAAGGAGTTCCTGGCCGGATTCTGGATCGTCGACTGCGAGACACCCGAACGGGCGGTGGAACTGGCCGCGTTCCTCTCGGCGGCACCCGGGCCCGGCGGCGCTCCGCTGAACATGCCGATCGAGGTACGCCAGGTGATGTCCGCACCGACCGAGGATGTGTGAGCGCTGAGCGGAGCCGACCGGACCGCCGAGGACCTGCTGCGCGAGCTGGCGCCGCAGGTCGTCGGCGTGCTCACACGGCGTTTCGGCGACTTCGACGCCGCCGAGGACGCCGTGCAGGAGGCGTTGCTGGCCGCGGCGGCTCAGTGGCCGCAGGAGGGGTTGCCGCACAACCCGCGGGGCTGGCTGATCCAGGTTGCGAGCCGGCGGATGACCGAGCAGGTCCGAAGTGAGCAGGCCAGACGGCGCCGGGAGGACCTCGCCGCGCGGCGCGAGCCCGCGGACCTGCGGACGGCTCCCTCGGCGGACAGCGACGACGGTCTCGATCACGACGACACGCTCACGCTGCTGTTGATGTGCTGCCATCCGGCACTGACATCGTCGGCGGCGATCGCCCTGACCCTGCGATCGGTGGGTGGACTCACGACACGTGAGATCGCCCGTGCGTTCATGGTCCCCGAAGCCACGATGGCGCAGCGGATCAGCAGGGCGAAGCAGCGCATCAGATCGTCCGGGGTCCCCTTCCGGATGCCGGACGCCGACGACTGGCAGCCCCGTCTCGGCTCCGTGCTGCATGTCCTCTACCTCATCTTCAGCGAGGGTTACGCGACCGGCTCGGGCGAGGAGCTGCAGCGACTGGAGCTGTCCGTCGAGGCGATCCGTCTGGCCAGGGCACTGCACCGGATGATCCCCGAGGACAGCGAAGTCACCGGACTGCTGGCGCTGATGCTGCTCACCCACGCCAGGAGCGCGGCGCGCACCGGCCCGGGCGGCGAGCTCGTCCCGCTCGCCGAGCAGGACCGCAGCCGCTGGGACGCCGAGGCCATTGGAGAGGGCGTCGCGCTGGTCACCGATGCCCTGCCCCGGGGCCGGCTCGGTCCGTACCAGGTGCAGGCGGCGGTGGCCGCGCTGCACGACGAGGCCACGACGGTCGAGGAGACCGACTGGCCGCAGATCCTGGCGCTGTACGGGGTGCTGGAACAGCTCTCCGGGAATCCGGTCCACTCGCTCAACCGCGCGGTCGCGCTGGCGATGGTCCAGGGCCCCGAGGCGGGTCTGGACCTGCTGGACACCCTGGAGTCCGATCCCCGCCTGACGGGCCATCACCGGCTGTACGTGGTGCGGGCGCACCTCCTGGAGATGGCGGGTGACAGGGAAGGTGCTGTGGAGAACTACCGTGCTGCCGCCGGTCGTACGACGAGCCTGCCCGAACGGCACTATCTGACGATACGCGCGGCACGGCTCGGCGCCCGTCCGGAAGGCTGGGACGTGTCCGCACCGTAGCGTCGTCGGCCCGGGGCCGGGCCTGTCGCTCCGGCGCGTCCGGTCGCAGGGCGGAGGGCGCGGCGGCTTCGCGCGTACGGGACGCAGCGGACGCGCACCGGCGGGCCCGACCACCGGGCGAGCGGCTCGATCCGCGCCCACTGCGCATCGGTCGGAGGCACACCCGACCCACGACCGGACGATCCGGGCTAATGCGTCCCACCGGTGTTGTTCCGTCCGGCACGCACCCGCCTGGCGGACGGCTGCCGTCCGGCCGGGGCCGGCCGCGACACCAGTCCGGGCGCCAGGGCCAGCGTGATCACGACCGACACTGCGCCCAGTGCCGCCATGGCCGTCGCGGTCGAGGTGTACTGGGCGACGACGCCCGCGATCGCCGCGGCGACGCCCTGCATGGCGAGCATGCCGGAGGTGTGCAGTCCGAGGGCGTGACCGCTCAGCTCCTGCGGGGTCAGGGCCATCAGACGTTCCTGGAGCAGCAGGCTCGCCGCGTACCCGACCGAGGCGAGCGTGACGATCGCCATCTCGAGCGGCAGCGACGGGCCCAGCGCGAAGAGGAGGTACGGTGCGGCGAGCAGCAGGCGCAGAGGGGCGCCGAGGCGCTCCCGCCGGTGCCGGGGGACGAGACGTCCGATCACCGTGTCCCCGATCAGCATGCCCAACGCGGCCGAGGCGAACAGCAGTCCCGCATGTCCGGGGTCGTGCGCGACGAAGAGGGCCTCGCAGCCGACGATCAGTCCGTTGGGCAGCCAGAGCGCGAGAAACACATAGCGACGGGGTGCGGACGACCACAGCTCCGCGTTGTTCCGCCAGGTCTCGGCGACGGACGGCCGCCCGGCGGCACGTGCCGGCCGGCGCTCGAGGCCCAACCGGGCGACGACCGCCGCGACGGCGTAGAGGGCCGCGCCGGTGAGCAGCGTGCCGCGCGGCGAAAGCACGCCGACCAGCATCCCGCCCACTCCGTACCCGAGGATCTGCATCATGCCCACGGACATGTTGAGGACGGAACGGCCCAGCAGATATCCGTCCGCCGTAAGGATCTCGTTGAGCAGTCCGCCGCGCACCCCGCCGCCCACGGCCGCGACCGTCCCGAGTACGAGGAGAACCGCGAAGACGGCCCACACCGGCAGTCCGGGGACGGCCGTCACCGCGGTGCCGAGCGCGAACAGCAATGCCATCCCGGCCAGCGCGGCTCGCGGCGGCAGCCGGTCGGCAGCCGACAGCAGCATCGTCGCACCGATCAGCTGGGCGAGCGAAGGACCGAACATCGCCAGGGCGGAGAGCAGGGGCGAGCCGGTCGACGAGTACATCAGCGTGCCCATCGCCAGGCCGCTGACCGTCGAACCTGCGATCTGTGCAGTGGTGTTGAGGAACAACGGAGTGAACTCCCGCGTCCCGAAGAGATCTCGGTAGGTACGCATGACGAGCAGTCTCGGGGCCTCTGTCCAAGGGGCGTTACTGTTTCGCGGGGAGGCGAAACGATGGGGTGGTGGCAGATCAGCGCGGACACGCTCGCGGGCAGCCGCTTCGCCGTCTCCCCCCTGGCGGAGGCCACGGCAAGTCTGATCGCACTGGAGCGGGGTACGGCCACGCACACGGGCGAACGCACCTGGCTCGACGCCCATCTGCCCGCGTACCGGGACCGGTTGGCAGCCGATCCGGTCACCGCCCTGCTCGCACGCGCGGCTCTCGGGCGCCGCTGGATCGCCGACTTCCTCACCCCGGCACCCATGGGTGAGGCCGGGCCGGCGCTCGCGGAGGAACTGGCCCGGGTACGCGATACGCCGGCCTCGACCGTCCGGACGGATCTGGAGGTGGCACAGGGCGGTCCGCTCCCCCGCCTGCTGCACCGCCCCGATCTCGCCCTGCTCGCCGCGGATCTGATGGAGTGGGTGTGGACGGAGGCGGTGCTGCCGTATTGGGCACGTCGACGGCGGATCGTCGAGGCCGATGTCGTTGCGCGGACGGGGCAGTTGAGCCAGGGCGGCTGGGCTGCCGCGCTGGACACCCTGCGCCCCGGCATGCGCTGGCTGGGTGAGGGGCGGCTGCAGATCAACGCGTACGACCATCCGCCGCGAGAGATCTCCGGGGGACGTCTGCTGTTCGTCCCGGTCACACCGCGGCACGGCTGGGTCGCCTGGGACGAGCCGCACCGCTACGCGGTGGTCTACCCCTGCTCGGGGGAGCTCGCCGAGCCGGAACGCACGCCGGTGCCGGAGTCCCTCGGCCGGCTGATCGGGCACGCTCGGGCGGGCGTCCTGGTGCTCCTCGACACGCCGAAGAGCACGACACAGCTGGTCGCCCTCACCGGGCAGGGCCTCGGGTCCGTCGGGCGTCACCTCAAGGTGCTGTACGAAGCCGGTCTGATCCGGCGGCGGCGGGCCGGGCGGTCGGTGCTGTACTACCGGACGGCGGCCGGAGAGGTTCTCGTACGGGCCCGAATGGAGCCTTGAGAGCGTCAGGAGATGCCGAGGAGCGGGCCGGTGACCGTCAGGCCCAGGGCGTCACCGACGTACGAGAAGAACGCGAGCAGCGCGAGGGCGGCGCCGCCCAGCGCCACGTCCTTCAGGAACATGATCTGCTCCGTCTGACGGGTCCCGGGGTCGCTCTCCTTCCAGAAGCCGTGCATGAGGACGGCGGTGGGGAAGACGAAGGCGGCCAGCAGCAGGGCTCCCAGATCGGCCCAGATGCCCAGGGCGACGCTGAGGCCCCCGGCCAGGAGCATCAGCCCGCTCAGGACCGTGGCCGCAACAGGGGCGGGGATGCCCTTGGAAGCGGCGTAGCCGGCCATCGCCTTGCTCTGCGTGAGATGCCCCACCGCGGAGAACAGGAACACCAGCGCGAAGAGAACGCGCCCGACCAGCACGAGGACATCCATCGTGACCTCCCGGATCCGCAAGCCGTCCCCGTGCATTTTCCCACTCCTCGGGCTCCGCGGCCGGATGGCATGGTGCGGGACCGGCCATGGACCGTGCCATGAGCGGCCGCCGGCCACGGCGGATCGGCTCACCACCCCGAGCACCTCGCCCCAGGGAACGCCACCGGCGCCGAACCCGCTCATGGCCCCGTCGGGCAGCGGTGCGCCGCCTTCGGGGTGTCTCCCACGTACGCCCCGTGACCACCGCGTGTGCACCAGGCCGGTTCGGGGCCACGTCTCCGCCCCCGCGCCTGCCTGCCCCAGGCAGGCCATAAGGTGTGCGGCGAACACGGTCCGGCACCGCGGCCTCGCCGCGAGCCGGCCCGGCGACCCACCGCGCGCCGGCTCGCCGTCGCTCAGCCGCGGTGCCGGAGCGGAATCCGGCCGTCCGAACACCCGCCGCCGGACCGTGGCTTCGCCCGGATTGTGCCGAGGACGCCGGGGCGGCGATGGCTGTCCCGGCGGGCCCGGCGTGTACTCCCCCCAGCTCCTCCCGGCAGCCGGAGGCGGCGCGCCGAACAGGGCGGACGGGGCGGGAGGCCGCTCGGCGCGCACTCGTGGGAGCCGGTCCGCCCCGGCGTGCAGCGTCCCCCGGGAGCCCCCTCGAGGGCGACAAGGGTTTTCCCCGTATCGGGTTCATCTCGTCGTTCCCTACTGTCTGCCGCACCGGCGATTCCCGGCCCCTGACTCGTGTATGTCAGGTGCATGTAAACACGGTGTTTCGTCCGGTGGCGGCTCTTGACCAGGGGCCGTCGCGTCGGCGGCGGCGCGCGGGCGACCCGGCCCGAGGAACCACGGATCGCACCCCCACAGCGAACCGCGGTTCCGCGCCGCCCGCCCGCGCTCCGAAGCGTCTTGAAAGGGAACACCTTGAACGGTTCCGGACGGAGACTCATATCCGTCGTGGCAGCGACCGCCACGATCGTGGGTGTCGCCGCCACTTCCGCCGTGGCGTTCGCCGCCGCCCCGGCGGACCCCTCGCCGAAGCCGGCTCCGGCTTCGCAGTCGATGGCCAAGCTGCCTGCCGCACCGGTGGACAAGGTCATCGTGACCTACAAGTCACAGGCTGCCGAGGCCAGTTCCAACACCGCGGCGAAGAGCGACGCTGCGGCCAAGGGCACCGAGACCGGCGAGAAGCTCGCGTTCGAGCGCCGGCTGGCCGGCGGCGCCGCCCTCGTCGACCTGGGCGGCCAGGCCTCCAAGAACGACCTCACCGAGGTCATGGACGCCTTCCGCGCCGACCCCTCGGTCGCGTCCGTGGAGCCCGACATCCGCGCCTACGCCATGGCCGTCAACCCGAACGACACCGAGTACGCCAAGCAGTGGGACCTCTTCGAGGCCACCGGCGGCATGAACGTACCCGGCGCCTGGGACAAGTCGACCGGCAGCGGTGTCACCGTCGCGGTGATCGACACCGGCTACGCCACCCACTCGGACCTGGCCGGCAATGTGGTCTCCGGTTACGACTTCATCTCCGACTCCGCGGACGCCCGTGACGGCAACGGCCGTGACAACAACGCCAAGGACGAGGGCGACTGGAACGCCACCGACGGCGAGTGCGGCCTCGGTTCCACCGCGGGCGACTCCTCCTGGCACGGTACGCACGTCGCAGGCACCATCGCGGCCACGACCCTGAACAGCAAGGGTGTCGCGGGCATTGCGTACAACGCGAAGATCCAGCCCGTGCGCGTCCTGGGCAAGTGCGGCGGCTCGTCCGCCGACATCGCAGACGCGATCACCTGGGCGTCCGGCGGCAGCGTTCCGGGCGTCCCGGCGAACGCGACCCCGGCGAAGGTCATCAACCTGAGCCTCGGCGGCGCCAGCTCCACCTGCCCGAGCGTCTACCAGAACGCCATCAACGGCGCCGTGTCGCGCGGTACGACCGTCGTGGTCGCGGCGGGCAACAGCAACGCCAACGCCTCCGGCTTCACACCCGCGAACTGCGCCAACATCATCAACGTTGCCTCCACCAGCCGTGAGGGCAACCGTTCCTTCTACTCGAACTACGGCAGCATCGTGGATGTCGCCGCGCCCGGTGGCGAGACCCGCCGCGCGACGGACACGCCCGGTACCGTCACCACTCCCCAGAACGGCATCCTCTCCACGCTGAACTCCGGGGCCACCACCCAGTCGACCGAGAACTACAAGCCCTACCAGGGCACTTCGATGGCCGCCCCGCACATCGCCGGCCTCGCCGCGCTGCTGGAGTCCGCCAAGCCCGCGCTGAACCCGGCCGACATCGAGTCCGCGATCAAGGCCAACGCCCGTCCGCTGCCCGGCACCTGCACCGGCGGCTGCGGCACCGGCATCGCCGACGCGGCGAAGACCGTGAACGCCGTCACCGGCACCACCCCCGGCGGTGCGACGTTCACCAACGGGACCAATGTGACGATCAGCGACAACTCCACCGTGTCGTCCTCGATCGCCGTCACCGGCCGCACCGGCAACGCCCCCGCCGCCCTCAAGGTCGACGTGGACATCAAGCACACCTGGCGCGGCGACCTGGTCGTCGACCTGATCGCCCCGGACGGCACCGTGCGCAACCTCAAGGCCTCCTCCGGTTCGGACAGCGCCGACAACGTCCTGGCGACGTACACCGTCGACGCTTCCAGCGAGGTCGCCAACGGCACCTGGAAGCTGCAGGTCCGTGATGTGGCCTCGGGTGACACCGGCTACATCGACAGCTGGGGTCTCACGTTCTGAGACAGTGACCGATTGAGCATCACCGCAGGTCAGGGGCGCGTTCGCGGGCATATGCCGCGGGCGCGTCCCGCTGCTGTCGCGGTCCAGACCTGTCCGCATGTCGGACACAGGGCCTGGACTGCGGCGATCTGGTTCGTATTCTCTGCTCGAACGGGCAGGGGGCCCGCGCACGCCGGAAGGTGGTGGTGGGCACGTGACGTCCGCGGTGTACCGCTCTGCGCCTGTCGGCCGGGCGGAGGTCATCGAACGACTCGAGCGGGTCCTGAACGCGCGCGGGCGCGCGCTGCTCACGGGTTCGGCCGGGGTGGGAAAGACCGAGGTCGCGATGGCCATCGCGGCCCGCGCCGAGTCCCGTGGAGAGACCGTCCTGTGGCTCGCCACGCTTCCCACCGACCGTGACATCCCCGGCGCGACGGCGGCCGCACTGGTGGCGACCGTGCGCGCCTTCGCCGACGGGCCCGCGGAGCCGGACCCCGCCGGGCAGGACGGGACACCACGCGCGCAGGACATCCTCGACGGGCTGCCGGGCCCGCAGCGCGATGCCGTCGCCATGCTGTGCCGTGAGGCGCCCATACCCGACGACGGCTGGGATCCCATCGCCCTGCGGATGGCCCTCGCCCGGATCCTGCGCACCCTCGCCGAACGCGGGCCGGTCCTGCTCATCGTCGACGGTGCGCAACGCATGGACGCGGACAGCGCGGGCCTGCTGCGGTTCGCCCTCCATCTGGCCCCGTCCCCGCTGAGGGTCATCACCATCGAGACCCCGGAGGCCCACAGCCCCGACACCGGGGTGGCGGATCCGGAGCCGCTGTGGGTCCCGTCCGAGGCCGATGTGCTGTTCGTGCCTCCGTTGCATGCCGACGACATCGCCGAGCTCCTCATCCACCACCGCCTTCCGTCCCGGCTGGCCGGACGCATCCACAAGACCAGCGGCGGAAACCCACGGCTCGCGCTCGCCGTCGGCCGCTCTCTCGCGGACGCCCGTACCCCCGTGCACCACACCGAGTCGCTGTCCCTGTCGGGCCGCGCCCGTGATCTGGCGCGGCAGCTGCTCGGTCTCGTCTCCCCCGCCGTGCGCGACACCCTCCTGCTGGCAGCGCTGGCTCTGCGCCCCACCGCCTCACTGATCCGGCGTGCGGGACGCCCCACCGCCGAGGCCGATCTCGCGGCCGCCGAGCGGGCCGGGCTGATCTCGCTGACCGAGGACGGAACGCTGGCCTTCACGGCCGGCCTGCTGCCGTCGACGCTGGTCCACGACGCCTGCTGGACCGAGCGGAGCGAGGGTCACGCGGCGCTCGCGCGGGTCGTGGACGACCCCGTCGAGGTGGTCCGCCACCGGGCACTGGCCACGGACATCCCCGACGAGCAGCTGGCCGCCGAGGTCGCGGCGGCGGCAGACATCGCACGGCAGCGCGGAAACAACGCTCTGGCCGCCGAACTCGCCCTGCTCGCAGCCGAGTCCACGCCCGGCCGGCACGGTGCCCAGCGGATCGCCCGGCTCGTGGACGCCGCAGAGGAAGCGGCCAGAGCGGCCCGTGCCGATCTGGCGATGCGCGCCGCCACCGATCTCCTCGCCCGTGACGCCTCCCCCGCCGACCGGGTGCGGGCGCGGCTCGCCGTGCTGGACACGGCCGGCCAGGGGCTGACCGGCCTCGACGAGATCTATGTGCACGCGATGGAGGACTCGGAGGAGGACACGGCGCTGCGGGCGGCCGTACAGCTGCGGCTGGCGGTGAAGTACGTCCTGGCCGACGGCGATCCGGTGCGGTCCCGGGCCGCCGCCATCGACTCGGCGGCGCTCGCCGCGTCGGTGGGCGACCGGATGACGGCGGCCACGGCGCTGACCGTGCAGGCCCGGATGGAACGCGTCCTCGGCTCGCCGGACGCGGAGCGGGTGCTGGAGGAGGCCCGGGCGCTCGAGATGGCCGAGCGTCCGCTCGGCATCCGCAATGCCGCGCAGATACTCACGATCCGCCATGCCCTGTTCGACGACCGGCTCTCCGATGCCCGTGACCAGCTGAACGCCCTGCTGCCGTTGGTCGAGCGCCGCGGATCGGTCGAGGACGCGATCGAGCTGTTCCGTACGCTCGCGGAGGTCGAGGCCCGGCAGGGACAGTGCGCGCCGGCACTCTCGCACGCCGGGCGGTCGCTGGCGCTGACGCTGGAGGCGGGGCTCTCCCCCGGGCCCGCCTGGTACGCGCTGGCCCTCGCGGAGACCGCGGGCGGGAGCTTCGCGCGCGCCATGAGCTATGCGCGTCGCAGCGCCCAGGCATCCGAGGAGGAGGGCGACCATGTCTTCCTCTCCCGCAGTCTGTACGCACTCGGCCGGGTCCAGCTCGTCACCGGTGATGTGGCGAACGCCCTGGAGACGCTGCGTCGGGTCCAGGCCGGGGAACGCGCCCAGGCCACCGTCGATCCGTCCATGCTGCGCTGGCACGAGGAGCTGGCCGAGGCACTGGTGGCCAACGATGCCCTCGAGGAGGCCGCGGCACTGCTCACCGATGTCCGCCCGGTCGCGCAGCGCCTGGGCCATACGACGGTGCTGCTCGGCTGCGACAGGGCGTACGCGCTGTATCTGGCGGCAAGCGGGAAGCCGGACGAGGCGGCCGCGCTGCTGACCACGGTCGCCGAGCGGTTCGTGGCGGCGGGGCTGCCATTGGAACGGGGACGGGCCCTGGTGGCTCTCGCCCGGGTGGAACGCCGCCGCCGCAGGCGGTCGGCCGCGCAGCACGCGCTGCAGACGGCCGCCGCGGTCTTCGAGCGGGCGGGCGCGGTTCCCTGGCTGGGACTTGCCACGGAGACTCCCGCCGGCGGCCCCGAGCCGTCGCCGGCGCGCGGCGCGCTCTCCTCCCTCACGGAGGCGGAGCTGCGGCTCGCGCAGATGGTGGGCCAGGGGGCCAGCAACCAGGAGGCGGCGGCCAGGCTGTATCTGAGCGTGAAGACGGTCGAGGCCCGGCTGACCCGGATCTACCAGAAGCTGGACGTCCGGTCCCGGGCCCAGCTGGCGACCGCGCTGGGCTCGTGGCCCGGCGGGCGGACCGCGCCGGGCGCGCCGGATGCCGGCCAGACGCCCCTGTAGCGGGCGGCCGGCCGGCCATCCGTGGCCGGTCAGACGACCCAGCTGCCGGTGAGGCCGAGCACGGCCGAGCCGTCCAGGTCGGTGAGCTTGGTGCCGGTGAAGCCACGGGCCCAGTCGGAGGTCTGGAGCCGGAACGCCGGGCTGTCGGCGGTGAGCGCCTCCAGCACGGACACGGCTGCCTCGGCCGGGGTCTGCGCGCTGTTCATGAACTGGGCGACGGTGCGGTTGGCGTAGTTGCTCAGCGCCGGGCCGTACGGGCCGGCTGCGGCGATCTCGGCCTCCAAGTCGAGCCCGATGTTGTTGACGAACTCGGTCGCCACGGCGCCCGGCTCGACCACGGACACACGCACACCGAGTGTGGCCGCGACGGGAGCCAGGCTCTCCATGTAGCCCTCGACGGCGAACTTCGCGGCGCAGTACGCCTCGTTGAAGGGCTGGCCGATGACGCCGCCGACACTGGTGACGGTGACCAGACGGCCGCCGGAGGCACGCAGATGAGGCAGTGCGGCCTTGGAGACATGGAGTACGCCGAAGAAGTTGACCTCCATGACCTCGCGGACGTCGTCGACGGTCTCGTTCTCCAGCGTGCCGACGTGTCCGGCGCCCGCGTTGTTGATCACGGCGTCGAGGCGGCCGTGGTCGGCGATCACACCGTCGACCGCCGCGGCCACGGAAGCCTCGTCGGTGACGTCGAGCCGGCGGATGTCGAGCTCGACCCCTGCTTCTGCGGCCGCCTTGCGCAGTGCGTCGGCGCGGCTGGGGTCGCGCAGGGTCGCCACGGTGCGCCAGCCGGCCTGAGCCGCGGCGACGGCGGCGGCGAGGCCGATGCCGGAGGAGGTGCCGGTGATCAGAACAACCTTGGGGGTCTGGGAAGACATGGTGGGCCCTTTCGTTCGCAAAATCGGAAGCGATTCAGTGCGTGTACACACACCATAGTCATTGTGTGTACGCACACGCAACCCGTAGACTCAGGCTATGCCGAAAAGGAAGCTCACGCAGGCCGAGATGCCCGTCGCCGACCACGCCTTCTACGGGCTGGTCTGGGCCGGTACGGTCCTGACCGAACGCGTCGACCGCGCCCTCACCAAGGCCCACGACCTCCCCGTCTCATGGTTCGAGGTCATGCTCTGGCTGGCCTCCAGCCCGGATCCGGTACCGGCTTCCGTACTCGGGAACAGCACCATGCTCAGCCGCAGCCAGGTCTCCCGCGTCGTCGACGCCCTTCAGGCCCGCGGCCTCGTCACCCGCACCCCGTCCGCAAAGGACGCACGCTCCATCGAGGTGGCCCTCACCCCGGAGGGCCACCATGTCTTCGCCGAGGCCGACGCCACCCGACGGGACACCCTGGCTCCCGTCTTCACCGACATCCTCGACCAGAAGGACCTCGAAGCCCTCAGCGCGGTGTGGATGAAGCTGAAGGCCAACAAGGAGCAGACGGAGAAACCGGCCTGAACGCCGGGGGGCCGATCCGAGGGACCCGTCCCCTCGCGGTTCGCGCGGGCGGCGCCGTGCACCTTCACCCGCCGCCCCGCCCGACCGTCCTCCCACCGTGCCGGCACAACCCGACGCACACGTCCGGAAATGCATGGGCAGCCGGAAGCGGAATCCAACATCCCGGCAGCACCGAGGCGGCCGGAAATCTGCCTCCACGGATACGCCAGACTCTTTTCCGCCACTCCCCACAGGCCGGGGCCAAGGAAAGCGCCCGGCCCCCACGACGCCACCCGCACCCGGTGGACCGCCACCACCGCAAGGCGTCTGACGAGTCATCAGAAGATCTTGAATTCGATATTGACAGTCCACCACGGACACGAAAGGATGGCGGGCCGCGCCGCCGGTCCCCCCTTCTCTCCCCCACATACCCACCCCCACACCCACCCCCCGACATTTCCCTGCGGAATTCCACGGCGGACCCGGGCCGCGAGACTTCATCCTCGCCGCCCGATTTCGCCGTGTCCGCATTCCTGCACTGCATCGACTCATCGGAACAACGGAACCGCGGCGCCTTTGACCGATGGTTGACCGATCAGTAACTCGACGCTATCTTCAAGCCGTTCGGCCGATGGCCCGAATTTTTTCTCGTGGTATTGCGAGACTCCGCACATCCTGCGCTTCTGATTGACCGAAATTTAACCTCCGGGCAACGCCAATGCTTATTCGGAGAATTATGACGTCGGCAGAGCACGTCGTGGACCTGGTCATCGGAACAACCCCCTTCGGTGAGCCGGATGCCCGTCTCGCCGCCGCGGTGTGCCGCGCCGGCGGCCTGGGGGTGCTCGACCTGGGAACCGGGGACCGCAGAGCCAGGGACGCCCTTGCGTCACTGAGCCGTTGGGCTCGGGGCCCCTACGGGGTGAGGATCGGACCGCACTGCCGGCTCGGCCCCCACGAGCTCGGCCGGGCCACGGGCGACCATCGGCCCGGGACCGTCGTCCTCGCCCCCGGATCGGCCTGGCGGATCGATGCCGTACCCGCGGGATGCCGCGTGCTCGTCGAGGTCACCGGTCTGGCCGAGGCCGCCCGCGCCGCCAGCGCCGGGGCCGGGGGCCTGATCGCCCGCGGCAGCGAGTGCGGAGGGCCCATCGGGGAACTGAGCACCTTCGTCCTGCTCCAACAGCTGCTCGCTGCCGAGGAGTTACCTGGAATCCCGGTGTGGGCCTGCGGAGGCATCGCACCGGGAACCGCAGCCGCCGCAGTCGTCGGCGGAGCCGCCGGAGTGGTTCTGGACACCCAGCTCGCGCTGCTTGACGAGTCCGGTGTGCCCGAGCATGTGGCGGCACTGCTGCGGACGATGGACGGCTCGGAGACGACCGTGGCCGACGGCCGGCGGACGCTGCGCCGACGTGGCAGGCGGGCTCCGGACCCCGTCGGCGGCAACGACACAGCCGGCAACGACAACGCGCACAACGGCCTGCTCGAAGGCGGCGGCCACAAGAGCCCGGAGACCGGTCTCCCCGTGGGCCAGGACGGCTTCCTGGCCGCGCGTTTCGCCGAGCGGTACGGCGACACCGGCCGGGCCGTCCGCGCCGTCACCACTGCCGTACGGGACGCCGTCCGCAAGGACACCGCCCTGCAGTCACTGCGGCCCGGCTCGCCGATGGCTCTGGCACTCGGCACCCGGCTCCCGGTCGCCCAGGGGCCGATGACACGGGTCAGTGATCATGCGGACTTCGCCGCCGCCGTCGCGGACGACGGGGCCCTGCCCTTCATCGCCCTGGCACTCGCCGGCGGTGAACAGTCACGGTCGATGCTGGAGAAGGCCCGGCACATCCTGGACGGCCGGCCGTGGGGTGTCGGCATCCTGGGCTTCGCGCCGGAGGAGACACGTGCCGCCCAGCTGGAGGCGGTGCGGGCGTGCCGCCCCAGCCACGCCATCGTCGCCGGCGGCCGGCCCTCGCAGGCGCAAGCACTGGAACAGGCCGGGATCAAGGCGTTTCTGCATGTGCCGTCACCCGGCCTGTTGCGGCAGTTCCTCGACGCGGGCGCCCGGCGGTTCGTCTTCGAGGGCGCCGAGTGCGGCGGCCATGTCGGCCCCCGCAACAGCTTCCCGCTCTGGGAGGCGCAGCTCGCCGTGCTCGAGGACTTCATCGACGGGATACGGCAGGGTGCGGACGAAGCCACGGCACGCAGCACCGCCGAGCAGATCGAAGTGTTCCTCGCCGGCGGCATCCACGACGAGCGCTCCTCGGCTATGACCGCCGCGCTCACCGGGCCACTCGGCGAACGGGGCTGCGCCGTCGGCGTACTGATGGGCACGGCCTATCTGTTCACCGAGGAGGCAGTGGAGCACGGCGCCGTACGCCCGCTGTTCCAGCGGCAGGTCCTGCAGGCCGGGACCACCACCCTGCTGGAGACCGCGCCGGGCCATGCGACCCGCTGTGTGCCGAGTCCCTTCAGTGACGGCTTCCGGGCGTTGGAAGCGGGGATGCGGAGCGAGGGGCTCGGCGACCGGGAGATCTGGGAGCGACTGGAGCGCCTCAATGTCGGAAGACTGCGGATCGCGGCCAAGGGAACGGAGCGGACCGGAGACGGAGTGCTGGCCCCCGTCGACGAGGAACGCCAGCTGACCGAGGGTATGTTCATGGCCGGTGAGGTCGCCGTGCTGCGCTCTGCGACCACCACCGTGGCACAGCTGCACGCATCGGTGGTCACAGGTGCCGCCCGGTTCCTGACCGAGGCCGCGGAGCAACTGCGGCCCCGCCTCGGTATCGGCGGTCCCGGCGCGCGGCCGTCCGGTGACCCGGCGCCGCCCCCGCCGCTGGACGTGGCCGTCGTCGGGATGGCCTGCATGTTCCCGGGGGCCCCGGACCTCGCCGCATTCTGGGCCAATGTGCTCGACAACGTCGACGCGGTCGGCGAAGTCCCTCCCGAGCGCTGGGATCCGTCCGTGCACTGCACCGAGGCGGGTGGACAGGTCGCCTCCAGGTGGGGCGGGTTCCTGCCGCCCGTGCCCTTCGACCCGCTGCGCTACGGGATACCACCGGCCTCGCTCGGCAGCATCGAGCCCGTGCAACTGCTGGCCCTGGAGTCCGCCCGACGGGCGCTGGAGGACGCGGGGTACGGCGTGGGGGGCCGGGACTTCGACCGTATGCGCACGGGTGTGGTCTTCGGCGCCGAACCCGGCAGTGACCTGTCCAACGCCGCCACGCTGCGCGCCGTTCTGCCTTCGTACTACGGCAAGGTGCCGCAAGGACTCGAGGAGCAGCTGCCCGGGCTGACCGAGGACTCGTTCCCCGGCATGCTCGCCAATGTGATCTCCGGCCGGATCGCGAACCGGCTCGACCTCGGCGGGCCGAACTTCACCGTGGACGCGGCCTGTGCATCCTCGCTCGCGGCGGTGGACGTGGCGTGCAAGGAACTGGTCGCCGGCACCAGTGACCTGGTGCTGTGCGGGGGCGCCGATCTGCACAACGGCGTCAACGACTTCGTCCTGTTCTCGTCCGTGCACGCGCTCTCCCCGACCGGCCGCTCGCGGGCTTTCGACCGCTCCGCCGACGGCATCGCACTCGGCGAAGGCGTGGCGTGCGTCGTGCTCAAACGGCTGGCGGACGCCGAGCGCGACGGCGACCGGATATATGCGGTGATCAAGGGTGTCGGCAGCTCGAGCGACGGCCGGTCCCTCGGACTGACCGCGCCCCGCCCGGAGGGGCAGCGCGCAGCCCTGGAGCGCGCGTACCGCAATGCGGGCGCCTCCCCCTCCGAGGTGGGGCTGCTGGAGGCGCACGGGACCGGCACCGTGGTCGGCGACCGCACCGAACTGAACGTCCTCACGGAGGTGTTCGAGGCGGCGGGGGCGAGTCCGGGCAGTTGTGTCCTCGGGTCGGTCAAATCGCAGATCGGGCACACGAAATGCGCGGCAGGACTGGCCGGACTCATCAAGACCTCGATGGCACTGCACACCGCTGTCAGACCGCCGACCCTGCATCTGGAGCAGCCCAACCCCGCATGGGAGGACGGCCGCAGCCCGTTCGCGTTCCACCGGGAGGCGCTGCCGTGGGCAACCGCACCCGAGCAGAGGATCGCCGGACTGAGCGCGTTCGGCTTCGGGGGCACCAACTTCCACGTCGTGCTGAGCGCACACGGCGGCGCCGTGCCACCGGTCCACGGCAGGGACGCCTGGCCCGCCGAGCTGTTCACCTTCCGCGGCGCCGACGTCCCGGCGGCCCACCGGGCCGTCGAGGCGCTGCTGGAGCTCGCGTCGGCCGATGCGGACGGCCCGGGGCGATGGCGGTTGCGCGATCTGGCCGCGGCAGCCTCCCGCCGCAGCGCCTCGGGGCACGGTCCCGTACGGGTCGCCGTCGTCGCCACCGACCCGGCAGGGCTGTGCACGCAGCTGCGGCGGGTCCTGGCCGGTGAGCACGATCCGACGGCAGGCATCCACACCGCCGACGCGGACCCGGGGTCGGACGGCAGGGTCGCCTTTCTCTTCCCGGGCCAGGGCAGTCAGCGGCCGGGCATGTTCGCCGACGTCTTCGCGGCCTTTCCCGAGCTGCAGCATCTGCTCACCCTCGGCAAGGGCACCGCGGCGGCGCTGTATCCACCCGCGGCCTTCGACGACAACGGCAACGACCGTCTGCGGACCGCTCTCACGGACACCCGGGCCGCCCAGCCGGCTCTCGGAATCGTCGATCTCGCCGCGCATGCGCTGCTCGCCCGGTCCGGTGTCCACCCGGACCTGGCGGCGGGCCACAGCTACGGAGAGCTGGTCGCGCTGTGCACGGCCGGCGCCATCGACCCGGAGACCCTGCTGGAACTGAGCGCGGAGCGCGCATCCGCGATCCTCGCGGCGGCCGGCGACGAGCCCGGAGCCATGGCCGCGGTGTCGGCCTCCGCGCAGGACGTCGAACGGGCGCTGAGCACGGCCGGCCCCGGGGAACCCGGCAGCGGACTGGTCGTCGCCAACCACAACGCGCCACGCCAGTCGGTCGTCTCCGGCCCCACCTCGGCCGTCGACGCCGCGGTACGGCTGCTGCGCGAGGCGGGACTCGGAGCGAAACGGCTGCCCGTGGCCTGCGCCTTCCACAGTCCCCTGGTCGCCGGGGCGGCCGAGCCCTTCGCACGGGTCCTTGCAGAACACACCGTGCGGGCCCCCGAGTTCCCGGTGTGGGCGAACCGAACAGCCCGACCGTACGGACACGAACCCGACGCGATCCGCGCGGAGCTGGCGGCGCAGATCGGCGCACCGGTCCGTTTCATGGAGCAGATCGAGGCGATGTACGCGGCGGGGGCCCGGGTCTTCGTCGAAGCCGGGCCCGGGCAGGTCCTCACCCGCCTGGTCGCCGGCATCCTCGGCGACCGCCCGCACCGCACCGTCGCCTGCGAGCCCCGGCCCGGCAGCGGTCTGCCCGGACTGCTGGACGCCCTCGCCAGGCTCGCGGTGGCCGGGCTTCCGGTCCGTACCGACTGGATGTTCCGCGGACGTGACGCGGTGGACGCGAGCCGAGCCGCGATCGAGCGGCAGCCCGGCTGGACGGTCGACGGCCACCTGGTCCGGACCGCATCCGGCGGTCTTCTTCCCGGTGCGCTGGCACCGGCCCGACGTGTCGTGGAGACGACTGTGACGACGAACCACACCGAGGGGGCGGCCGACGGGGCAGCAGCCCGCCAGGACGCCCTGATCGCCGAATTCCTGCGGACCAGCCGGGAGATGGTCGCGGCGCAGCGCGATGTCCTGCTGACGTACTTCGGCGGACAGGCCGTCGCGGCGCCGGGCGAAGCCACGGCCGCGGGGCCTGCCGTACCCGCCGCGGTGCAGCCCTGGGCGCAGCCGTCGCCGGTGGCACCCGCCGCTCCGGCCACGGAAGCGCCATCACCGGGGCCCCGGGACGAGGTGTCGGCGTCACCGGCGATGCCGTCCGAGCAGGATCTGCTGCGCATGGTCGTCGAGATCGTCAGCGAACGCACGGGCTACCCGGCGGACATGGTCGAGCCCGGTCTCGATCTCGAGGCGGATCTGAGCATCGACTCGATCAAACGCACCGAGATCATCGGTGAGCTGGCGCGACGGCTGGTCGGAACAGGCGCCGTGGCCGCAAGTGCGGCGGCTCTGGACGACGCCGGGATGGAGGAGTTGGCGAAGGCGAGGACGGCTGCGGCGGTCGCGGCCCGGCTCGCCGCCCTCATGTCCTCCGGCACGGCTCAGGAGTCGCCCGGGTCTCCGCCAGGACCGGCTGCTGCGGAGAACGCCGCTGTCACCGGTGCCGGCGGAGTGCCGTCCAAGGCATCGCCCGCCGGCCCCGGACCGTTGTCCGGACGGGCCGCGGGGAACAGAGGCTCCGCGACGCCCGGCGCCGGCGAACGACCGTCCCCGGCACCCCTCGCCGCGTCCGGCACGCCCGGCACGCCCGGCACGCCACAGGCTCCCGTGGCGGCACCGAAGAGGTATCTGCAGCGCGCGGTGCCCCTGGCCGACGTCCCGGGGCAGGAAGCAGCATCCGCACTCGCCGGACGACGGTTCGCGCTGCTGGGCGACGGCGACGGCGAACTGGCCGGGACGGCCACCGCGCTCGCCGACCGGCTCGGCGAACACGGTGCCACGTCCGTCCGGTTCGGATCCGGACATCTGCTCGGCGAGCAGGACGGGCCGCTGGACGGTGTCCTCCTGCTCGGCCCACTGGCGGAGTCGGGGCCGCCGGTGCTGCCCGCCGCCTTCCCCGCCGTCCAGGCCGCGTTGCGGTGCCGCCCGGGCAGAATGATCGCGGTTCGGTACGCCGAGAACGGCCGCGCGGCCGTACGAGCGGCCGGACTGCGCGGTCTCTTCCGCACCGTCGCCCGCGAATTCCCGGACGTCGGCGCCGCCGTGATCGACCTGGACGGCGCACGGGACGAGCCGGGCACGAAACCCCTTCTCCGCACTCCCGACGCGGTGGCCGACGCACTGGTTTCGGAGCTGACCGCCCCCGCCGGCTCGGCGGTCGTGCTGCGCGGCCCCGACGTCAGGTTCGGGCTGGAACCGGCCGAAGTACCGCTCGGTCCGCTCGCCACGAGCGGGGCAGGACCTGCCGGCGACGGTGCGGCCGAAGCCGCAGCGCTCGGTCTCGACCGGGACTCCGTCGTCCTGCTCACGGGCGGCGCGCGCGGAATCACGGCCACGTTCGCCCTCGCACTGGCCACCGCCTCCCGGTGCCGCATCGAGCTGCTGGGCAGAACACCCGCCCCCGCCGGGCCCGAGGATCCGGCGACCGCGGCGGCCGGTGACCGGGCCGCCCTGCGCGCGGTCCTCGCTTCCCGCGGAGAGCACGGTTCCCCCGCCGAGATCGACCGCGCGGCCGAACTGGTCCTCGCCCAGAGGGAGATCACGGCCACGGTGGCCGCGCTCGAAGCCGCCGGCAGCACGGTCCGCTATCGGAGCGTGGACTGCCGGGAACCGGCCGTCGTGCTCCAGACGGTCAAGGAGATCCATGCCGAGCACGGCAGGCTGGACGGTGTGGTGCACGCAGCGGGTGTCATCGAGGACAGGCTGATCGAGGAGAAGTCGGCCGAATCGTTCCAGCGGGTGTACGGCACCAAGGTCTCGGGCGCCTCTTCGCTGCTCGCGGCGCTCGAGGAACTGCCCGACGGCCCCTCGTTCGTAGTCCTGTTCGGCAGCGTCTCGGCCGTGTTCGGCAACCGGGGCCAGGCGGACTACGCCGCTGCCAACGACGCACTGGAGACCCTGGGCGAACACTGGGCCACCCGCACCGGGCGCCGGGCGCTGACCGTGCACTGGGGGCCCTGGGCGCCCACCGGGGTGCACACCGGAATGGTGGGCCCGGAGCTGGCCCGCGAGTACGCGAGGCGCGGCATCACACTGATCGACCCGGAGGAGGGACCGATCGCGCTGCTGCGGGAGCTGGCCTGGGGCGACGAGACCACCGCGGCCGTCGTCCACACCGCATCGGAGTGGTGAGATGGACCGGGGCGCGACGAGCGACGACCGGCTGAGGGACATCGAGGGCCCGGGGTACCGGACCGTGCCCGTCGCGATCACCGGGATGGCGGTGCTGCTGCCCGGGGCACCCGACCTGGCCGCGTACTGGCGCAACCTGGTGAACGGCGTGGACGCGATCGGCGAAGTGCCCCAAGGCCGCTGGGACACCGCCTACTACAGCCCCGGTGCCTTCGCGGGGCCGTCCGCTGCGGACCGTGTCTACTGCCGGCGCGGGGGGTTCGTGGACGCGCTGGCGGACGTCGATGTGACACGGTTCGGGATCATGCCCAGCGCGGTGTCCGGCACCGAGCCGGACCAGCTGATCGCCCTGCAGGTGGCGGCGTCCGCCCTGGCCGACGCGGGCGGCGACGACCGGCTGCCCGGACGGGAGCGGATCGGGGTGGTCCTGGGGCGGGGCGGTTATCTGACTCCCGGGCTGGTCAGGCTGGACCAGCGGGTGCGCACGGCGGGTCAGCTCGTCCGCACCCTCGGAGAGCTGCTGCCCGAGCTGCACCCGGCCCAACTCGCACGGGTCCATGAAGCGTTCACCGAGCGGCTCGGACCGGACCGGCCCGAGAACGCCATCGGTCTGGTGCCCAATCTGGCCGCCTCGAGAGTGGCCAACCGGCTCGATCTGCGCGGCCCGGCCTACACCGTGGACGCCGCCTGCGCGTCCTCGCTCGTCGCCGTGGACCAGGCGGTCGCCGAACTCGCCTCCGGACGCTGCGACCTGATGCTCGCCGGCGGTGTGCACCACTGCCACGACATCACGCTGTGGAGCGTCTTCTCGCAGCTCCGCGCGCTGTCACCGAGCCAGCGCATCCGTCCGTTCCACAGGAGCGCGGACGGCATCCTCATCGGCGAGGGCACCGGGGTGGTCGTCCTCAAGCGGCTGTCCGATGCGGAACGGGACGGCGACCGTGTCTACGCGGTGGTCCGGGGAACGGCGGTGAGCAGCGACGGCCGTGCGGCCGGCCTGGTCAGCCCCGATCCGGGTGGCCAGATCCGCGCCGTGCAACAGGCGTGGCGCGCTGCGGGCATGGATCCGGCCCAGCCGGGTTCGGTCGGTCTGCTCGAAGCCCACGGCACCGCGACTCCTGCCGGGGACGCCGCCGAACTCACCACGCTCAGGGAGGTGTTCGGAGCGGACGGGACGCACCGGGGCGAAGCCGGTCGGCGGCCCGTGATCGGCTCGGTGAAGTCGATGATCGGTCATGCGATGCCCGCCGCCGGAGTGGCAGGACTGATCAAGGCCGCGCTCGCCGTGCATCACCGGATGCTGCTGCCGACCCTGCACTGCGACGAGCCGCACCCCGCGCTTGCACAGACCCGGTTCCGCCCGCTTGCGACGGCGGAGCCCTGGGAGGCGGGCGCGGGTCCACGCCGGGCCGCGGTCAACGCCTTCGGCTTCGGCGGGATCAACGCCCATGTGGTCCTCGAACAGGCCCCGGGCGCCCCATGGTTCGCAGGTGTGGCACCTGCGGCCCGACCCGGGCGGACCCCGCACACCCTGGACCCCCCGGTGCCGCCCGGAGCCACGGGCACCCGGGCGGCGGGCCCGTCGGGGAGCGCGGAAGGTCCGGGCTCTCCTGATACCCCGAGGAGTCCCGGCCTCTTGGCCGGTGCGCTCTTGGCCGGTGCGGTCCCGCTCGCGTCGGTGGCCGAGCAGGAGCGGGTGCTGCTGCTCGCCGCCGACACCCCGGAGGGCCTCGGGAACCTGCTGGACACCGACGATTCGGCCCTGCTCTCCACCGCCCCGGACCCGCATCCGGCACCGGCCCGCGGACGCAGCCGTCTCGGCATCGTGGACCCGACGCCCAAGCGGCTCGCGCTCGCGAGGCGGGCTGTCGCCAGAGGGCGGGCCTGGAGGGGACGCAACGACGTCTGGTTCACACCCGACCCGCTGCTGGGGGGCGCATCCTCCGGCCGTGTCGCGTTCGTCTTCCCCGGCCTGGAAGGCGAGTTCACGCCCCGCGTGGACGACGTCGCCGGGCACTTCGGGCTCGCCGCGCCGCCGACGTCCGGCGGGAACGGTACGGCGGAGGTCGGCGACGTCGGACGTCATGGGCTCGGTGTCGTCGCCGTGGGCCGGCTCCTGGATGCGGCACTGCGGCGCATGGGCGTCGTACCGGATGCGGTGGCGGGGCACAGCGTGGGCGAGTGGACGGCGATGGCCGCGGCGGGACTGTACGAGGAGCGGGCCGTCGACGAGTTCATGGCCTCGCTGGACCCGGACACGGTGACCGTGCCGGACCTCGCCTTCGCGGCCGTCGGTGCCTCCGCCGACCGGGTGCGGGCCGCGCTGGCGGCAGCCGGTGCGCCGGTGACCCTGTCCCACGACAACGCTCCCAGCCAGTCGATGGTGTGCGGGCCGCCGGACGCCGTCGAGGAGTTCGTCCGCTCGTTCCGGGCGCAGGGCGTGCTCTGCCGGGTGCTGCCGTTCCGGTCCGGTTTCCACACGCCGATGCTGGAGCCGTGCCTCGGACCGTTCAGGGCTGCGGCCGAGCGGTTCTCACTGCACCCGCCGAAGGTGCCGGTCTGGTCGGGGACGACGGCGTCGCCGTATCCGGCCGACGAGGCTGCGATTCGGGGGCTGTTCATCCGCCATCTGCTGGAACCCGTCCGCTTCCGGCAGCTGACGGAGGCTCTGCACCGAGCGGGATTCAGGGCATTCGTGCAGGTCGGAACGGGTCAGCTCGGCTCGCTGATCGGCGACACCCTGGCCGGCCGGGACCATCTGGTGGTTGCGGCCAATTCGCCGCACCGCTCCGGTCTGGCGCAGCTGCGACGCGTGGCGGTGGCGTTCTGGACGGAGGGCGCGGCGCTCTCCCCGGACGTCCTCCGCCTGCCCGTCACATCGGGGAGCGGGACCACGGGGCCCGGCCTGCCGGTCCGCCCGGCCCGAGCGACCGGCGCCGCCCCGCCGTTGCGGGACACCGCGGGGGCCAGGACGCCCCTGCGCCCAGCGCCGGTTCGGCTGGATCTGGGCGGTGCGCTGATCTCGCTCGGCCCGGACGTTCTCGCCGAGCTGCGCCCGGCACTCGCGGCCCGGGCGGGCAGGACGGCCGCCCCCGGAGCCACGACCCCACGGCCATCCGCAGCTGCGCCCGCATGGCCCGATGCCGCTCCTGTGGCAGGGGACGCGGCAGAGGACGCGGCCGCGGCGCAACGTTTCCCCGCCCTCGCCGAACTCACCGCACTGATGCAGGACACCGCCACGACCGCCGCCGAACTCATCGCCGCGGCCTCGCGGCCCGTCGGCCCCGGCCGCCCCGGCACGGCGGTCCGCCGCCCGGTGCTCGGGCCCCGGCGGTCCGCACCGGCCGCCGATCCGGCTGCGCCGTCCACGGCGGGTCCCGTACCCCGCCCGGCGTCGTACACGGTCCGGGTCGGACCGGGCTCCATGCCGTACCTCCTCGACCACTGCTTCTTCCGGCAGAGGCCCGGCTGGCCCGACGTCGCCGACCGCTGGCCGGTCGTCCCCGCGACCACGATCGTCCACCACCTGATGGAGTCGGCCGAGCGGTACTCCCCGGGCATGCGGGCGGTCGCCGTGCACGACGCACGCTTCGACCGGTGGCTGACCGCTGCCGAGCCGGTGGATGTGACGTCCGGCATCACGCCCGTCGCGCCGGGCCGCCTCGCCGTCACCTTCGGACCGCACGCCCGGGCCGAGGTCGGGCTCGCCGGGCAGTACCCGGCGCCGCCGTCCGCTCAGGTCCTGCGGGGGCCCTGGGAGGAACGGACCCCCGACCACAGGGCTGCCCAGTTGTACGACGAGCGCTGGATGTTCCACGGACCGGCCTATCAGGGTGTCACCGAACTCACCGCCATCGGCGGGTCCCATGTCCGCGCGGTCCTCACGACCCCGACCGCGCCAGGCGCGCTGTTGGACAACGTCGGCCAGGTCCTCGGGTACTGGATCATGGCGACGGCCGCCGAGCGGACCGTGGTGTTCCCTGTCGGCATACGGGACTTGCGGTTCTTCGGCCCGCCACCCGCGCCGGGCACACCGGTGGAGTGCCTGGTCCGTGTCACCTCCCTCACCAGCACCCTGCTCGAGGCCGATGCCGTGCTGACGTGCGGCGGCACGGTGTGGGCGGAGATCCGCGGCTGGCAGGACCGCCGTTTCGACAACGACCCGCAGACACGGCCGGTCGAGCGGTTCCCCGAGCGCAACACACTGTCCCTCGCCCGGCCCGATGGCTGGTCGCTGGTCCACGAGCGCTGGCCGGACCTCGCCTCCCGTGACCTCATCATGCGCAATATGCTCGGCGGCGCCGAGCGCGCCGCGTACGAGCAGCAACCGCCGCGTGGCCGCAGACAGTGGCTGCTGGGCCGGATCGCCGCGAAGGACGCGGTGCGCCGGTGGATGTGGGACCGGGGCGAAGGACCGGTGTTCCCGGCGGAGTTGGCGGTACGCAACGACGGGCGCGGCCGTCCGTACGTCACGGGACTGCACGGCCGGACCCTGCCGCCGCTGGCCGTTTCACTCGCCCACCGTGCCGAAGCGGCCGTGGCGATCGTGCGGGCCCGCCCGACGGACCAGGCACTCGGCACGGGCGCCTCACCCGCCCCCGGCCCCGGCATCGACATCGAGGAGATCGCCGAGCCGGCCGAAGCCACCGCGGCTGCGGCGTTCGGTGCCGGTGAACGCGATCTGCTGGCCGCGTGCCGCGCAGCCAGCGGCGAATCGGAGGCGCTCTGGTTCACACGGTTCTGGACCGCCAAGGAAGCGGCCGCCAAGGCGGAAGGAACCGGATTCGACGGCCGGCCGAAGGACTTCGCCGTTGTGGCGGTGCAGGAGGACCGGCTGACGGTCGAGGTCCGCGCCCACACCGGCCTGCCGGTGCGTACCCATCGCGTCCGCTGCGAGCAGGTCACCAATCCCCCGGGGCTTCCGTCACGCGCCTATGTCGTGGCATGGACCCCGGGTCCGGGACAGGACAGTGACGAGGAGGACGGGAAGTGACCACCAGTCAGTCGGCGGGCTCGTTACACGCGGACGAGGATGCGATCCTCGCCGACATCACGGCCATGATCGGGCTGGTCCTCGAGGACTACGGACTCGACGGGACCGAGATCGGGATGGACACCGGCTTCAGCCGGGACCTGGAGTTCGAGAGCATCGACCTGGTGACCCTGGCCGGTCATCTCGAGGAATGCTACGGAGGCACGGTCAATTTCGCGGAGTTCGTGGCCACCATGGAGCTGGAGGAGATCATCGGGCTCACAGTCGGCCGGCTCGTCGAACACGTCGCGCACTGCCTCAAGACCGCAGGGCCGGCCTGACCGATGGCGATCGTCGACGCCGGCGATGTCCGGCTGCATGTCCAGCGCCTCGGCCCCCGGGGCGGGCGGCCCGTCGCGGGCACCGCCGTTCTGCTGCACGGTCTGCTGACCGACAGTCTGGCCAGCTACTACTTCACCGTCGCCCCCGCATTCGCCGCGGCCGGACTGGATGTCGTGATGTACGACCAGCGGGGGCACGGCCGCAGCGAGCGGCCGGCCACCGGTTACAGCCTCGACGCCTTCGTCGGTGATCTCGGCACACTGCTCGATCGCCTGGAGGTCCCCGGGCCCGTCCATCTGGTCGGCAACTCCTTCGGCGGCACGGTGTCCTTCGGCTATGCCGTCCGCAGACCCGGCCGGGTGGCGAGCATCTCGGTCGTCGAGTCCGAGCCCGCGACCCCTTTCTGGGCGCACAAGCTCGCCGGGCTGCTGGACCGGGTCAGGCACGAGATGACGGCGAACGAGACGGACGCCCTGGACTGGATCGCCACCCACCGCGGTGGTCACACCGCCCGGCTGGCGAAGGCCGCGGGCCGGCTGGTGCGGGAGACCACGATCGCCCGTGACCTCACCTCCTGCGAGGTCCTCACCGAGGAGGCGATCCGTTCGCTGCACTGCCCCGTACTGGCGGTCTACGGCGGCGACTCCGACCTCGCCGAACAGGCGCCGCGACTGCGGGCCCTGCTCCCCCGGTGCCGGACCGTGCTGCTGCCCGGCCATGAACACTCCGTACTGGTGGAGGCACCGGGCCAGGTGCGTGATCTCGTACTCGACTGGATCCGGCGCCATCGTCACGACGATCCGCTGCCGGCCGCGTCCATGCAGGTGCACGCCCCATGAGCCGATTTCTGCTCGTCGTCCCTCCGCTCGTCGGGCACATCAATCCGCTCGTGGGCGTGGCTGCCGAACTGGTCTCCCGGGGCCATCGGGTCGCCTGGGCGGGTGTGCCGGCGATCGTTCACCGTCTCGCCGGGCCGGAGGCGGACGTCTTCCCGTGCGCCGTGTCCTGGGCCGAGGACGAGGTACCCACGAGACCGCCCGAGATCCGGGGGCCCGAGGCGCTGCGTTTTCTCTGGGAGCGGTTTCTGGTGCCGCTCGCGGATGCCATGGCCGAAGGCGTGAACGCGGCGATGGACGTTTTCGTCCCCGATGTGGTGGTGGCCGACCAGCAGGCACTGGCCGGGGGGCTGGTCGCGGAGCGGCTCGGCGTCCGATGGGCGACATCGGCCACCACCTCGGCCGAATTCGCCGATGTGCTGGCGGCCATGCCGAAGGTCGCCGCCTGGAACGACGGCCTGCTGAACGGTCTGCGGCAGCGGATCGGCGACCCGGGCGGATCGGCCGACCCGCGGTTCTCGCCCCGTCTGGTGATCGCGTTCACCACTCAGGAGCTGGCCGGGCGGCCGGCCCGGGGCGGCGAGCGGATTCGCTGGGTCGGTCCGTCCCTCTCCGCCCGGCCGTCCCCGGAAGGGTTCCCCTGGGACTGGCTCGATCCCGGGCGGGCGATGGTCCTGGTCACGCTGGGGACGGCGAACATCGATGTCGGTGCGCGCTTTCTCACCGAGTGCGCCGCGGCGCTGCGCTCACGGGCGGACCGGCTGCAGACCGTGGTCGTCGACCCCGGGAGCGTCCTCGGCGCTCCGGGCGCGCGCGGCCTCCCGGCGACCGACGTCGACAAGGACGTTCTCGCCGTCCCGGCCGTGCCGCAGCTCGCGCTCCTCGAGCACGCGGACGCCGTCGTCTGTCACGCCGGGCACAACACGGTGTGCGAGGCACTGTGGCACGGCGTCCCCCTGGTCGTGGCGCCGATCCGGGACGACCAGCCGGTCGTCGCCGCACAGGTCGCCGACGCGGGCGCGGGCGTCCGGGTCCGTTTCGGCCGGGCGACCGCGCCCAGGATCGGCACGGCCGTGGACACGGTTCTGCATGCCCCGGGGCACCGGGCCGCTGCCCGTGCGATCGGCGCGGCGTTCCGCGCGGCGGGCGGCGCGAAGGCGGCCGCGGCCCATCTTGAGGAACTCGCCCGTGAGGAGGACGACGTATGAACCCCGGTCCGCAGCAGACTCGTCGTGAGGCGGTGGCCGCTCTGCGCCCCCTGTACGAGGCCGAGCTGGCCGAAGGCCCGCAGGTGTTCTTCGAACCGATGCGCCACACCTGCCCGTGGTGTGGCTCCGCCCGGCTGAGCGGGCGGCTGCAGACCCCGGATCTGCTGCAGCACAAGCCCGGTACCTTCCGCGTCGACCGCTGCAACGCCTGCCGGCACCTCTTCCAGAACCCCCGTCTCAACTCCAGGGGGCTCGCCTTCTACTACCGCGACTTCTACGACGGGCTGGGCGAGCAGCAGCTCGGGGGCCTGTTCGGCAGCCGCACCAGGTCCTACCGACGCCGCGCGGACGCCCTGTTGCCGTACCTGGGCGATGCCAAGAGATGGCTCGACGTCGGCACCGGCCACGGGCACTTCTGCGAGGTTGCGCGCTCGGTCCTGCCGGACGTGGCCTTCGACGGGATCGACCAGTCGGACGGTGCCGTGCTGGCGGAGCGGGCCGGGCGGGTCGAGCGTGGGCACCACGGCAGCTTCACCGAGCTGGCACCGGGACTCACTTCGGAGTACGACGTGGTGAGCATGTTCCACTACCTGGAGCACAGCACGGATCCGCTCCGGGAGCTGGAGGCGGCACGGGCGGCATTGCGGCCCGGCGGCCATCTGGTGGTCGAGGTACCGGACCCGGACAGTCACTACGCCCGGCTGCTCGGCCGCTTGTGGCTGCCCTGGCTCCAGCCGCAGCATCTGCATCTCGTCCCCGTGGCGAACCTGCGCCGGGCACTGTCCGGACTGGGGTTCACGGTGGTGGCGGAGCAGCACGCCCAGGCACACGAACCCGTGGATCTGCTGGCGGCGACATGGCTGGCGCTGGACGAGGCGGCACCCCGGGACGACTTTCCCTGGCTGCCGGACCGGCCCGGCGCGGTCCGGCGTGCTCTGCGGACCGCGGTGCTGCTCGCGGGGGTTCCCGCGCTGCTGATGGCGACACTTATGGACCGGGGTATCGCACCGTTCGCGCACCGGTTCGGCTTGTGCAACGCATACCGTCTGGTGGCACGCCGCGAGTGAGTGCAGGGTCGGGGAACCGCCCTCGGGCCGTGTCCCCATGCGGGGCGGGCGGGCGACCGCGGCCGCCCGGCCGGGGACGTCCGTTTCAGTGACGACGGACCGCCCGACGGACAGGGTGCCCGGTCGGGAATCCCTCGGCCGCGTGAGGCGTCTGTGCGGGCACGGTCGTTCCCAGGTCCCCGCCCTGGTCTCCGGAAATGGGAAGGAGGCCGTGCGGATCACTCCGACACGGCCTCCGACCTGCGTTTTCACAAGTCGGGACGACAGGATTTGAACCTGCGACCCCTTGACCCCCAGTCAAGTGCGCTACCAAGCTGCGCCACGTCCCGTTGCCCGCCTGACCTGGGGTTTCCCCCGGCCGAACGCGCACGAGAACCATACCGCACTTCCCCGGGTGGTCACGAACCGATTGCCGGGCGACCTCAAGTGCGGTTGACGTCGTGCGGCGGGGACGATGACGAGGACGGGATTCGCCGCGATACGGGGCCACCGGGACCGGAGCGGTCCACCGGCATCGTGACGGGTGCCGGGAAGCGCGGCCCCGCCCGGCCTCCGGCCCCGATGCGCTCCGGGTCCTCCACGACGGGCACTGAGGGTGACACCCTCGCCGGGCAAGCACCCCGGCGGCTCCTTGTCACGGGGGTCGAGGTAGGGAGCGGATCGCTCGCACGCGGGCTGCCCAAGGGCTGCCGGGACCGTCCCCGGCCTGGTGCGCCGGGGCTCGCGGACCTCGGATGCGGGTGCTCATCGGTGACGCCCGGCTTCGACCGAGTCAGCAGTCGAGGGTGACGGCCTGCGCCGGGCCCGCCGGCCGGGACCAGCTGCCCACCCCGGTGATCGACCATGTCGCTCGCCGCACACGACCGGCCCGCGGCATCGCGGGGCGCTTCGAGGCGGTCGGGTGATCGGGCCGGGACCGTGGACGGCCGCGCGCACGACGCCCTTGATGCGCCTTCACAGCGCCGCATCCTGGCTGCCCACGGGCCGTCGCGGCCCGGGTCGAGCCCAGGAGCACCTGATGAGCCCGGAGGGGAACCGCCCATGGGTGCGATGGTCACCCCTGAGATCCCGGCCACGGCGAGGCTGCTGGACGACGGCCCGAGGCCTGCGCACGTCCTGGTGAGATCGGCCGCGGCTCTCAGCGGACCGAGGCGCACCCCGGCCGGGTGATCGACGTCGGCATCGGCATCCCGTGAGCAGCCGGCGATCGGCGGCGGGCCGGCCCTTGCGGGAACGAGGGTCGTGATCGCCCGCGGCCCCTGCGCGAGGTGGCAATCGCAGCGACCGGGACCATGGATGCGGCCCTCCCGCACCCCCGGCCGTACGGCTCTTCGATGCGGCGGCACTCCGTCGTGCGGCCGGGGCCGGCCGGCGGACAGGGTGGTCGTCGGGCCGTACCTTCCCGGCGCATCCACGGCCGCAGCGGACGACGCATTAGCCGTGTCCCGAGTGCCCGGACCGTGTGTCATCCGGCGGGAGTTGCGGCGCCATGGGCAGACCGATGGGCATCCGGCCTCCCAGGGCCCGGACCCGGCGGGCGTGTGGGGTCGGTCCGGCCGGTTCCTTGAGCCTGTTCCCGGAGCGACGGCGGTGACGAGGCTGCTGCGGGACGGGCGGTGAGCACCGAGACCGGCGCCCGCCGGATCGCCCGGCCGAGCCGCTGCAGCAGCACATCGGGGAGCCCGGGCAGCAGCCGGTCCCGGGACCGTCGCCGCCCCGGGACCGGCACTCGTCACGTCGTCCTAGCCGTTGACACAGGCGATGCCGGCCGCCGGGTTGAACAGTCCGATCACGGTGACCGTGTTGCCACAGGCGTTGATCGGCACAGCTACGGGCAGCTGGAACACATTGCCCGACAGCACACCGGGCGAGCCCGTCGCGATGCCGATGACGGAGGGGCCGTCGTCGGCCACGGCCGCCCCCGCGCCGCCGATCAGAGCGGCAGCCGTGAGCCCGGCCGTTGCCACCAGGGTGCGCATACGCATGGTTTCTCCTCGGAAGAGGTGGTCACAGAACTCCTTGACCGTCCCCTCCCGCCGGAGTCGCCGCAACGCGACCTGCTCCGTTCGGAGCACCGGCCAGCCAGGCCGCGACCGCATCGGCGATGGGCTGCCCGGTCTCCAGTTCGATGAAGCCGAACTGCCCGCCCTGATTGCACTCCAGAAACCACCACACGCCGTCCTCGTCCTCGGCGAAGTCGAAGGCGGCGTAGGCCAGAGCCGCCTCCCCGGTGTACTCGCGCACGGCGCGGGCGATGCGATGGGGAACCTCCACCGGCTCCCAGCCGTGGCCGGTGGCGCCGTAGCGTCCGTCCACCTGGTCGGCAGCGGCCACTTTGCGGGCGGCGAACAACCGGCCGCCGACCGCGGTGAGCCGGATGTCGGCACGTTTCGGAATGTACTGCTGCAGCAGCGTGGGCCCAGCCGCGACCCCGGTGAAGTCCGCGTCCTGGTCTATGCGGGTGGTGGGCAGGGCCACCGGGGGGTCACCGACCGGCGGACCGGACGCGGACTTCACCACGATGTCCCGGTATTGGGCGGCGAACTGCCTGGCCACCCGGGGGAAGGTGGTGATGACCGTCGGCGGCACGGCGAACCCGCTGCGATGGGCCAGGCTCAACTGCCATGGCTTGCAACGCGCTTGGGCCGCGACCGAGGGATGGTTCATCCATCGGGCCGTGGCGGAGTAGAGCATCCCGTACAGCGCCTGCTCGGTCTCCGCTGTCAGCCATTCAGAGGCCCCCGGGGCATGCGCAGCGGGCCGGCCGGGCCTGCGGACCCATATGGAGCGCAAGGCGCTCATGCTCAACAGCCGTCCTTCGGTGGAAAGATGGCCGTAGAAGTCACCGCTGACGTACTCGGCCGAGAGCGATGCCTCACCGGGTACGTCAGCGGGATCCAGGCGCACGAGGGGCACCCCTCGCGCATGCAGCTTGGCGACCACCATGTCCGCCGTGACGTCCTGTCTGCAGGTCAGGATGAGCACAGTCATTTTTCTTGCGCCGGTCTGTTCAGTCGTCGAAGTGGGTCTTCGACCCGGCCGTGGACGTCGTCGTGCCGGTGGCAAGGAGCACCGCACGATCGCCGACGGCGGGTCGCCCGTCCGGCAGCACGTTGAGCTGCAGGGTCGGGTCGTAGGTATACGTCACCGTGACCGCTGGACTCTCGGCCGGAAGTACGTAGTTCAGTACGAACGGTCGCATGAGTCTCCTTCGTCGACTGTCTGCACACACGTAACTGTACGTGCCGAAGTCGTAGGCAACTCATTACAATGAGTTACCGCAGGCCGGGATGGTGGTGAATGTCGTCACAACGGATCCACTAAACCTTTCGACCCGTGGCAATCGTCTTCCTCAATCACCGACTCCTGCAGATCTCACTGCGTGCGCGTGTCTCCCAACTCCGGGTAGGCGTCGAGCAGTTTGCGCGGAGCCGCCTGTCTCCAGGAGTCGAGCAGGATGGCGTGCAACTCGTCCTCGTCGTCCAGTGCGCCGAGCCGTACCCGGAGCCAGGCGTAGTTGTCGTCGTGTCCCACGCGGATGAAGAACTTGTCCGGCTCGGAGGCGATCAACTCCTCACGGTCCTCCTTGGGACACTTCACACCCATCACCTGATCGTCGTCGTCGAGCGAGGCGAAGATCTTCCCGCCCTGACCGGCCCGGAACGTGGGCATGCCCCAGGCGAGCTTTTCGAAAGCCCCGGGCAGCGAAAGCGCGATTCTGCGTACGTCGTCGGCGTTGGCCATGCGACGACCGTACGACGCAGCACCGACAATCGCCCCGGCGTGACACCGGCCGGGCGTCGGACCGTCGGGCGCGTCGGCACTTTGCCGCCCCACTGGGCCATGGCGCCCGCGCACAGGCGGGCGCTCGGGGACGCAACCGTGCGCCGGTACCCGGAAGGCCTGATCCCAAGCGGCCTCGGGGAGGCACAACGGGCGCCAGACACCCCTCATCAGCGCCTCCGTGCGCCCCGGCCGCGATGGCTGACCCTCAGTGCCATATGCCCACGAAATCTTCGCCAATGGCATGTGGCAGCAAGATGTGCGAGGGGAATGCCCTACGGACAGGACGGGACGGCCACTACCACGCAGAAATCACCTTCAATCAAACGTCAACGGGGCAAAATTTAGCCAAAGTTGACAAACAATCCTTAACCGCCCGCAACCGATCGAGAGCAGAGAGACGGCCGGCCCCTACGGGACGGGACCACACCGATGCACCACCTGTCCGAACGCATACACGAGCAGGCGTTTCGCAGAGGAGGCTCGCGATGGACGGGTACTTCAGCAGCCGAGTGCACCATCAACTCCGTGACCAGGTAAGGCACTTCGCGGAGAGCGAGGTACGTCCGCGGGTCCCCGCCATGGAGGCGGCCCGCACGGTCCACCACGAGCTGTCCCGGCACATAGCCAGGCAGGGCTGGCTGGGCGCAACGATCAGCAAGTCCTACGGCGGAATGGGGGTCGGTCATCTCGGCAAGACCATCATCATCGAGGAGCTGTCCCGCGTCAGCGGCGCCATGGGGGCCATGGTCCAGGCCTCCCAGCTGGGCGCCGCCAAGATCGTCCACTTCGGGAGCGAGGAGCAGAAGAAGACCTGGTTACCGGCCATCGCCGCCGGCGAGTGCCTCCCCACGATCGCGGTCACCGAAGCCGAGTCGGGCGGACATGTACTGGGCATGAGCGCCACAGCCGTGCGCGACGGCGACGACTACGTCATCAATGGCCGGAAGGTGTACGTCGGAAACAGCCATGTCGGCGATCTTCATGGGGTCGTGGTCCGCACCGGCGAGGGTTCCGGCGGCCTCACCGCGTTCCTCGTCGAATCCGACCGGCCCGGATTCCGGACAGGGGATCAGAAACCCACGATGGGCCTGCACGGGTTCGGCTTCGGCGAACTGCACTTCGACAACTGCCGGGTGCCGGTCGAGAACCGGCTGGGCGAGGAGGGCGACGGCCTCGCGGTCGCGTACTCGTCGAGTGTCCTCTACGGAAGGGCCAATCTCACCGCCGTCTCGCTCGGTCTTCACCGGGCGATCCTCGAGGAGACCACCGGGTTCTGCGCCGAACGCCACCGATACGGCCGGCCACTGCACGAACTCCCGTCCGTGAAGCTGAAGCTGGGGCAGCTCCAGTCTCGACTGATGACTGCCCGCCTCGCGGCGTATCACGCGGTGCACCTGCTGGATCAGGGACTGGCCTGCGATGCCGAGCTGATGAACGCGAAGCTGGTCAACGTCGAGTCCACGCTCGACTCGGCCCGGAACGCCATGGAGATCCATGCGGCGGCGGGCCTGTCCACGGACCGCCCCGTGGAGCGGTATCTGCGGGACGCGCACCACATCTTCGCGCCGGCCGGCACCTCGGACGTCCAGTTGCTGAGGCTCGCCGAGGTGGCGCTGGGTACCGCCAAGGACCAGTGGTCGGACCGGCTCTCCGAGGTGACGAGGCTGGAACCCGCACTCTGACGGACCTACGCCGGTGCCGAGCGCCGGTCCGACAGCAGACGCGGGTGACGCCCCTGGAGGTCCGACTGCCCCGGGGCGTCACCCGGCCGTGAATCCCTTCGTCACAGGCCCCCGTCCTCGCGGTGGTGGATCTGCTCGACCAGCTCCGCCGCGAGCGACTTGATGGTCTCCAGACCTGCCCGGCCCCAGGGCCGCGGCTCCGTGTCGACGACACAGATGGTGCCCAGCGCGATGCCGGTGCGGTCGATCAGCGGTGCGCCGAGATACGAGCGGATGCCGATCTCGTCGACCACGGGATTCCCGGCGAACCGCGGATAGTCGCAGACGTCCTCCAGGACGAGCGCCTTGCGCCGCACCACGACATGCGGGCAGTAGCCGTGATCGCGGGCCATGAAGCGGCTCACGTCCCCGCCCGACGCGGCGGCGTCGAGGCCGCTGCCCGAGTGCGTACCCGAAGGAGTGTGCAGGCCGGCGAAGAACTGCTGCTTCTCGTCGATGAAGTTGACCATCGAGTAGGGCGCCCGGGTGACCTCGGCGAGCCTGTGGGCGAACTCGTCGAAGGCCGGGTCGGGCCGCTCGCCCAGACCCAGCTGGCGCAGCCGCCGCACCCGTGTGGGCGCCTCGCGGTCGACGGGGGTGAGCAGCAGGTGACCGGTCGGGTCGTACGTCATGAGTGTGCTCCGTAGCTCGGCGCCGCTGCCGGTGCCGGGGTGGTGGCCAGCAGATGCTGGACCAGGGTGACCAGGGTCCGTATCCCGGAGCTCGCGATACGGGCGTCGCACAGCACGACCGGCACCTCCGGTTTGAGATCGATCGCAGCCCGCACCTCCTCCGGCTCGTAGCGGTAGGCGCCGTCGAACTCGTTCACGGCGACGACGAACCCGATGCCCCGCCGCTCGAAGAAGTCCACGGCGGAGAAGGAGTTCTCCAGTCGTCGGGTGTCGGCCAGGACGACGGCGCCGAGCGCGCCTTCGGAGAGCTCGTCCCACATGAACCAGAAGCGCTCCTGCCCCGGCGTGCCGAACAGGTACAGCACATTGCGCTCGTCGAGGGTGATGCGGCCGAAGTCCATGGCGACGGTGGTGGTGGTCTTGGACTCGACCCCCTCGAGGCTGTCGGTCGCCGCGCTGACCGCCGTCAGCAGCTCTTCGGTGTTCAGCGGCTCGATCTCGCTGACCGCGCCCACGAAAGTCGTCTTGCCCACCCCGAAGCCGCCCGCGACGAGGATCTTCAGGGCAGTGGGGAACGGGTCGGCGGCAAGGCCGGGTTCATTGCGGGGTGCGAGGGTGTCGCGGGGTTCAGAGCCGTCGTCGTAGACCATCGAGCACTGCCTCCAGCAGGGAACGATCGGTGGGGGTCTCCTGGAAGCGGGGCGCCCGTGCGGTGACCGCCCCGCAGTCCACGAGATCGGACAAGAGCACCTTCGTCACGACCGCGGGGAGCCGTAAGTGGGCCGCGATCTCGGCCACCGAGGTGGGCCCGTCGCACAGACCGAGCGCCAGGGCGTGCTCGGGTCCCAGATAGGACTGCGGTGGGACGGCGCCGGTCGCCATCACCAGTGAGAGGAGATCCAGTGCGGCCGTCGGACGGGTACGACCGCCGCTCACCGTATAGGGGCGGATGAGGCGGCCGGCCGCGTCGTCGAGCCAAGGCCCGTCCTGCGGGGCCGGCACGGTCAGTGCCCCGTGGGGCTCGGCGCTCCGGCCGGCTGTCTCGCCGGGGTGATCAGGTACGGCCGTACGCTCTTGACCAGCATGGCCATCTCGTACCCGAGGACCGCCGCGTCCGCCTCGCGGCCGGCGAGGACGGCGAGACAGGTACCGGAGCCGGCCGTGGAGACGAAGAGCAGCGTGGAGTCGAGCTCGACGACCACCTGACGGACCTCACCTCCGTCGCCGAACCGGGAGCCGGCGCTGCGACCCAGGGAGTACAGCCCCGAGGCCAGCGCGGCCATGTGGTCGGCGCTGTCGGTGTCGAGGCCGTGCACGGACTTCACCAGTCCGTCGGACGAGAGCAGAACCGCGTTGCGGGTGTACGGCACCCGCTGGACCAGGCCGGTGAGCAGCCAGTCGAGATCCGAGGAATGGCCGGTCGGCGCATCGCTCGTCATGGTGCATCTACTCCTTGTGAGTGTCGTCCTGTTGGTGCGGTTCGTGGGGGATGACGGCCGGCTCCTGGGACTCGGCGAGCCCGATGCCTCTTTGGAAGGCCGCCATCAGGCCCGGGTCGTGCAGGGTGGGCTCCTCGGCCCGTCGTTGAACCGGTTCGTTGCGCAGCTGGGGCACCAGGTGCTCCTGGGCGCGGCGCTTGGGGAGCGTCGGGCGGCCCATCGTGCCGCGGACCCCGGCCTGCGTCCCGGAGCCGCTCCCCGGCCGGGGGACTTCGTTGCCTGCCCTCGGGACACCGTTTCCCTCGCCGGGGACGGGGGCCGGGCCGGGACGATCGGCGTGCTCGCCCCTCACCGGAAGCGGACCGTGACCGGTCCTGTCCGGCACCGGGGGCTGATGCGGGATGCCGGGTCCGGTCGTGACGTAGGTGAGCGACCGCTGCGGGCCGGTGTGTGTCACCTCGCCCGAGGGGTAGGGCACCGGCACCCGCGGAGGCGCCACTGCCTGCTGCGGCTCGGCCGCGGGTGCGGGTGCGGTGACGTAGGCGGGCGACGGCGGCACGGCCGGCGCCTGGACGTGTCGCACCGTAGGTGCGTCGGCGCGCCCCGGCGCCCCTGCGACGTGTCCGGCAGCGAGTCCGGCCTGCTCCTCGGCGCCCGGGTGTCCGTCGATCTCCGCCCCGAGAAGCCCTTGGGGCAGTACGAGAACGGCCTGGACGCCTCCGTAGATGTTGGACTGGAGGCGGACGGCGATGCCGTGCCTGCGGGCGAGTGCCGACACCACGAACAGGCCGATGCGACCGTCCTGCACCAGATGGGCCACGTTGACCTGGTCGGGGTCGGAGAGCAGGGCGTTCATTCTGTTCTGTTCGGTGACCGGCATGCCCAGTCCCCGGTCCTCGACCTCGATGGCGAGACCCGCCGTGACACGTGAGGCGCGCAGCAGCACCTGTGTGTGCGGGGCGGAGAAGAGGGTGGCGTTCTCCACCAGTTCGGCGAGCAGGTGGATGACGTCGGCCACGGCGTGCCCGCGCAGAGTGCCGTCGATCGGCGGCACGAGCTTGACCCGGGGGTACTGCTCGACCTCGGCGATCGACGAGCGCAGGACCTCGGTCATGGTGACCGGGTTCGACCACTGCCGCCGGGAGATGGCTCCGCCGAGCACCGCCAGGTTCTCGGCATGCCGGCGGATGCGGGTGGCGAGGTGGTCGACGTGGAAGAGGCCCTTCAGCAGCTCCGGGTCCTCGACCTCGTTCTCCAGCTCGTCCAGCAGTTGGATCTCCCGGTGCACGAGCGACTGCAGCCGACGGGCCAGATTGACGAAGACTTCCACCTTCTGCTCGTTGCCGACGCTGCTGGACAGCCGGGACGCCTGAACGACGGCTGCCACCGCGGCGTCGTACGACCGCGTCAGCTCATGGGCGAGCAGGTCGAACTCGTCCCCGGAGACTGCGGGGAGCGGGGCGTCGCGGCGGGCCTGCGGGCGCTCACCGCGTCGCAGCCCCTCCACCACGCCCCGCAGATCGGCCTGGCCGCGTGCGGTCGTGCGGCGCAGGGCGTGGCAACGGTCCAGCACGGACTTCGCGGCGCGGTCGGCGCCCAGTGCCGCCGCCCCCACGGCCGCGGCGGCGAGGACCGTGGAACCGGCGAGCGCGAGCCAGAGGGCGGGCGAGGGGGAGGTGTCGGTGGAACGGATCGTGAAGAGCACCGCGGCGGCACCACTGAGCGAGGCGACGACGGAGGGAATGATCGCGGTGCGCAGCAGCTGCGGACGTATACGGGATTCCGGCGGCGGGGGCTGCTGCCTTGCCGCGGCGGAGGATCGGGAGCCTGACCGGCCGTGCCGTCCGCCCTCGCGGCGGTCCGGCCGCGCGGCGGGTGCGCGAAGTTGAGACATCAGCGTCCTTGGTACGTGGCCCAGGAATCGGAGTGCCGATCGGTGTACTCATCGGCGTACTACGGGTGTTGAGCTCCGGCTCAGCGGCTGGGCACGCCAAGGCCGCGTGCGCCCACCGTTGATCACCGGCCACACACGGTAGTCGTCAACCGTTCATGTCCGGTGGGCAGTTGACAAACTTGCCCGCAGAGCGTCCCGCTCTGGTATGACGGCTCGCACGGCCGCGCGATAACGCAACGTTGACCAAGGGGCGCGGTGTTCGCCGTCGGACATCGGCCCTCCACGGGAGGTCGCAGCCGTCCGGCCGGCCTTGTCCGGGGAGGTCGCGGGCGCCCGACCGGTGGGTGACGTCACGCCCGGGCACGGCCGGATTCCCGTCGGCCGCGCGTCGACCGCGGCGAAGCGGACAGTGCCTGCGTCCGGCCACGGGACGGCCCTCGTGAGGGCCACCCGCGCCGACGGGCCCTGCTGGTCCGTTCCGGGAGCCGGCTCGGATCCGGGCAGGTCTCCGCCTCAGACGCGTTCCAGCGGACGATGCGGGCCGGCGGGGAGCTCGATGCCGATCGCATCACCGGGGCGGACGTCGCCGCCTCGTCGTACCACACTCATGATCCCGGACTTGAAGGTGAATTCACCGGTCTCCGCATCGAGTTCGAAGACCTCCTTCAACAGCCCCTTGTGAAACGAGTCGATCTGCGAGCACGGGTTGCGCAGCCCCGTGACCTCCACGATCGCCGTGGCCCCGATGTGCAGCAGTGCGCCGGTGGGCAGGCCCAGCAGGTCGATGCCGCGCGTGGAGATGTTCTCGCCGAGCTCGCCCGCGGCGACGCTGAAGCCCTTTGTCGCGAGCTCGTCGAAGAGTTCCTCGTGCATGAGGTGCACCTGGCGCAGGTTGGGGGCGTCCGGCTCGTGCTTCATACGGAAGCGATGCCTGACGGTCCGGCCCGCGTGGACGTCGCCCTTGACACCGAGACCGGTGAGCAGCGTGATGCTCGTACGGTTCTGCTTGCTGAAGGAGTACGTACCCTTGCTGCTGACAGCCGTGACCCGCGCGCTCATGGTGCTCGCTCTCCCCGCCTCCGCGTCCTCGTACCCGGCGAGCCTAACCGGCGCCGTCGCCGGTGGGACAGGAG
This sequence comes from Streptomyces sp. NPDC043861, assembly GCF_056435905.1. Lineage (NCBI taxonomy): Bacteria > Bacillati > Actinomycetota > Actinomycetes > Kitasatosporales > Streptomycetaceae > Streptomyces > Streptomyces sp. NPDC043861. The sequence goes on along the minus strand of NZ_JBWKDP010000001.1, from coordinate 837,006 downwards.
AGGTACCGGGCGAGCAGCGGACCGCTCTCTCCGCAGATGTTCGCGCCACCGGACGACGAAGCGGGGATCGGATCCCGCGACCGTCCGCGCAGGTCCTGACACCGTCCGGAAGGTCGAGGGCGACCTTCACCCAATGGGTCGGCCCCGGGTCAGCGGCGCGCCCAGGTCCCCGGCGGACTCCACCGACCGGTCACGCCGATCAGGCGGTCGGAGCCGCCTCGGGAGCGTCGTTTCCGGCAGCGGCTCCCCTCACGGTGCCGTCCTGCTCCGCGCCCCCGTGAGTGCTTGGTGCGCCGGTCTCCGCGTCGGACCGTACCGCCCTGCCGACCCGGTCGGACACGGCGACGGACGCGGGGGCCGATGCCGAGGCGGCAACGGCGACGGGCGCGACAGCCCGCCACCACGGCGTGGCCGGAACGTCCTCGGCCGTGGGCTCGAAGGGCTCTCCCGGCAATGGCAGGGCGACACGTGCGCCGGCTTCGGCCGCCGCCGTGATCGTGCCCTCTCCGGGCTCCACCCACGGGTGGGGCGCCAGATTGAAGGTGGCCCAGTGGATGGGCAGCATCACGCCGGACGGCCGGTCGCCCTGCAGATCGACATGGGCGCGGATGCCTTCGGCCGGGGTCATGTGGATGTCCGGCCAGTACTCGCTGTAGGCACCGATCTGGATCATGGTCGCGTCGAAGGGCCCGTGCTCGGCTCCGATCTCCTCGAAACCGGGAAAGTAGCCCGTGTCCCCGCTGTGGTAGACGCGGTGGCCGGAGGGCCCTTCGACCACCCACGAGGCCCAGAGCGTGTGCTGCTGATTGCGCAGACCCCGACCGCAGAAGTGACGGGCCGGGGTGGCGGTCAGCCTCAGCCCCGCCACCTCGGTCGCCTCGTTCCAGTCCAGCTCGCGCAGGCGCCCCTCGGCGACGCCCCAGCGTTCCAGATGGGCACCGACGCCGAGCGGGACCACGAAGAGGGTGTCCGTGGATGCCAGCTCCCGCACCGTGGGCAGATCGAGGTGGTCGTAGTGGTCGTGCGAGATCACGACGACATCGACCGGGCCGAGAGAGGCCAGCGGCAGCGGAACCGGGTGCAGCCTCTTGGGCCCGACGAAGGCGAAGGGCGAGCAGCGTGCCCCCCACACCGGATCGAAGAGCACCCGGCGGCCGTCGATCTCCGCGAGGACGCTCGAGTGGCCCATCCAGGTGAGCCGCAGCCCGGAAGCGGGCGGCTTGGCCAGATCGGCGAGGGTCGTGGGGTGCAGCGGCACGGGGGCGGCGGGCGACCGGAGCCTGCGCGCCTCCTTCTGGAAGTAGATCTTCGCGAACTCGAGCGTGGAACCGGACGGCCTGGTCCTGGCCCCGAGCGGGTTCTGGAAGACCCCGTCGGCGAAGTTGGGCGAGCGGCGAATCCGCTCCAGGCGCTCCCCGGCGGGGTCGGCCCCGAACGCGGCGGGCCGCAGCGACCGCAGCCTGGAGCGCAGCGAATGCGGGGATGCGTCGCCGGTCACGGAACCTCCTGATGTTCGGGTCTTCTCATTATGGGCGTGGGGCACGACAGTGCGGGAACGGAGGCGCGGCCCGGGTGGTTCCCGCGACACCCCGGGGAAGGGCCGGTGGAACGGGGCTGACCAGGCACGCGGAGAAGGAGCCGGAGCCCGGCGGAGGAAGACCGCGGCGGCGAATGTCACACCGGCGCCGCCGGATCCGTCGTACGTGGGCAAGGACCTTCCGCTCATCGAAGGAGCCCGTCATGGCCCGCATCTCACTCGACCCGCCCCGCACACTCTTCTACCGCGTGACGGAGTGGTACTCGAAGCGCGCGTACCAGGAGGTTCTCGACCCCGTGAAGGCGCTGGGCCACAACACCCCCGTCCTGCGCGCGGACCTCCGCTTCGAGCAGGCCGTCGCCAAGTGGAATGCGCTGGACCCGGAGCTCAAGGCACTGGCCGTGATGGCGACGGCCGCCTCGATCGGCTGCAGCTGGTGCATGGACTTCGGCTACTGGGCCAGTACGCGGGAGGGCATGGACGCCCGCAAACTGCACGAGGTGCCGGCATGGCGTGACAGCGACGCGTACACACCGCTCGAGCGCGATGTCATGGAGTACGCCGAGGCCATGACCGCGAACCCCCCGGAGGTCGGCGACGAGCTGGCCGAGCGGCTGCTCGGGGCGCTCGGCGAGGCCGCGTTCGTCGAGCTGACAGCGATGGTGGCGGTGGAGAATCTGCGCTCTCGGATCAATTCCGCGCTCGGGTTGACCAGCCAGGGCTTCAAGGACCACTGCGAGGTGCCGCAGCGGCCTGCCGGGGCACCGGGGGGATCGGCATCGGTGAGCTGATGCCGATCAGGACCGGCGCCTCCTGCCGCGGCGCGTGCGGCGGAAACCGCGTTGACATGCGTGCCGCCGCATCCAGATACTGACCGACGGTTCAGTTCGTGCCGTGCCTGGAGGCGCCATGTCCGCGTTGGACACCCCCATGACCGACCCTGCGACGGCCCGCCCCCTGATCTCGCTGACCTGGACGGACCACATGACCGGCCGCCGTGGCCATCTCGTCGTCGACCGCCTCGTGCGCGGGGTGGCCAGCGGGGGGCTGCGGATGCGTGAGGGGTGCACGCTGGACGAGGTCGCCGGGCTTGCCCGGGGCATGACCATGAAAGAGGCCCTGCACTTCGACGCGGACGACCCCACGGTCCGGTACATCCCGCTCGGCGGCGCGAAGGGCGGCATCGACTGCGATCCGCGGCATCCGGACGCGTACGGAATCCTGGTCCGCTATCTGCGCGCGATGCGCCCGTACATCGAGAGTGTCTGGACCACCGGCGAGGATCTCGGACTCACCCAGGACCTCGTCGACAGAGCGGCGGCCGAGGCCGGTCTCGTGTCGTCGGTGCAGGCCGTGTACCCGCTGCTCGAGGACCAGGCGGCGGCACGCCGGCGGTTGGCCGACGCATTCGCCGTCGAGGTCGACGGCATCGGCCTCGACGAGCTGGTCGGCGGCTGCGGCGTCGCGGAGTCGGTGCTCGCCGCCCTCGACCGGACGGGCACACCACGCGCCGGCACCAGGGTGTCCGTCCAGGGGCTCGGCACCATGGGCGGGGCCTCTGCCCGCTTTCTGTCCCGTGCGGGCCTGAGGATCGTCGCCGTGGCCGACATCAAGGGGACGATCGCCAATCCGGACGGCCTCGACGTGGAGACGCTGCTCGCCGCGCGTGATGCATTCGGAACGGTGGACCGTGCGGCGCTGCGGCACGGCGACCTGGAGCTGTCCGGCGACGCATGGCTGTCCGTCGGCGCGGAGGTGCTGGTTCCGGCGGCGGTCTCGTACGCCGTCGACACCACCAACCAGGCGTCCGTCACGGCACGATGGATCGTCGAGGCCGCCAATATGCCGGTCCTGCCGGAGGCGGAGGAACTGCTCGCGGCTCGTGGAGTCACCGTCCTGCCGGACGTCGTCGTGAACTCCTGCACGAACGCGTGGTGGTGGTGGACCCTCTTCGGCGACATCGGCGCCGACGCGGACGAGGCGTTCGCCCACACGCGCCGGTCGATGCGGGCGCTGATCGGGCAGATGCTCGATCGCGCGGAGGCGGACGGTACGACTCCACGCGCGGCAGCACACGCCATCGTCGCCGATCGGCTGCCGGTGATCGCGGAACGCTTCGGCTGGTACGCGTGAGCGCCTGCGGCGGCGGGTCCACACCGGCCTTGTGAGCCCCGTGCACTCCGTCCTCTCCGTCAGCCCCCATGGCCGCCATGAGCTCTGCCGGCCCCGAGAACCACCGTGCGCCCCGTCCTCCCCTGAGTCCCATGGGCACAGTGAGCCCGTGAGATCTCCGGCCGCCGAGCCGCAAGACCGCCGGCCGGCCATGCCCGGCGGGGCAGGCGGACGCAAGGCCCCAGGGGTGCTTCGATGAGGGCCGTCACCGGGAGTCAGGGAGGCGCCGATGGGTTCTTCGGCAGACACGGCCGTGTGGCGGGAGCGTGGTGAACCGCTGGTCGCCGGATCCGGCAGCGGGCCCCTGACCGGGCTGCGGCTGGCCGTCAAGGACGTGCACGCCGTCGCGGGGCACCGGCTCGGCGCGGGCAACCCCGTCTGGCTCGCCGGGACAGAACCGCAGAAGGCCCACTCATGGGCCGTGGGCGCCCTGCTCGGTGCGGGAGCCGAGCTGACGGGGATCGCTCAGACCGACGAGTTCGCGTACAGCCTCAACGGGACGAACGCGCACTACGGGACCCCACCCAACCCGGCGGCGCCCGGTCACGTCCCGGGTGGTTCCACCAGTGGTCCGGCCGCCGCCGTGGCGCTCGGCGAGGCCGACGCCGGTCTCGGCAGCGACACGGCCGGCTCCGTGCGGGTGCCCTCCTCGTACTGCGGGCTGTACGGTCTGCGGCCCACCCACGGAGCGGTCCCCACCCGCGGCATGCTGCCGCTCGCCCCTTCCTTCGACACCGTCGCCTGGCTCGCGCGGGACGGGGGGACGTTGGCGCGGATCGGCGACGTGCTGCTTCCTTCCGCCGATGGCACCGGCGCCGGACCGCCGTTCCGCAGGGCGCTGGTGGCGGGCTCCCTCGTCGCACTCGCCGACGCGGGAGTGCGCGAGGTGTTCCCGGCGGCGGCCGCGGAACTGGCCCGGCAGGCCGGGATGCGACTCGAGCAGGTGGCCCTTCCGCATGTCGACCCGGTCGCGGTCGCCGCGGCCTTTGCCCGGGCCCAGGGCGCCGAGGCGTGGGAGTGCGACGGTGACTGGATCAGGGCGCACCCCGGCGCTCTCGGGCCGGGGGTGGGCGCCCGCTTCGCCCGCGCATCGCAGGTCACCGCGGAGAGCCGGGTCATCGCGGAGCGCGTGGTCCAGCGCGCAGGACGTGCCCTGCGCGCGACCCTCCCGGAGGACACGGTTCTGCTGCTGCCCGCCGCCTGCGGCCCGGCACCGCTCGTCGACGAACCTCCCGGGCGCAAGGCCGCTCTCCGGGACGCGACCTTCCGCCTCACCTGCCTGGCGAGCGCGGCCGGGCTTCCGTGCCTGGTACTGCCCCGGCTGTCGGTGGACGGACTGCCCGTCGGCCTGGCTGTGGTCGGAGGCCACGGAAGGGACCGACGGCTGCTGGAACTCGCACATGCGTGTGTAGGGTGACCCGGTGGCGAGAGTCCGTTTGAGCGTGGCGCAGCGGCAGGAGGAGATCCTGCGGGCTGCAGTGGAGCAGATCGAGGCCCGGGGGGCGACCGCCGTGCGGATCGCCGATGTGGCCTCCGCCCTGGGGGTGAGCAACGCCCTGGTGCTCTACCACTTCTCGACCAAGGAGAAGCTGGTCGCCGCCGCTTTCGCCTACGCCGCGGAGGGGGACCTGGCGCATCTGCGCAAACTCCTCGGCCGGCGGACGACCGCGGTGCGCCGGCTGCGTGCTGCGGTCCGCTGGTACGCGCCGACGGGGCAGGCCAAGGGCTGGCGCCTGTGGATCGAGGGCTGGGCGGCCTCACTGCGCGAACCCGCGCTGCGCCAGGTGGCCCGCGCCCTGGACCAGCAGTGGAAGGCGGAGCTGACGGCGGTCATCGCGGAGGGCGCCGCCGCCGGGGAGTTCCGGTGCGACGACCCGGCGTCCACGGCCTGGCGGCTGACGGCCCTGCTGGACGGCCTGGCGGTGCAGATGACGTCGTATGCGGGGTCGCTCACCCGGGCTGCGATGCTGGCATGGACGGACGAGGCACTCGCCCGGGAACTCGGGCTCGACAGCGGGGCGCTGACCCGGCAGAGCGCCTGACGTACCGAAGACTCACGGGAGACGAAGTGGTGTCGGCGCAACGTACGGACCGGACGGACCTCGACGTACTGGTGATTGGTGGCAGCGGAGTGGACACGGTCGTCCGCGTCGACTCCCTCCCGGTCCCGTCGGCCGACTCGGTGGGAGTCCCCCCGATCATGGAGTGGCCCGGGCACACGGGCGGCAATGTGGCCCTCGGCTGCCAAGCCCTTGGGCTCGGCGTCACCTTCCTGGACTTCATCGGCGACGACCACGCCGGCCTGCAGATCCGTGAGAGGCTCGCCGACGGTGGCGTGGAATTCGAGCATCTGATATCGCCTTCGGGCACACGACGGGCGGTGAACCTGGTCGACCCGAGCGGCCGCAGGACGTCCTTCTACGACGCCAGGGACCCCGGCGATCTGCGCATGCCGCGCGAGTTCTACCTCCCTCACCTGAGGCGTGCCCGGCACGTCCATCTGTCGATCATGAACTTCGCCCGCTTCCTCTACGACGACATCGCCGAGCTCGGTGTCCCCGTCTCGACGGACCTCCATGACTGGGACGGGTTGGACGACCACCACAGGGAGTTCGCACTCCGGTCCGACCTGGTGTTCCTCAGCGCGGCGGGTGCCGGGGAGCGGATCGCGTCGGTGATGCGGGAGATCCTGCGCGAAGGGCGGGCCGAGACCATGATCGCCACGGCCGGTGCCGGCGGCTCGTATCTGATGACCCGCGACGGCGGCCGCACACCGCGTCCGGTTGCTGCGGCGGTGCCACCCACGCCGGTGGTGGACTCCAACGGCGCGGGGGACGCGTATGTGTGCGGGTTCCTCTACGGACGGCTGGCGGGCCGCACGGTCGAGGACTGCGCCCGGCTGGGCGCGGTGGCGGGGGCTCATGCCTGTACGGGCAGGGGCAGTTCGGCGCTGATCGGACCGGAGGAACTGGCGGCGGCTCAGGTCTGACGCAGCGGTTCGTACGCCGAGGCGTCGAGCCCGAACGTCCAGGCGACCCCCTCCTTCGCGGTGCGCGTGGCGGGCGGCACACGCAGCCAGTACGTCCTGTGCGTACCGTCCGGCTCCGGCGTGGAGTTGACGACCTCGACCATCACGACGTCCTCGTCGTCCGCAAGCGCGATACGCCACAGCACGCCGGTCTCGTCGCGATGCACGGGGCGGGCGCCCGACTCGGCGAGATAGCGGTCGTAGCCGTAGAACTCGAGCATGACGCGCCGCAGTTCGGCATTCTCCTCGGCGCGTATGCGCTCCGGGGTCAGCGACGAGAGTCCCTCCAGGAACTCCGCGGGCACGGGCATCCCCCGCCAGGCGTGCAGCGCAAATCCGTCGGCGAACGCCAGCGCAGGGCCGTCGCCGCGATCGAGCCGGCCCGCCTCGTCCCGGTGCAGTTCGACCGGACGCTCGCAGATCACCACGGCCTTCTCGAACGGCCACCACCAGCCCGCGTGTTCCGCCACGGTGGCGAGGCCCGCCAGTCGCTCGCTGCGCCCGTCGAAGGCGGCCAGCCAGGCGGCGTCGTGCTGGCCCAGCACCGCGTCCATCAGCACCAGCCGCACGGCGGTGCGCTCGGCTGCCGCCTCATCCGGATCGCCGTCGGCGAGCGCCGCCGCCTCCTCGGCGAGCACTTCGGCGACACCGGTTCGTATCCGCTCGGCGAGGGCGCGGGTGTTGTCCCAGAGCAGGGCACCGGTCCTCCCCCAGTGCTCGGTCCAGCCCGCCGGGCCGAGTTCGTCGTGAACCCGGCGACGCTCGTCGGCCCAGGGGATGGTCCGCACCTCGTCCCGCACCGGGCTCCCCGCCTCCTCCAGTGCACGCACGGCGGCCACGGCGGCACGGGGCGAGTCCGCCCAGACGAACCGCTCGGGGGCCTCGAGACCCACCGCGCGGTAGGCGAGCCGGACCCCCTCCTCGGCGGCCGCCCGCTCCGCAGGGCCCGTTGCCGCCGCCACTGCCCTCCACTTGTCCACGTACTGCATGCTGCTTCCCCGTCCCCTGAATTCCGTTCCGATGTGTCCGCGGCCCTCCGGCGTCGTCAGTCCGCGACGATCCGAACCGCACCCGGTATGTACTCCCGCTGGCGCACGACGCGGTACCAGCCCTTGGGCAGGGCTATCGGCGCGTGCTCCTCGTGCACCAGCCGGCCGCCCTCGGGGAGCTGGAGCAGCATCGGCCCGCCGGAGGCCGCGGATTCGCGAACGAGCCGCCCCGGCGCGGCCAGCGCGTGCGCATGGCCGGTGACCTCGCCGAGTGCCAGCACCAGCCGGCCCCGGACGTCCCTGGGCTCCCCCTGCGCCCGCATCGCGTGCGCAGGGACGGCGTCCTCCGCGACGGGCACGATCAGCACATCTCCCTGCCGGTACATGGCTCTCCCCTCCACAGCCGGCACCGCATGCGCCGGACCCGACACCGAAGTTAGGGGCAGGGTCTGACATCGACGCTCGTGGCCGCGATCCGGTGGCCGTGGCCCGGGAGGCGGGCCGGCACCCTGCCACGGCAACCGGCCCGTCATCCGCCGCACCTGCCCTGCGCGCAGACGGCGGCGACCGGCCGGCGGCACCGGGGTGCGCTGTCAGCGAACTGTCCCGGGACCCGGTGTTCGCCGTGCTTGGGTGCCGGGATGGAGATCTTGGTTCTGGGCGGCACGGCGTGGTTGGGCCGGGAGCTGTCGAAGCAGGCGATCGAGCGCGGCCATCGGGTGACGTGCCTCGCGCGCGGCGAAAGCGGGGAAGTCGCGGACGGGGCGACCCTGGTGGCCGGCGACCGTCGCGATCCTTCGGCGTACGGACCACTGCTCGACCGCGCCTGGGATGCGGTCGTCGAGGTGTCATGGCAGCCGGGCTTCGTCCGCGGAGCGCTCGATGCACTGGGCAGCAGGGCCGGGCACTGGACCTACGTCTCCTCCGTCAGCGCCTACGCCTCCCACGCCACGCCGGACGCCGACGAGTCCGCGGCTCTCCTTGCGCCGACCGACCGAAGCGAGGTCGGCCGCGATGTGTACGGCGCGGCGAAGGTCGCCTGCGAGCGGGCGTCGGCGACCGTCGTGGGCGACCGCCTTCTCGTCGCACGCGCCGGTCTCATCGGCGGCCCGGGCGATCCCAGCGGACGTTCCGGCTACTGGGTGGCCCGTTCCGCACGCGATCCGCAAGGACCGATGCTCGTTCCCGACGCACCGGACATCCCGACGCAGGCAGTCGACGTACGGGACCTCGCCGCATGGCTGCTCGATGCCGCGGAGACGGGGAGCGTCGGCACGTACGACGCTGTCGGGCCGGTCGTTCCGTTCGCGGAGTGGATCGAGCTGTCCCGCGCGATCGGCGGGCACGTCGGCCCGGTGGTCACGGCCGACTCGGCGTGGCTGCTCGCGAACGGCGTGTCGGAGTACATGGGGGCCGATTCGCTGCCGATGTGGCTGGTCGAGCCCGGCTGGCAGGGGTGGTCGGCCCGGAACGGTTCCGCGGCGCGCGCCGCGGGACTCCGTCATCGGCCCCCTGCGGAGCTGCTGACCGACACGCTGCTCTGGGAACGCGAGCAGGGTCTGGACCGGGCCAGACGTGCCGGCCTCTGCGCCCGGCGCGAGCGCGAGTTGCTCGACGCTCTCGGCTGACGGCGTTGCGCCTCGCCCTGCACCCGGGCCCGCGTCCGGCAGCGCACGGACACGGCGGCTCGACACCGTCCACGAATGCTCCGTGTATTGCCCGGGGCGGTACGTGGCCCCGAGGCACGCCCTGTCAGTGCCGCTTGGTAGAACTGCTCGCACATCAGCCGATCAACGCCGTCTCCGGTGTCTGGAGCATTCGTCATGACCATCTCGGGCCATCTGCAGGAGCTGTACGGCCTTCCTGCGTTCGACTTCCCCGGCGCCGATGCAAAGGTCGACCGTCTGCCCGACCCGGCATCCGTCGCATGGCGGATCGCGGTCGAGGCGTACGAGAGCGAGGAGCAGTGGGAGGAGGCGTTCGCCCGCTTCCTCGCCACCGTGGAAACCTCCGGGGTGCGGGCGCTGATCGTCGGCGCGTGGAGCGATGTGTACGACTCCGGTCCCGACGAGGTCCTCTCCGCGCTGCAGGCCGCACGGAACCGGTTGACCGGGCTGCGCGCCCTTTTCGTCGGTGACATCACCTTCGAGGAGTGCGAGATCTCCTGGATCAACCAGGGGGATGTCACACCGCTTCTCGAGGCCTTCCCGGACCTGGTGGAATTCGGGGTCCGGGGCGGTTCGGGGCTCGGTCTCCGTGCGGTGGAGCACGGGGGGCTGCGCACGCTCCGCGTCGAGGCCGGCGGCCTGCCCGCCGAGGTCGTGCGGGGCATCGCCGCGAGTGAACTGCCCGCGCTGGAGCACCTCGACATCTGGCTGGGCGTCTCCGAGTACGGCGGCGATGCCGAGCTCTCGGATCTGGAGCCGTTCCTCGCCGGCACCCGGCTGCCCCGGCTGAGGCATCTGGCACTGCGCAACAGCGAGATCCAGGACGAGATCGCCTCCGCCCTCGCCGGTGCACCGGTCGTCGCACGGCTGGAGACACTCGACCTCTCGATGGGCACACTCGGTGACGAGGGTGCGGCGGCGCTCCTCGAAGGGCAGCCGCTCACCCATCTCAAGAAGCTCGATCTGCACCACCACTTCATCAGCGAGCGGCTGCGCGAGCGCATACGCCGGAACCTGGAGCCGGCCGGCGTGACGGTCGACGTCGACGATGTCCAGGAACCGTGGGACAACGAGGACGGCCGTTTCACCGCGGTGGCGGAGTGACCCCGGCACCACCACCGCGTTTCGCCGTCGTCGGCAACCCCGAGAACCGGCGCGTCGGCTTCTTCCGCCGCGCCGTACGTGCGGCGGGGCTGCCCGAACCGCGCATCGTGCCCTGGCTGGACGTGCTGCAGGGCCGTGCCCGCTTCCTGCCCGGAGAGTGGGTGCGGATCGACTCGCCCGGGGAGAACGCGGAGGTCGACTTCCTGCTGCGAGGTGTCAGGGACCCGTCCCGGGTGGAGGGCAGCGGTCGCTGGTACACACGGTTCACCGAGTCCGTACGGGACGTGGCCCATGCCGTGAGGCAGGCGGGCGGCACGCTCCTCGGCCGGCCGGAGGACCTCGCGGTGCTCTTCGACAAGCGGCTCTGCCACGAGCGGCTGGCGGCCGCGGGCGTGGCGGTGCCGCCGTCGCCGACGTCGGGGGCCGAAGCTGCGGTCGTCCGGGGCTGGGACGACGTCCGCACCGTGCTCGCCGAGCCCGGATTCCGCCGCGCGTTCGTGAAGCTCGCACATGGCTCGTCGGCCTCCGGCGTCCTCGCCGTGGAGACCGCCGGAGGCGGCCGGGTCCGCGCGGTCACCTCGGTGGAGAGGTCGCCGGACGGACGGCTGTTCAACTCGCTCAGACTGCGCCGCTACACCTCGGAGCCCGAGGTCGCGGCGATCGTGGACACGCTCGCGCCGGACGGACTGCACATCGAGCGCTGGCTCCCCAAGGCAGTCAGGCACGGCAGGGCCGTCGACCTGCGCGTGGTGGTCGTGGCGGGCAGGGCCAGCCACGCCGTCGTACGGACCAGCCGGTCTCCGCTCACCAATCTGCATCTCGGCGGCGAACGGGGCGACCTGGCCGCGACGATCGCGTCCGTACGAGGCGCGGGCCGCAGTTGGAGCGACGATGTGCTCGGCCTGTGCGAGCAGGCGGCTGCCCGGTTCCCCTCGACCCAGTGTGTCGGCGTCGATCTCCTCCCCTCCACCGCCTGGCGGCGCTTCGCCGTCGGCGAGGTCAACGCGTTCGGCGACCTGCTGCCGGGGCTCACCGGCCTGCCGGGCAGCGGCGCCGAGGGCCTGGACACCTATGCGGCGCAGGTCGCCGCCGTCATCCGTACGCACCACGAGGAAGCACCATGCGCACGACCCCTCCCGGTACCGGGGACATGATCGACATGCCGGCGGTCGTCGGCACGGACGATCTGCTGCTCGTCACACTCGACACACTCCGCTTCGATGTCGCGGCGGAGCTGGCTGCGTCGGGCCGGATACCGAATCTGGCCCGCCATCTGCCCGACGGACTCTGGGAGAAGCGGCACGCACCCGGCAGTTTCACCTACGCCTCCCACCAGGCGATCTTCGCGGGCTTCCTGCCGACACCCGTGGAGCCCGGCCCTCATCCCCGGCTGTTCGCCGCACGATTCGCCGGCAGTGAGACCACCGCGGACGGCACGTTCGTCTATGACGCCCCGGATCTGGTCGGCGGGCTGGCGAAGGCCGGATACCGCACGGTGTGCATCGGCGGGGTCGGCTTCTTCAACCGGCAGGCACCGCTCGGTTCGGTGCTGCCCGGCCTGTTCCAGGAGAGCCACTGGGAGCCGGAGTTCGGCGTGGCGTCCCCCATCTCTTTCGAGGCGCAGGTGGACCGCGCCGAAGAGGTCGTCTCCTCGCTCCCCCACGACCGGCGGCTGTTCCTGTTCGTCAATGTGGCTGCCCTCCACCAGCCCAACTGGTTCCATCTGCCCGGCGCCACACGCGAAGCGGGCGACTCGCGTGAAACCCATGCTGCCGCGCTGGAGTACGTGGACCGGCACATCGGCCGGCTCTTCGCCGCGGCGAGCAGCAGACGCCGGTGCTTCACGATCGTCTGTTCCGACCACGGCACGGCGTACGGCGACGGCGGCTACACCGGCCACCGGCTCGGCCACGAGGTGGTCTGGACGGTTCCGTACACGCAGTTCTTCCTCCCGGGCCCCGGTGGCACGGCGGAGGACGCCCGATGAACACGATCCGCCCCTACCAGAGCTATGTGTACGCCTATCCGCACAAGACCGCGTACCGCCCGCTCGCCGAGCGCCCCGCGCTTCGTGAGCTGTGGGCCGGCGAGCGCAAGGACGCGCTCTCGCTCTATCTGCACATACCGTTCTGCGAGGTCCGCTGCGGTTTCTGCAATCTCTTCACCCGCATCGGAGCGCCGGACGAGCTGACCACGCGCTATCTCGACGCACTGGAGCGGCAGGCGGTGGCGGTGCGGGACGCACTCGGGGACGCGGAACCGGTGCGGTTCGCCACGGCGGCCTTCGGCGGCGGCACACCCACGTTCCTCACCGCCGGGGAGCTGGAGCGGCTGTGCGACATCGCGGAGAAGCGGATGGGTGCCGATCTTCGCGCCGTGCCGCTCTCCGTGGAGACCTCCCCGGCGACGGCCACCGCCGACCGGCTGGACGTGCTCGCCGAACGCGGCGCGACCCGGCTGAGCATCGGTGTGCAGAGCTTCGTCGACGACGAGGCGAAGGCGGCGGTCCGTCCCCAGCGCCGCTCCGACGTCGAGGCGGCACTCGGCCGGATACGCGACGCCGGGATACCCGTCCTCAACATCGACCTGATCTACGGCATCGACGGCCAGACCGAGGCGACCTGGCGCCACTCGCTCGACGCCGCACTCGCCTGGCGGCCGGAGGAGCTCTATCTCTACCCCTTGTACGTGCGGCCGCTGACGGGCCTCGGCCGTACCGGCGCCGACAGTGACGCTGCCTGGGACCGGGGACGGCTGGCGCTGTACCGCCAGGGCCGGGACCATCTCCTCGCCCATGGCTACGAGCAGTTGTCGATGCGGATGTTCCGCCGCACCGATGCCCCGCGGCAGAGCACGGACAGCCAGGGGGACGACTACGCCTGCCAGACCGACGGGATGATCGGCCTCGGCTGCGGCGCCCGCTCGTACACGTCGGGGCTGCACTACTCGTTCGACTACGCCGTCGACATGCGCCGGATACGCACGATCATCGACGACTACACGCAGGCGGAGGACTTCACCCGTGCGGAGGTGGGTCGGCGCGTCGACCAGGACGAGGCACGCCGCCGCCATCTGCTCCAGTCGCTGCTGCAGACGCGGGGAATGAGCCTCGCGGAGTACGGCACGCGGTTCGGCACCCTGCCGGCCGACGACTTCCCCACCGAGCTCGCGGCGTTCGCCGAGCGCGGCTGGTTGGAGGGGGCACAGGGGCCGGAGCAGACGGGCGGTCTGCTCCGGCTGACGGCGGAAGGCCTCGCGTACTCGGACGCACTGGGTCCCGAGCTCTTCTCCCCCGCGGTACGAGCCGCGATGGCCCGGTACGAGCTGAAGTGAGGATCACCCGCAGATGGATCTGACCGTTCTGTACCGGGGCCCGCTCGCCTCCTGCGACTACGACTGCCCGTACTGCCCGTTCGCCAAGCGCCGCGACAGCCGCGAGCAGCTGAGGGCGGACCGGGCGGCGCTCGACCGTTTCGCGGGCTGGGCGGAGGACCGGCAGGACGACCGGCTGTCGTTGCTGTTCACCCCGTGGGGCGAGGGACTGGTGCGCTCCTGGTACCGGCGCACCCTGGCCGAGCTGTCCCGGTTGCCGCATGTCCGCCGGGTCGCCATCCAGACGAATCTCAGTTGCCGCACCGACTGGCTCGCCGATGCCGACACGGACACGCTGGCGCTGTGGTGCACGTACCATCCGGGCCAGACACCGTACGACCGCTTCCTGGGCAAGTGCCGCGAGCTCGTCGACCGGGGAGTCCGGTTCAGCGTGGGTGTGGTCGGCTTCGAGGAGCATCTGGAGCAGGCCCGCCGGCTACGGGCCGATCTCCCCCGGCACATCTATCTCTGGGTCAACGCGGCGGAGGGGCACGCCTACACGGACGAGGAGGCCGCCCGCTGGACGGCCCTCGATCCCCTCTTCCCGTACAGCCGCCGTCCGCACCGCTCGGCCGGGCTGCCGTGCAGGACCGGCGAGTCGGTGATCTCGGTGGACGGCGACGGAACGGTCCGGCGCTGCCACTTCGTCCGGACCGAGCTGGGCAATCTCTACGACGGCTCGTACCGGGCGGCGCTGCGGCCACGTCCCTGCCCCCTCACCGTGTGCGACTGCCACATCGGCTACGTCCATCTGGAGTCGCTGCCGCTGTACGACGTGTTCGCGGGCGGGGTCCTGGAGCGGATCCCCGCTCCTTCGCACCACCCGTAGGGCGGGCGGAGAGCTCAGAGCGGAAGCAGATCCGGGCGCTTCGGCTCCACATGATCGCCTGACGATTCGCCGCGCAGCCGACGGCCGATCCACGGTGCGAGGTATTCGCGCGCCCAGTGGATGTCGTCGCGCCGGACCTCGAGCGTGCCACGCGGCGGCAGCGGGGGCCACGGCTGGTCGGGGTCGGCGGGTACCTCCATGCCGAGCACCTGAGCGGCGCGGAGCGCCACCCGGGTGTGGCCTTCGGGCGAGAGGTGGAGCCGGTCGCCGTCCCAGGCGCGCCTGTCCTGGACGGACTTGAGCGACCACAGGTCGAGGACCGGGCAACCGTGCCGGTCCGCGATGGCACGCACATGCGCGGTGTAGGTGGCGATCTTGCCGCGCAGATGACGGAGCACGGGGACGCCCCGGGTGTCGAAGCCGGTGGTCACCAGAACGGTACCGACGACGCCGGTGAGGTCGGCGACGGCGCGTTCGAAGCGCTCGGCGACGTCGTCGGGGTCGGTGCCGGGCCGGATGATGTCGTTTCCGCCGGCGCAGAACGTCACCAGGTCGGGGGCCAGTTCCTTCGCACGGGGGACCTGTTCCTCCACGATCTGGTCGAGGAGCCTGCCGCGCACGGCGAGATTGGCATAGCGGAATGTGTGCTCCGGTACGCGGTCATCGAGGAGCACCGCGAGGCGGTCCGCCCAGCCTACGAACTGCCCCTCGGGTCCGGGGTCTCCGACGCCCTCGGTGAAACTGTCACCGACCGCCGCGTACGACCCGAATACGCCATTCATCGTTGATCTCGAATCGTCTGCCACGTCACGACATCATTCACGGCATCAAGTGACCTACGCCACCGTAGGGAGGGGTTGACGTGGCGTGACATAGACCACCAGGTCAGTTTCTCGCAAAGTGGGAATAGGGCGGCACACAGAAGTCCGCCGCCCCTCCGTCAGGAAAGGGGCGGCGGACTTCACTGACGTTACGTCAGATTCAGATCGACACGCCGTGCCCTCGCAGGTAGGCGAGCGGGTCGATGTCCGAGCCGTAGCTCGGCGTCGTGCGGATCTCGAAGTGCAGGTGCGGGCCGGTGGAGTTGCCGGTGGAACCGGACAGACCGATCTGCTCACCGCCACGCACGCTCTGGCCGGCCGAGACCGAAAGGGAGGAGAGGTGCGCGTACTGCGAGTAGGTGCCGTCGCTGTGCTGGATGACGACCTGGTTGCCGTAGGCGCCGGCCCAGCCGGCCGAGACGACGGTGCCGGGGCCGACGGACTTGACCGAGGTGCCGATGGAGGCGATGAAGTCGAGACCCGTGTGGTAGCCGCTGGACCACATGGCACCGGGCGTCCGGTAGGAGGTGCTGATGCCACCGGTGACCGGAGCGGTGTAGCCCGTGACCTTGGCCTGTGCGGCGGGGGCGGCGGCAGGAGCCGCAGCGGGAGCGGCAGCGGGGCGCTCGGCGCTGCGTGCGGCGCGCTCGGCCGGGGCGGCCTGGCGCTCCTGCTTCGCCGGAGCCGCCGCCTTGTGCTCGACGGGAGCCTTCTTCTCGGCCGGCGCCTTGCGCTCGACGGGAGCCTTCTTCTCGGCCGGGGCGGCCTTGGCCCCGATCGTGAGCTTGAGACCCGGGTGGATCAGCGACGGGTTCTCACCGACGGCCTCACGGTTGTCGGCGTACAGCTTCTTCCAGCCGCCGTTGACGTCCTGCGCCACGGCGATCTTCGACAGATAGTCACCCGCCACGACCGTGTAGGTCGTGGGGACCTTCCCCGCCTTGGGCGCCTGAGGGGCAGCCTTCTGGGCGACGGAGGTGACGGAGGCGACATGCTCGGGGCTCACGGCGGGAGCCGACTTCTCCGCGGCGTGCGCACCGGTGGCGCCGATGAGCGGGAGTGCGATGACGGCGCCACCGGTGCCGGCGGCAGCGAATCCGCGCGTGAACGGGTTGGTCCTCGGACGGCGGTGCTTACCCTTTGCGGGCATGGCGAATTCCTCTCCGGCGCCTGCGAGGTGAGCTGTCGGGTTCGGGCTGGAGATGCCCGGCCGCGTATGCATCGCGACTTCACCCCTAGCCGTCCGGAACTCCCGGCCGGCGGACTTACCTGGGTCCCCCGCTCCTGCCACACGTGGATGGGTGCGATATTCCGGACGGCGGCAGGATTGGGCGATCCGACCGGATTGCGGCGACCGTAAGCGAGCCTTGGCGGGGGTACAAGCCACCTCAATCGCCCGACATTCACCCGCGCGATACCAACACGGATTTTCCGGTGACACTCCGTGGATTACGGATCTTCGATTTCCTTATGGACAAGGGGACTTGATTCCGGCGCACGACGACAGACCGTCACGAATATGATCCCGCTCACGGTACGGCGCCCATCTCCCTTGCAACCGGGGCGCGTTATGCGAAATCACCCAATACGGACAGATGCCTCATTAGTGTCAGATTGCGCCGTTGCTCCACTCAATGGACAACTTCGCCAGATCCCCCCTCCCCCCGCACGCCCTCGAGCCCGGGCGCCACGGCGCGACTGGATCACGACGGACGGCACCCCACCCGTGGAGCGCCAGCCCCGAAAGCCCGGCACCCGGCGAGGCTCCCCCGCCCGCACGACAGGAGGGGGAGCCGGCGGCCGGACGTCCGCGGCGCGTCGAGCACGCGACCGCGTTCGGCCTCCACGATCACCTGACCGGACCAGCCCATCACATCCACACAAAGTGGAACATTATCGAGCAGATTCCGTACTCGAGGGAGCGCTCATACAGGCATAGCCGAGATGATTGCCTGAGGAATCAATGTCGTATGGTCGGAGCGCGCCATCGTCGGCGAGCAGTGCCGACCGCAGACACGGAGGAGCCCCCGTGACGCAGCTGCCACAGGTCCCGTCGACCGAACCCGAGCTCTCCGGCGTGCGCAACTTCCGGGACGTGGGCGGGCTTCCGACCGTGGACGGGCGGCAGGTGCGGTACGGACGGCTCTTCCGCAGCGGTCACCTCGCGCACGCGACCGCGAGCGATGCCGCCTTCCTCGCCTCTCTCGGGCTCCACACGATCTTCGACTTCCGCAATGCCGCCGACCACAAGCTGGAGGGCCCGGACGTCGAGCTGCCCGGGGTGCGGAACCTGAACATTCCGCTCAGCGATCCGGCCGACGGCGCCGAGTTCTGGAGGATGGTGCGCGACGGCAACATCGACCAGCTGAGGTCGATCCTCGCCGACGGCAAGGCGGCCGGCCGGATGACGGCTTCCTACCGCATGATGATCAAGACGCGGACGGCCGAGCACAGCCGGGTGCTGCATGCACTGGCGGAGGACAGTGTTCCGGCGCTGATGCACTGCGCGGCGGGCAAGGACCGCGCGGGACTGTCGATCGCGGTCTCGCTGCTCGCGGTGGGGGTCGAGCGCGATGCCGTCGAGGCCGACTATCTGAAGTCGAACGACCCGCACCGACGCTACAAGGTGCGCCGCAGCGACACTTCCCCGGCCGGGATGTCGCCGGAGGTCATGGAGCTGCTCAGCCCGCTCTTCGACGCCCGCGCCGAGTATCTGACGGCGGCGTTCGAGACCATCGAGGAGACCTGGGGCACCACCGAGCGCTATCTCTCCGACGGGCTCAAGATCTCGCCCGGGACACGTGAGCAGCTGCGCGAACGGCTGCTGGACGGCTCCGTCTGAACCCCTTCCGGCCGTCGCGCAGCATGGTCACTTGCCGCCGACGGTGAACAGCAGGTAGAGGAAGGCCGCGAACAGATGGCCCGCGACCAGGTACGCGAACAGTCGCACGATCAGCCCGATCGGGAACTTCTGCTCCTGGTGCGCGTCCCGGCTGGATGACGGCTTCTCCGGCATGACGGATCTCCTCAGCTGTGCGGATGCGCGTGCGGGTCGGGGCTCTGCAACAGGGTGTGGACGAACAACAGCTCGACCCCCTGCCGGGTGGCCGAGGTGATCCGGTGCGGCGTGAGCGAGTCGAAGTGGGCGCTGTCCCCCGGTTCGAGCTCGTGCACGCTGTCGCCGAGGCCGAGCCGCAGCCTGCCTTCCAGCACGTGCAGCCACTCCTCGCCCGGATGCACCCGTACCAGGTCTCCCTGGGTGGCGTACGGCACATGCACCCGCAGGGCCTGCATGGCGCGGCCCCTCCCGCCCGCCTTTCGGTAGGCCCAGCCGTCGGCCGCGGCGGGCCCCATCCGCCCGCCCCGGACGACCGCGTCACGCTCCGGCGGCAGCTCACCGAGCAGTTCGGCGACCGTCGTACCGTAGGCCCGGGCCAGGGCGAGCAGCATGGGCAGCGAAGGCTGCCTGTTGCCGGTCTCCAGCCGGGACAGATGGGCGGGCGAGAGACCGGCGCGCTGGGCGGCGGCCTCAAGGGTGAGACCCCGGCGGCGGCGCAGCTCGCGGAGCCGGGGTGCGACATCGGGCAGCTCGTCCGCCGTCGGTGCATCGGTTCGCCCGGCAGACTGTCCGGCAGAAGGACTCATGCCCCCATTGGGCCAGGATCTTTCCTCTCGGGCAAATTTTTTGCCCGAGAGGCAAAGAGACTCAGTGGTCGCCCACTGCCTGCCGTACGAGCGTTTTTCCGAAGTCCCACATCAGCCCGCTGCCGGCGTGCGCATCGTCCATCACGGCGGTGAAGGCCTGGACGAACCGGTCGACCTCGCCCTCTCCGATGACCAGGGGCGGAATCAGTTTGATCACTTCCAGCCGGTCCCCGGAGACCTGGGTGAGGATGCGGTGCTTCTGCAGCAGCGGCACGACCACCATCTGCGCGAAGAGACCCTTGCGGGCGGCCTGCAGCATGGTCCAGTGGCTGCGCAGTCTCAGGGACGACGGCCTGCCGAACTCGATGCCGATCATCAGTCCCCGTCCACGGACCTCCTTCAGCAGCTCGTAGCGGTCCACGAGTGCGGCGAGCCGTGTCCGCAGCAGCTCCCCGGTGACCCGTGCATTCGCGACGATCCCGTCGTCCTCGATCACGGAGAGCACGGCCAGGCCCGCTGCCATGGCCTGGGCGTTCGACCCGAAACTGGCGGAGTGCACCAGCACCCGGTCCATCGACGAGTAGACCTTCTTGAAGATCCAGTCCTTGCCGAGGGTCGCGCCGACCGGCACATAGCCGCCCGAGAGTGTCTTCGCCACGCACACCAGGTCGGGCTCGACGTGTTCCTCGTGCTGATAGGCGTAGAAGTCACCGGTCCTGCCGAAGCCGGTCTGCACTTCGTCGACGATGAGCAGTGCCTTGTGCCGGTGCAGCAGTTCCTGGGCCGCGTACAGGAAACCGGGCGGTGTCTCGTGCACCCCCTTGCCCTGGATCGGCTCCACGACGAAGCCCGCCACATCGCCCCGCTTCAGCTCGCGCTCGAGCGCGGCGAGGTCCCCGAGCTCGATCGCGGTGTCCGGGAGCAGCGGGCCGAACCCGTCACGGAAGCCCGCCTCGCCGTTGACCGAGAGAGAACCCGTGGTCAGCCCGTGGAAGGCATGCGTGCAGAAGACGATCCGCGGCCTCCCGGTCGCGCAGCGGGCGAACTTCAGCGCCGTCTCGATCGCCTCCGTACCGCTGTTGCCGAAGAACACCCGGTCCAGGTGGGGACTGTGGGCCAGCAGCTTCTCGGCGAGCAGTCCGGGCAGCGGAGCGCAGTCGAAGCGGGTGAGGTCGGCCAGTGACGCGTCCAGGACGTCGTGCAGGGCCTTTCGGACGACGGGGTGGTGCCGGCCGAGGCCCATGACCCCGAAGCCGGCGAGCATGTCGAGGTAGTCGTTCCCGTCCGCGTCCCAGAAGTACGCGCCCTCGCCCCGCTCGTACACCTTGTCGAAGCCGATGGTGCGGAGCATGCGCGGCAGCTGGTGATTGAGATGCCTGGCGTGCAGCTCGTAGCGTTCACCGCCGCGCTCCGCGAGCAGCCGCCCGAGGTCGAACTCCTTGCTCATCGCACGCTCTCCTCGATTCCCTCGGTCTGCTCGCGGCGCGCCAGGGCGGCGCCGATCCGGCCCGCGATCTCCACGGGCGTCAGCCCGATGTCGGCCAGCACCTCTCCGCGCTTTGCATGGGCCAGGAACTGCTCGGGGATGCCGAACGTCCGCAGCGGTACATCCACCCCGGCGTCCCGCAGCGCCTGTCCCACGGCCGCGCCGACACCACCCGTGCGGCTGTTGTCCTCGACCACGGCGACGAGGCGGTGCCGTCCGGCGAGCGGGGCGAGCTGCTCGTCCACGGGCTTGACCCAGCGCGGATCGACGACGGTGCAGCGGACACCGCGCGCCTCCAGCAGATCGGCGGCCTGCAGACACACGGACGCGAGAGCCCCGACCGAGACCAGCAGCACCCCGGCGTCCTCGGCCCGGCGCAGTACGTCCATACCCCCGACCCGGTCCAGGGCAGGAAGCGGCTCGCCCACCGACTCCTTCGGGAACCGCAGCACGGTGGGCGCGTCGGTCACGTCGACGGCCTCGCGCAGCTGGGCCCGGAGCTGGTCGGCGTCACGCGGTGCGGCGATCCTGAGCCCCGGGACGACCTGGAGGACGGACATGTCCCACATGCCGTTGTGCGAGGGCCCGTCGACTCCGGTGACACCTGCCCGGTCCAGGACGAAGGTGACGCCGCACCGATGAAGGGCGACATCCATCAGGAGCTGGTCGAAGGCGCGGTTGAGGAAGGTGGCGTAGACGGCGACGACGGGATGGAGCCCTCCGGTGGCAAGTCCGGCGGCCGAAGCGGCCGCGTGCTGTTCGGCAATACCCACGTCCCAGATCCGGTCCGGGAAGCGCTCGGCGAACTTCGTCAGGCCGACCGGATCGAGCATGGCTGCCGTGATCGCCACCACGTCCGGCCGCTCGGCGCCGATCTCGGCGATCGCGTCGCCGAACACCGAGGTCCAGGACGGGCCGCCGGACGGCGCCAGCGGCTCACAGGTCAGCGGGTCCATCGCCCCGACGGTGTGGAAGCGGTCGGCCTCGTTCTCCAGTGCGGGCTGGTAGCCACGGCCCTTCTCCGTCAGGCAGTGGACCAGCACCGGGCCGTGGAAGCGTTTCGCGCGGCGCAGAGCCGACTCCACCGCGGCGACGTCGTGACCGTCGACGGGGCCGACGTATTTCAGCCCCAGGTCCTCGAACATCCCCTGGGGGATGAATGCGTCCTTGAACCCCTTCTTCGCGCCGTGCAGTGATTCGTACAGCGGTCGTCCGACCACGGGTGTGTGCTGCAGGACGCCCTTGCCCCAGGCGAGAAGGCGCTCGTACCCGTCCGTCGTGCGGAGCGTGGCGAGGTGGCCGGCGAGTCCGCCTATCGTCGGCGCGTACGAGCGCTCGTTGTCGTTGACGACGATGATCAGCGGTCGGTCCCTGGCGGCGGCGATGTTGTTGAGGGCCTCCCAGGCCATCCCGCCGGTGAGCGCACCGTCCCCGACGACGGCGACGACATGCCCGCTCCGCCCGAGGACCTGGCGCGCCTTGGCGAGTCCGTCGGCCCAGCCGAGCGCGGTGGAGGCATGGGAGTTCTCGATGACGTCGTGCTCAGACTCCTCGCGCGAGGGGTAGCCCGAGAGGCCGCCCTTGCCACGCAGCTTGGAGAAGTCCTGCCTGCCGGTGAGGAGCTTGTGCACATAGCTCTGGTGTCCGGTGTCCCAGAGGATCCGGTCGACGGGCGAGTCGAAGACACGATGGAGCGCGACGGAGAGCTCCACCACACCGAGGTTGGGCCCCAGATGGCCGCCCGTCCTTGCGACTGCATGGATCAGGAACTCCCTGATCTCCGCAGCCAGTTGATCGAGTTCCGCCCTTGTCAGCGCCTTCAGATCGCGTGGTCCCCGGATGTTCTCCAGAAGTGACACGCTCGGCCCCCTCTCTGATCGGTCCCACCTACGGCGACAGCGGGCGGCGCTCGGCCGCCCGCCGGCCTCTCCTCCTCGGCGGTCAGCCGGAAACCGTGTCCCGGGCAGCGCGCAGTGACTCCTTGAGGGAGCCCATGGTGGCCAGCACCGCGGTCGGCTCGTAACCGCAGTGCGCCATGCAGTTGGCGCAGCGCGGGTCCTTGCCCCGGCCGTACTTGCTCCAGTCGGTCTCCTCCACGAGCTCCCTGTACGTGGGCACGTACCCGTCACTCATCAGATAGCAGGGCCGCTGCCAGCCGAAGAGCGAGTAGTTCGGGATCGCCCACGCCGTGCACGGGAAGTCGACCTTGCCTTCCAGGAAGTCCAGGAAGAGCGGCGAGTGATTCAGCCTCCAGCGCCGACGGTTGCCGTCCGCGAACGCCTTTCTGAACAGCTCGCGGGTCTGCTCGACACCGAGGAAGTGCTCCTGGTCGGGCGCCTTCTCGTAGGCGTACGCGGGCGAGATCATCATCTCGTCGACCTTGAGGTCGTCGTTGAGGTAGTTCAGCACCTCGATGACGGTCCCGGGGGTGTCGGTGTTGAAGAAGGTGGAATTGGTGGTGACCCGGAAACCCCGCCGCTGAGCCTCCTTGATCGCTTCCACCGCCTCGTCGAACACGCCCTCCTTCGCCACCGACTCGTCATGACGCTCGCGCAGCCCGTCGATGTGGACGGCGAAGGCGAAGAACGGCGACGGTGTGAAGCTGTCCATCTTCTTCCGCAACAGCATGGCGTTCGTGCAGAGGAAGACGTACTTCTTCCTGCCGACCAATTGGCGCACGATCTCGTCGATCTGAGGGTGCATCAGCGGCTCGCCGCCCGCAATGGAGACCATCGGGGCCCCGGACTCGAGAACAGCGCCGACCGCCTGCGCGACCGGCATACGCTGCTTGAGGATTCCGGCCGGGTGCTGGATCTTCCCGCAGCCCTCGCACTTCAGATTGCACGCGAACAGCGGCTCCAGCTCCACGATCAGCGGAAACTTCTCACGCCTGCGGAGCTTCTGTTCAATGAGGTAGGTCCCGACCCTGATGGTCTGACGGAGCGGCATGGCCATCTAGCTCACCTCCTGGGGAGCAGAAAAGAACGGTGCCATTCATAGAAAGCCGGAAGGACGGCACGCAGGACACGGAAAGCAGATATTCCACCGCGCATCGTGCCGATACGGACCAGTTCGTGCTCAGGAGCGTCCACGACCACCCGGACGGCGGCAACCGGGCGCATTCCCGTGCTCAGAGCACTGTGGAGCGTGGCGGCCGACTCCATGTCCACCGCGATCGCTCCGGTGGCAGCCAGCTCGGCCCGCTCCTGACCGCGCACGACATGGTCGGAGGCGGTCAGCGGACCGGTGTGCACGGTATGTCCGGGCACGGCACGGGCGAGCTCCTGCACGAGCAACGCGGTGCCCGTGCAGGGCGTGGCGCCCCAGGGGCCGCGGGTCTCGTCCGCCACCACCAGATCCCCGGGGTGCATCCCGGGCGCCAGGCCGGCGCAGAAGCCCGATGCGACGACCGCGGCACCGCGCCACCGCTCGTCACGGAGCACACGCGCCACGGCCCCTTGTGCGTTCTTGGGCCCCATGCCCGTTCGGAGTACGGTCACGGGTCCCTGCGCACCGCCGCGGCCGTGCCCTGCGCCGCGAAGGGCCATGCGCTCGATACCGAGCGCGCAGGCGATCAGCAGCGGCGGCGGCGAGCCGGACGGCTCCGTGGACGCGTCCATTCACCCCCCGTTCCGGCGGCCGAGCGGCTCGTCGCGCACATAGCGGCCGAGCGCCGTGAGCGGGAAGACCTGCCGGTAGAGGTGGTAGTTGATGGAGAAGTCCCAGGGGAAGCCGGTACCCGTGAAGTACGGCTCGTCCCAGGAGCCGTCCTCGCGCTGGGTTCCGATGAGGAAGGCGATGCCCCGTTCGACCGCCTTGCCCTCCCGCTCACCGGCCGCGAGCAGGGCCAGCAGTGCCCATGCGGTCTGGGACGCGGTGGAGACTCCCCGGCCGATCGCGTCCGCGTCACGGTACGAGCGCAGATCCTCGCCCCAGCCGCCGTCCTCGTTCTGGACGGATTCGAGCCAGCCGACGGCGCGCCGGATCGCGGGATGCCCGGGGGGCAGTCCCGCGGCGGTCAGAGCTGGCACCACCGAGCCCGTACCATAGATGTAGTTGACGCCCCAGCGCCCGAACCAGGCCCCGCTCGACTCCTGTTCGGCAAGCAGCCACTCGACGCCCGCGCGGGTACGGGGATGATGTGCCCTGCCCTCGTGGGCAAGCATCTCCACGGCGTGCGCGGTGACGTCGGCGGACGGGGGGTCGATGACCTCACCGAAGTCACAGAACGGCAGCCGGTTGGGGAAGCGGCTGGTGTTGTCGGCGTCGAAGGCCGCCCAGGCCCCGTTCTTCGACTGCATCCCCAGGGTCCAGTTCCCGGCCCTCGCGATCGCGCCGTCGATGCGCGCAGGGTCGGGGTGCTTCACCCGGCGCAGCGCGAGAACGACCTCGGCGGTGTCGTCGACGTCGGGGTAGTTGTCGTTGTGGAACTCGAACGCCCAGCCGCCGGGAGCGAGTCGGGGTTTGCGCACGGTCCAGTCGCCGGGCTTGACGATCTCTTCGGCCAGCATCCAGTCGGCGGCCTTCACCAACGCCGGATGGTCGGTCGGCAGCCCGGCGTCCGCGAGTGCGATGGTGGCGAGACAGGTGTCCCAGACCGGTGACTGGCATGCTTCGATCATCCTGGCACCGTCGTCGCGCCATACGGTGAAGCGGTCCAGCGACTCCAGGCCGGCCCTCATCACCGGGTGCCGGAGGTCGTAGCCGAGCAGGTGCAGGGCGATGAGGGAGTAGACGGCGGGCGGCTGGATCCCGCCCCAGCAGCCGTCGTTCTCCTGTCGTTCGACGATCCAGCGTGCCGCCGAGTTCATCGCCGCACGGCGCAACGGACGCAGCGCGACCTTGTGGTACCCGTGCAGCGCCCGGTCGAGACGCTGGAACAGACCGTCCCAACTCATGGCGGGGGCCAGGGGCTTCGACGGATTCGGGTGATGCCGGTCGGTGTGCAGCTCATCGAGCGCGAAGGGCGCGGGACGGACGGGCCTCTTCGCGGAGACGATGGTGAGGGGCACGACGGTCTGGCGTGCCCAGCAACCGAAGTCATAGATGTTGAGCGGGAACCAGGAGGGCAGGTAGATCAGTTCGGGCGGCAGCTCGGGCAGGTCGTCCCACCGCCACCAGCCGAAGAGCGCGAGCCAGATGCGGGTGAAGACGCGGCACGCGGCGATGCCGCCCTGGTTGCGGATCCACGCGGCGGCGAGGGCCATGTGCGGGTCGTCCGGCCGGTCGCCCGCCAGTCTCAGGGCGACATAGGCCTCGACGGTGGTGGACAGCTCGCCGGGGCCGCCGTGGAACGTCGCCCAGGTACCGTCCTCACGCTGCTCGCCACGGATGAAGAGAGCGGCGGCGTGGGTGGTCTTCTCGTCCTGGACACCGAGGAACTGACGGAGCAGCAGGTCTTCGGCGTCCATCGTGACATTGGTCTCGAGGTCACCCTTCCACCAGCCCTCGTTGTCCTGGAGGGCGAGCAGGTGCTCGACGGACCTCAACGCCGCCCGGTCGGCGGCCGCATAGATGTCAGCACCCGTCGAGGGAGCGGCAGGAGGTGCGTCGGTCGGTTCGCTGGCCGCGGCTGCGCGGGGTCCCGGGGCCCCTGAGCTTCCGTCGGTCGTCGCTGTCATGGCTTCCCCTTCGTGCAGTCGGATCTCTGCTGCTACGGGTCTGCCGTCGGCCGGCGCCGGAAATGGCGCCGGCCGGCGACTGCGAGCTCATATGCGGTTGATCGGGATCATCACTCCCGCGTGATCACCCATGGGGGCGGCAGCGTTCATCTCTTGCGCACGACGACGAAGTCGGCGAGCGCCACGAGCTGCGCCCGGACCCTGTCGGGCATGTCGACGCGGTCCAGCGCCCCGACGGCGATCGCATGCTGCCTGCGGGCCTCCTGAGCGGTCCACTCGCGGCCGCCCGCCTCCTCGATCAGGGCGGCCCTGGCGGCGAACTCCTCCTCGGAGAAGCTGTCGAAGTCATTGCTCTTGGCATCGGCGGCGAGGAGTCCGGCGAGCCGCTCGGAGGCCGGGCCGCCCGCGGCGAGCGCGGCGACGACCGGGAGGGACTTCTTGCGCTGGCGCAGGTCGCTCCAGGTCTGCTTGCCGGTCGACTCGGGGTCGCCCCAGATGCCGAGCAGATCGTCCACGGCCTGGAAGGCGAGCCCCAGGTGGTAGCCGTAGGCCTCCAGGGTGTCCGCGGTGCGGTCGTCGGCGCCGCCGAGCACCGCACCGATGGACACCGCACAGGCGAGCAGCGCACCCGTCTTGTTGCCCTCCATCTCCAGGCACTCCTCGACGGCGACGCTCTCGCGGTGCTCGAAGGAGATGTCCTGGGCCTGGCCGTCGATGAGCTTGCGGGTCGCGGTGGTGAGCCGTCGCGTCGCCCGCCCGGCATCGACCGTGCCGAGCTCCAGCAGGATCTCGTTGGCCAGCGCGAAGAGCGCGTCGCCGACGAGGATGGCCTGGGCCGGGCCGTGGACCTTCCACACGGTGTCGCGGTGGCGCCGCTGCTCGTCGCCGTCCATCAGATCGTCGTGGAGCAGCGAGAAGTTGTGCACCAGCTCGACCGCGACGGCTCCGGGGACACCGATCTCGGGCGCGGCTCCGGCCGCCTCCGCGGACAGCAGCGCCAGCGCCGGGCGTACGGCCTTGCCGCCGTCGCCCTCCGCGGGCCGGCCGTGGGCGTCGATCCAGCCGAAGTGGTAGGCGGCGACGGTGTCCATGGGCGGCGCGAGCCGCTCCACTGCTGCGCGCAGCACCGGGATGGACATGGTCCGTCCGCGCTCGAGCAGCGCGGTGACGTCCGCGGTGTCGACAGCCGGATTCGCCGAGGGCGCAGTCGGCACTTTCTCTCCTCTGGTTCCAGTGCTCGGTCTCATGCCGCCTCCTCGAGCGGATGTGCATGGGGGCGGCCGAGGTCGGTGAGCGCGGCGCCGGCGGCGCTGAATCCGCTGCGCACTGCGCCCTCCATGGTCGCGGGCCAGCCTGTGGCGGTCCACGATCCGGCCAGGTACAGGCCGGGTGCACGGGTCCGCGCGGCGGGCCGGAGCCTGCCGACGCCGGGGCTGGGAGCGAACGTGGCGGTACGCTCCCGGGTCACGAAGAAATCCCGTACCTCCGCACCGTATGCGGCCGGCAGCAGGCGCTCCAGTTCGGGGAGGTAGCGCTCGCGCAGCTCGGCGACGGGTGCGTCGATCTCGTCCTCGGCGGCCGACTGGGACACGGCCAGGTACTGGCCTGCGGCCAGCCCGGAGGCCTCCGTGCGGTCGAAGACCCACTGTACGGGGGTGCCGAGCGCGACGAAGAACGGCTTGCGCAGCACCTTCCGGTCGTAGATCACATGAAGGTTGAGGATCGGCGCGGTCCCGATGTCCAGCAGCCGGTCCGGGTTCTCGAGCGCGTCCTCGGGCAGCAGGGCGTGGGTCTCGCGCTGCGGTACGGCGAGGACGACGGCATCCGCGTCCAGCCGTTCGGCACCTGCTGTGACGTTCCAGCGGCCTTCGGCGGTGCGGGTGACGGCACTCACCCGGGTGCGCAGTTCGGTGCGGACTCCGGCAGAGTCGAGGGCCTTGCGGGCCAGCGTGTCATGGAGGTCGCCGAGCGGGACCCGGGACCAGCCGATGTCCGCCGCGCCGGGCTCGGAGAGCAGTCCGGTCTTGAAGACCATCGCGGCTAGGCCCATGGAGGCGTTGGCCGCGGTGGCGTTGAGGGTGGCCACACCGACGAGGTCCCAGAGGGCTTCGACGGCGCGCTGCGACTGGCCGTGGCGGCCCAGCCAGGTGGCGAAGTCGATGCCGTCGAGGGCCGGGTCGTCGGGGTCGAGCCGCTTGAGCGCCAGCGCGGCCCGTCCGACGGCCGCGCGCTCGGGGAGGGAAAGATGCGCATAGGTGGCCAGGCTGCCGGCGAGGTGCAGCGGTACGGGCAGGGCGGTGCGTCGCAGCCGTCCGAGCCGTGGCCGCCGGGGGTCGGCGACGTCGAGGACCGGCACGTCGAGCCGGTCCTGGAGCGGGGCCAGACGGGCGCCGTCGACCCGGTCGAGGAACCAGCGGTAGGAGGTGCAGCACCGCAGGTACACATGCTGGCCGTTGTCGACGCTCAGTTCGCCGCGCCGGAAGGAGAAGGCAAGGCCGCCGAGCCGCGGACGGTTCTCGAAAAGGGTGACGCGGACGCCCGAATCGGCGAGCCGGAGGGCGGTGGTGACACCGGCCAGCCCGCCTCCGACCACTACCGCGTGCGGGGGCGACGTCAGGCCGTCCTGTGCCGTCATGAGCCCTCCCGGACGTCGGCGCGCAGTGCGCACGACCGCGCGCTCGTGCGCATCGCAGTAGTCAGGGACGCAGCGACGTCGCGGAGGGTTGCGCACCGGTTGCCGGCGCTGCGCACGAAGGAGGAATGACGCATCAGGCACGCCTCCTGACGGTCTGCCGCGTGACATGGCGGGTGTCGAGCCCTGACAGGCCACGGACGGCGACGTACGCCTTCTCGCGGCCGGGGAGCGAGACCCGGCCGCGGAGAACGGCCCCGGGGTCGCGCTCGATACGGTCGAGGAGGCGCCGGTAGATCCCGGCCATGGCGGCCACACAGGCACCACTGCGCCGGTCGAGCATGGGCAGCAGCCGGTAGCCCTCCGCGAACAGCCCTCGGGCGCGCCGCACTTCGTAGTGAACCAGACCCGTGAAGTCGGCCTCCGCCGGCGGGCCGGCGCGGTGGAAGCCCGTGGAACAGCCGAACTTGGCGAGGTCGTCGGCGGGCAGATAGGTCCTGCCGTTGGCGGCGTCCTCGCGGACGTCCCGGAGGATGTTGGTGAGCTGGAGGGCGAGGCCCAGGGTGTCCGCGTACTCGGGGGCGCGGTCGGCGCCGGGCGCGCCGTGCAGCGTGCCGAACACGCCGAGCGAAAGACGGCCGATGGCGCCCGCGACGCACCGGCAGTAGACCTTGAGGTCGTCCCAGGTCTCATAGGTCTCGCCGGCGACGTCCATGAGGACACCGTCGATGAGTTCGTCGAGCCCGCCGAGCGGGATCGGGAAGCGGCGCGCCGCGTCGGCGAGTGCCACGGCGACCGGGTCGGTGTCGTCCTCGTCGACGTTGTCCTCACGGATCCTGCCGAGGAGCTCGCGTGTCGCCTCCAGCCGATCCCGTTTTGCGGCCTCGGCGAGTGCGCCGTCGCCGATGTCGTCGACGCGGCGCGAGAAGGCGTACAGCGCCGACATGGCCTGTCGCTTGTCCGTGGGCAGCAGCCTGATTCCGTAGGCGAAGTTGCGTGCCTGCTGGCCGGTGACGGTCTCGCAGTAGCTGTACGCGGCCTGCACCGGCGCGGACATCTGTGTCTGTCCCTCCATGCTCCGGCTCACCCCTCTCTACGGGCTCTGCGCAAGACAGCTCCCACTTCGCGCATCAGTCTCGGCTTGGTGGGTCTGGGCGGCCCGGGGAGCACGTCGTGGCCGGCGGCCGCGATGGCGTCGAGCGCGGCGTGCCCCCCTGCCACGAATCCTGCGAGCAGCAGTCTGAGCCTGCCGTGGACGCTACCCACGAGTGGCGTTCCTTCATCCAGCAGCAGGCGGGCGCGTTCGGCCTCGAACGCGACCAGCGCGCGCACCGACGCGCCCCCTGTCGGCGCGGCCAGGTCGGCCTCGGTGACCTGGAACCGCTTCATGTCCTCGGCCGGGAGATAGATCCGGCCACGGGCGAGGTCCTCCGGGACGTCCTGGAGGTGCTCGACGATCTGGAGTGCGGTGCAGATCGCGTCGGAGAGGCGGACCCGCTCGGGGCTGGCGGTTCCGGTGATGCCGAGGACGAGGCGGCCGACGGGGTTGGCGGAGAGTTCGCAGTACGCGACGAGGTCGTCGTAGGTCTCGTAGCGGCTGACGTGCTGGTCCTGCCGATTGGCCTCGATCAGGCCGAGGAACGGCTCGGGGGTGAGTGAGCAGCGGCGCACGACGGGTACCAGGGCGCGCAGCAGCGGGTGACTCGGCGTGTCGCCGTCGCCGTGGGAGAAGACACGCCGCAGATCGGCCTCGAAGGCGTCCAGCATCACGAGCCGGTCGTCGGCCTGTGCCGGCTCGAGCCCGAGGTGGCGGGCGTCGGCGCCACCGGGCGCGAGGTCGCCGTCGCCGATGTCGTCGACGAGGCGGGCGTAGCCGTACACGGCCATCAGGTCGTCGCGCGCGGCACGCGGCAGGAAGAAGGGGGCCACGGGAAAGTTCTCGTCCGCGGCTTTGCCGAGCGTGGTGCGCATGGAGGCGTCGGGGCGCACCTGCCGGGTTCCCGTCACTGCGGTCTGCCCGGCGCGGGGACGGCACTCCGCGCGCGGAGCTGGAGAGTTTCCGTCATTGCCGTCACATCTCCCGTTCTACACTGCCGACCCAATACATCCTATTTCGGACACGCCGCCGGGCTTTCCGAGTGGGGGCCCACCCCGGCGGGAGGAAAACCTAGGGGGTATCGCCCCACTTGCCATGAATCAGCACCGGTACAGCTTACGTTGTACAACGCCCGGGACCGTGCCGGGGCGTTGCGCGCATTACAAGAACAATGCGGTCCACGACCAACCTCCCCAGGAGTCACAGGACTTGACAAACGAATGACACAGCGGGACCGGAGTGCGGTCTCGGCCAGGGGTCCGGCGCGCGCGCCACGGCGGGCCGGTTCCCCGCACGGACCGAACGGGCCCCCGCCGGAGCAGTCCGGCGAGGGCCCTTCCGTGCGGCGGACCGGCGACTACTTGCCGGTCTCCTTCTCGTACGCCTTGATGACCTCGTCGGTCGGGCCGTCCATCAGCAGCTCGCCCTTCTCCAGCCACAGGACACGGTCGCAGGTGTCCCTGATCGACGAGTTGCTGTGGCTGACCAGGAAGACCGTGCCGGCCTCCTTGCGCAGCTCGCGGATGCGCGCCTCGGAGCGGATCTGGAACTTGCGGTCACCGGTGGCCAGGGCCTCGTCGATCATCAGGACATCGTGGTCCTTGGCCGCCGCGATCGCGAACCGGAGCCGGGCACCCATGCCCGAGGAGTAGGTGCGCATCGGCAGGGTGATGAAGTCGCCCTTCTCGTTGATCCCGGAGAAGTCGACGATGCCCTGGTAGCGCTCCCGGATCTCCTCGCGCGACATGCCCATGGCCAGGCCGCCGAGTATGACGTTCCGTTCTCCGGTCAGGTCTCCCATCAGCGCGGCATTGACGCCGAGCAGGGACGGCTGGCCGTCGGTGTAGACCCGCCCGCTCTCGGTGGGCAGCAGGCCCGCGATGGCCCGCAGCAGGGTCGACTTGCCGGAGCCGTTGGTGCCGATGAGGCCGATGGCCTCGCCTCGGTACGCGGTGAAGGAGACGCCGCGCACGGCGTGCACCTTGCGGATTCCGCGCGACTCACCTCGGTCGCGCCGCAGGATCCGGCTCAGGGCTGCGGTCGCCGTGCCGCGGCCGCCGCCGCCTCCGTTGACGCGGTAGACGATGTGGACGTCGTCCGCGATGACGGTGGGGATGCGGGCATCCTTCGGTTCTTTCTCCAGGTCAGCCACGGCCGTACCGCTCCTCCGCCTTCCAGAAGTACACAAACCCGGCGATGCCCACGAGCACCGCCCAGAGCAGGCCCGCCAGCCAGACGTGCGAGGGCAGGTTCGAGGAGTCGTACCCGTCGATCAGGGCGAAGCGGATCAGGTCCATGTAGATCGCAGCGGGGTTGTACATCAGGACGTCGGCGATCCAGGCCGGCTTGCCCTCGAGCATCACCTTGATGGAGAACATGACACCCGAGCCGTACAGCCAGGTACGCATGATGAACGGCATCAGCTGGGCGAGGTCGGGGGTCTTGCTGCCCATCCGGGCCATGATCAATGCCAGGCCCACGTTGAACACGAACTGCAGCACCAGCGCGGGCACCACCAGGAGCCAGCTCAGCGACGGGTAGCTGCCGAACGCGATCACGATCAGCACGAGCACGATCATGGAGAACATCAGCTGCTGCAGCTGTTGCAGCGCGAACGAGACGGGCAGCGAGGCACGCGGGAAGTGCAGCGCCCGGACCAGGCCCAGGTTGCCGGAGATCGAGCGGACGCCTGCCATCACCGACGTCTGCGTGAACGTGAAGACGAACACGCCGGTCACCAGGAACGGGATGTAGACGTCCTTCGACATCCCCCGTCCGGCGCCGAGGATGAGGCCGAAGATCAGGTAGTACACGAGAGCGTTCAGCAGGGGTGTGGCCACCTGCCACAGCTGGCCGAGCTTGGCCTGGCTGTACTGGGCCGTGAGCTTCGCCTGGGAGAAGGCCAGGATGAAGTGCCGACGGCCCCAGAGCTGCCTGACGTACTCGAAGAGTCCCGGTCGGGCACCGCTCACCGAGAGGCCGTACTTGGCGGCGAGCTCCGCCGGCGTCAGACCGTCGTCGGGAGACGGTGGAACGCTTGTCGCGATCGCACCGTCATGGGTTGTGTCACTCACAAGTTGAAACTTTCGTGTTCAAGATGCGCGGCAGATGGGTGCCAGGTGGCGGCCGGGTCCCTGAGTACGCCCGATGCTCTCAGATCTCGGCCCGTCAGACGACAGGTGGTCGGCCCAGCCGAGTCAGGCGCCACACGGTACGCCACTTCATGGGACGGCGCGGCCCGCACGGAGTCGTCCAGCCCTCCTTGAAGCCGCCGAACCATGCCTTGAGCGCCGGCACGGACGGCCGCCTCAGAAGCGTCAGCGCTATCCATACTCCCAGGTACACCGGCACCAGCGGAGCAGGCAGATTGCGACGGGCCAGCCACACCCGGTTGCGCGCCACCATGCGGTGGTACACCGCGTGCCGCGACGGTGGCGTCGTCGGGTGGAACAGCACCATGTCGGAGCGGTAGTCGATCATCCAGCCGGCGTCCAGCGCCCGCCAGGCGAGATCGGTCTCCTCATGGGCGTAGAAGAACTCGTCCGGCAGTCCGCCGACCTCGGCGATGACCTTCGTCCGTACGGCGTTGGCGCCGCCCAGGAAGGTCGTCACACGAGAGGAGCGCATCGGGTCGGAGGCACGCAGTCGCGGAACGTGCCGGCGCTGGGTGGCACCGGTCTCCGGATCCGCGATCCGGAAACTCACGATCCCGAGGCTCGGGTCCTCGTCGAAGGCCCGGCGGACCAGCTCGGCGGTGTCGTTGTTGGGCAGCAGACCGTCGTCGTCCAGGAAGAGCAGGACGTCGACGTCCGTACCGGAGGGGCCGAAGGCCGCGATACCGGCGTTGCGGCCTCCGGGGATGCCCAGGTTCTCCGGCAGGTCGACGGTGCGGACACCGTCGGGCACGCCGGTGACCGGGGCACCGTTGCCGACGACGACCACCTCGATCGGGTCGCCCTCCTGCTTGGCGACCGAGTCGAGAAGAGCACGCAGATCGTCCGGGCGGTTGCCCATGGTGATGATGACGGCGCCCAGTTTCATCGCGCTCACCTCAGCCTGCTGGAGACGAGGATGGACACCAGGTGCAGCACCGTCTGGAGCAGCGCGATACCGGCCAGCACCGCGACGCCCAGGCGGGAGAAGAACAGGTCGCCCCTGACCGCGTCGAGAACGGCCAGCAGCAGGATGAGCAGGGACGCCTCGATGCCGAGCACCAGCCGGTGGAACTTCAGCGCGGCGGCGGCCCGGCGGGCGAGTGCCATACCGGACGACCGCGGCTCGGCCGCCGCGTCCTTGACCGGCGGCAGCCCTCCCTGGTGCCGGGCGACGCCGACCAGGTCGGTCTCGGCCTTGATCAGGATCGCGCCGAGCGCGGCGAGGGTGCCGAGGAAGGCCCACAGCCAGTCGACCGGCCCGTTGCCCCACGGATCCGCGGCGCGCAGGCCGAAGCCGACCAGGACCGCCGCGTCGCACAGGTAGGCGCCGACCCGGTCCAGGTACACCCCGGACAGTGAGAACTGCTTCTTCCAGCGGGCGACCTCGCCGTCCACGCAGTCCAGCAGCAGGTAGAGCTGGACCATCACCACGCCGAGGACGGCGCCCCAGATGCCCGGCACCAGCAGGGCCGGCAGGGCCAGGACACCGGCCAGGGTCATCAGATAGGTCAGCTGGTTGGGCGTGACCCTGGTCGTGACCAGGACACGGGTGATGCGCAGGGAGATCTCGCGCATGTACAGGCGGCCGCCCCAGTGCTCGCCACTGCGCCGGTCCTTGACTCCCGCCGGGTGAACGACGGGACGGAGCTCAGCTACGGATGGTCTTGGCATAGTCGGCGTACGCGTCCCTGATCTGATCGGTGGACAGGTCGAGGTGCTCGAGGATGGTGAAGCGTCCGGGGCGGGTCTGCGGTGCGTAGTCCACGGCCCGGACGAATTCGTCCGCGGAGAAGCCGATGTCCTCGGGGAGCACCGGCAGACCGTGTCTGCGGAGCACCTCCGCGAAAAGCCCGGACTCCTCGCGGGCGCCGCGCAGGTGCATCGCGAAGGCGGCGCCCAGTCCGACCTGCTCGCCATGGCTGGCGGCCCGTTTCGGGTAAAGCAGGTCGAAGGCGTGGCTGATCTCGTGGCAGGCCCCGGAGGACGGCCGGGAGTCGCCGCTGATCGACATGGCGATGCCGGAGAGCACCAGCGCCTCGGCGAGCACGGTCAGGAACTCGTCGTCGCCGACGCCACCGGGATGGCGGAGGACGGACTCCCCCGCGGTCCTGGCCATGGCGGCGGCAAGACCGTCGACGGACTCGCCGGTGATCTTGTGGGAAAGCTCCCAGTCGGCGATCGCGGAGATGTTGGAGATCGCATCGCCGATACCGGAGCAGACGAACCGGACAGGCGCTTGGCGCACCACGTCCAGGTCGATGACCATCGCGATCGGCGAGGGGACACCGTAGGAGCCGCGCCCGTTGTCGTTGTCCAGGATCGAGATCGGCGAGCACAGGCCGTCGTGCGCCAGGTTGGTGGCAACGGCGACCATCGGCAGTCCGACCCGCGCCGCGGCGTACTTCGCCACGTCGATGATCTTCCCACCGCCCAGGCCCACGACCGCGTCGTAGCGGCGCTTGCCCCTGACGTCGTCGGCGAGCTTGACCGCCGAGTCGATGGTGCCGTCGGCGACCTCGTACCAGTCGGCGCCCGGCAGCACCGGGGCCAGCCGCTCGCGCAGTGCCTGGCCCGAGCCGCTGCTGATCGCGAACGCGAGCTTGCCGGACGCGGAGATGCGCTGGTCGGCCAGCAGGCCGGCCAGATCGTCCATCGCCCCGCGGCTGATGTCGACGACGACCGGCGAAGGGATGAGCCGGGTCAGTACTGGCACGCGATCTCCCGGCCCTTGGCGAGATCGTCGTGGTTGTCGATCTCGACCCACTTGACGTCGCCGATCGGTGCCACGTCGATCCGGAAGCCCCGGTTCACGAGCTCCTGGTAGCCGTCCTCGTAGTAGAGGTCGGGGTCGCGCTCGAAGGTCGTCCTCAGCGCGTCGGCCAGGTCCTCGGCGGCCTCGGGCTCGATCAGGGTGACACCGATGTACTCGCCGGTGGCCGAGGCCGGGTCCATCAGCTTGGTGATCCTCTGCACGCCCTCGCCGTCGGCGGTGATCACCTTCATCTCCTCGTCGGCGAGCTGCTTCACCGTGTCGAGGGCAAGGATGATCTTCTGGCCGTTGCCGCGGGCGTCGAGGAGGGTGCGCTCGACGGAGACCGGGTGCACCGTGTCGCCGTTGGCGAGGATCACACCCTGCTTCAGGACGTCACGGGCGCACCACAGGGAGTAGGCGTTGTTCCACTCCTCGGCCCTGTCGTTGTCGATCAGGGTGAGCTTCACACCGTAGGTGGCCTCGAACTCGTCCTTGCGCGCGTACACGGCCTCCTTGCGGTAGCCGACGACGACGGCGACCTCGGTGAGTCCTATCTCGCTGAAGTTCTTCAGCGTGAGGTCGAGGACCGACAGATTCCCGTCCACGGGCACGAGGGCCTTCGGGAGCGTGTCGGTGTACGGACGCAGTCGCCGTCCGGCACCGGCTGCCAGTACGAGGCCGATCATGCGGGTTCTCCTTCGTCGTGTACGGCGGGTGCTCCGGCGGAGACCCAGAAGCGGACGGACTCCACGACCACCACCAGGGCCACGGCCACCGCGAGCACGGTGAGCGCGACGGTGAAGCCGGTGCCTTGCGACGCCAGGACGGCGGCGAGGACCGCGACCGTCAGCGTGCGGCCTTCATGCCCGCCGATCGTCCGCACCAGCCAGGCAGGCGGTGCGCCGGTGCCGCCGCGGATGCGGTACACCGTGTCGTAGTGATGGTAGGCGACCGCGGCCACCAGGCCGAAAGCCGCCGGAAGGGCCCCGTTCACCTCCGAGCGGGCGGCGAGAATCAGGACCACGCCGTACTCCGTGGCCCGGAAGAGCGGGGGCACCAGCCAGTCGAGGGCGCCCTTGAGGGGGCGGGCGACGGCGAAGCCCGAGGTCACGACGTACAGCGCGGCCGCAGCGACCGGCCACCAGCTGCCGTACTCCGCAAGACCCGCAGCGCACACCACGGCGGCGCCGCCGGCAACGGCCACCGCGAGGGGCAGGATGCCGGGCAGCCGGCGGGCGGCTCCGGAGAAGATCGCCGCGAAGCCCTCGGCGAGGGCTCCCGAGTCGGCGAGATCGGCGAGTGCCTCGGCCGCACGGTCGGTGCGCTTCGCCTTGCGGGTCAGCGAGCGCAGCACGCGGCCCGCGGTGGTGTACGTCGCGGCGAACGCGCACCCGACGAGCAGGGCGTAGAAGACGATGCGGGGCGTGGTGACGGCCGTGAGCACGGCGATCATGGCCCAGCGCTCGCCGATCGGCAGGACGATCATGCGACGCAGCCAGACGGTCCAGCCGACGCTGTCGAGCCTGTCCGACAGCGCGGCGGTGGGGCTCGTGTTTGCGGTCGCGTCGTGGTTCGCCTCGTTGAACGAGAAGTCCACCACATGCCGGCAGGTCTGCAGCACCATCGCGCCGAGAGCCAGCGCCCATACGTCGTCCCCGCCCCGGGCGGCACCGAGGGCGAGGCCGGCGTAGTACGCGTACTCCTTGGCCCGGTCGAAGGTGGCGTCGAGCCAGGCGCCCATCGTCGAGTACTGCAAGGAGTAACGGGCGAGCTGCCCGTCGGTGCAGTCCAGGACGAAAGAGAACAGGAGCAGGACGCCTGCGGCGACGTAGCCCCCGCGGGTGCCGGTCGCGGCGGCACCGGCCGCGATCAGCGCGGTGATCAGCGACGCGGTGGTCACCTGGTTGGGAGTCAGTCCGCGGCGCGCGCACCAGCGGGCGAGGTAGCGCGAGTACGGGCTGATGCAGAAGGTGGTGAAGAACCCGTCGCGGGCCTTCACGGCGGAACGCAGACGTATGGCCTCGTCGTCGACGGCGGACACGGCCTGCCGGGCCTCGTTGCGGGCCTGGGGGTCCTCCGGCACGGTCGCCACGAGCGAACCCAGCTCGGGCCGGTGCGGTGTGACGCCCTCGGCGCCGAGGCCTTCGGCCACCCGATCGGCGAGTACGGCGCTGCGCGCCACGGTCCCCGCCCCGTCGGCCGCGACGGCGCCGGTGGTCACGGTGCCCTCGGTGACATCTCCGCCGGGGGCCTCGTCGACCCGCGGGGTTTCGTCCGTCCCGGCCGCAGGGCCGCTCCCGTCGTCCGCCGTCCCGGGGGCGGCAGCACCGCGGGCCGGGGAGACCGGTCCCGTGGAACCGGAGCCGCCGGCCGCGCGCAGCGCGTTCAGCAGAGCCGGCCGCGCCTGCGGCTGCGCCGTCAACGCGCCGGGGACGGCGGCTGCCGGGAAGCGGGGGTCGGTGAGGCCCAGGCGGAGGGCGTGGACATGACCGACGAAGCGGGGGTCCACCACGGCGACGCGTTCGGCCGGGGGGACCGAGGCGAGCAGCGCCGCGGTCTCGTCGGCACCGGAGGCGACGCGGACGTCGAAGCCCAGCGACCGGAGATCGCCCTCGAGCGGCGATCCGGGTACCGGCGGACCGGTGAGGATGGCGGTCGACAGACGGACTCACTCCTTGGCACTGACGGATGGGTGTGTGCACGGCGGCTCGGCCCGGGACCCGGGCGGCGGCACGTCGGCTGAGGCTATCGGATGTACGGAAGCCCGAGTTCACCGAGGTTTCCCGGTGGGGACACTCCCGCTGCGCCCGCCGGCCTCCTGCTCCGTCCGGGGCACCGCCGCAGCCACGGGCCGGCCCGCCACGGCCCGGCCTAGATCATCATCGTCGATCGGTACCGTGCCCCACAAACCGCGTCCCGCGACCGCCTAGGGTGGCGGCTATGACTTGGCTGATCACAGGTGGCGCGGGGTACATCGGGGCCCATGTGGCGCATTCCATGACCGAGGCCGGGGAGCGGGTCGTCGTCCTCGACGACATCTCCACGGGCGTCGCGGGACGACTGCCCGCGGGCGTGCCCCTGGTGCACGGTTCGGTGCTCGACCGGGGGCTGCTGGACCGTGCACTGGCCGACCACTCCGTCACGGGTGTGGTGCATCTCGCCGCGAAGAAGCAGGTCGGCGAGTCCGTCGAGCAGCCGCTTCGCTACTACCGCGAGAACGTGCATGGCCTCACAGTCCTGATGGAGGCCGTGGTCGACGCCGGCGTGAAGCGTTTCCTCTTCTCGTCCTCGGCCGCCGTGTACGGGGTCCCCGATGTGGAACTCATCACGGAGGACACCCCCGCGGTGCCGATCAACCCCTACGGCGAGACCAAGCTCGCCGGTGAGTGGCTGGTACGGGCGGCGGGGCAGGCCCATGGCATCGCGACGGCCTGTCTGCGCTACTTCAACGTGGCCGGCGCGGCGCGGCCCGAACTCGCCGACACCGGCGTGTTCAACATCATCCCGATGTTCTTCGACCGGATCACCAGGGGCCAGGCCCTGCGGATCTTCGGCGACGACTACCCGACCCCGGACGGCACGTGCGTCCGCGACTACATCCATGTCGCCGATCTCGCCGACGCCCATCTCAGTGTGGCCCGCCGTCTGGCCGCCCAGCACGGCGCCGGGGACCTCACCGTGAACATCGGCCGCGGCGAGGGCGTGTCCGTCCGTGCCCTCGCACGCCTCGTCGCCGAGGTGACGGGGCACGGCACCCCCGCCGTGGTCGAGGCGCGCCGTCCCGGTGATGCGGCGAGGGCTGTCGCCTCGGTCGAGCGGATCGCCAAGGAACTGGGATGGACGTCCTCGCTCGGGGTGCGCGAGATGGTCGAGTCGGCCTGGGAGGGCTGGCTGCTCCGCCACCCCGAGGCAGCTGCGCACTGATCGCCACCCCACTCTGACCTGCAACATCATTGCAGGTCAGAGCACATGACAACGGTGTTCAGCTTCGTGTTGCCCGATACCCCCCACCCGTAGTTCACTGGCCATTCGGACAGATCATCGGAATGATCCGGGAGGCATCGCCATGGGGGCTGGGCACGACCACGGACACGCGCACGGCGGGTTGCCGCCGACGGGCACCGCGGCCGCCGCCTACAAGGGGCGCCTGCGGATCGCCCTGGGGATCACGCTGGGCGTGATGGCTCTGGAGATCGTGGGCGGGATCCTCGCGGACTCACTGGCCCTGATCGCCGACGCCGCGCACATGGCCACGGACGGCCTCGGCCTCGGCATGGCGCTGCTCGCGATCCATTTCGCCAACCGCCCCGCCGATGCCCGCCGCACCTTCGGCTTCGCCCGCGCCGAGATCCTCGCGGCGCTCGCGAACTGTGTGCTGCTGCTCGGAGTCGGCGCCTTCCTCCTGTACGAGGCG
This sequence comes from Streptomyces sp. NPDC043861, assembly GCF_056435905.1. NCBI lineage: Bacteria > Bacillati > Actinomycetota > Actinomycetes > Kitasatosporales > Streptomycetaceae > Streptomyces > Streptomyces sp. NPDC043861. The sequence goes on along the minus strand of NZ_JBWKDP010000001.1, from coordinate 796,686 downwards.
GTGGAGCGTTTCATCACCCCGGCCGAGACCAAGGGCGGCGTGGCCATCGCCTTCGCTCTCGTCGGCCTGATCGCCAACATGGTCTCCCTGTCCCTGCTGATGCGGGGCCAGAAGGAGAGCCTGAATGTGCGCGGGGCCTATCTGGAGGTCCTCGCGGACGCCCTCGGCTCCATGACGGTGCTGATCTCGGCGGTGATCATCCTGACCACCGGCTGGCAGGCGGCGGACCCGATCGCCTCGCTGGTGATCGGCCTGATGATCGTGCCGCGCACGCTCAAGCTGCTGCGGGAAACGCTGAACGTCCTGCTGGAGGCTGCGCCCAAGGGCGTCGACATGGACGAGGTGCGCGAACACATCAGGGCGCTGCCGGGGGTGGAGGACGTCCACGACCTGCACGCCTGGACCATCACCTCCGGCATGCCGGTGCTCTCCGCCCACGTCGTGGTGGCGCAGGACGTGCTCAACGGGATCGGCCACGAGAAGATGCTCCACGAACTGCAGGGCTGTCTCGGTTCCCACTTCGATGTCGAGCACTGCACATTCCAGCTGGAGCCCAGTGGTCATGCCGCGCACGAGGCCGGGCTCTGTCACTGACGGCTGCTACATTGGCGCGCACCCGTGATCTTGAGAGGAGCTGAGGTTGATGACCGCCGCGACGGAGTCCCCCTGCGCCCTGCGGCATGAGGGGACCAGCTGCGCACAGCGCCCGGTCCGTCATCGTCCTCCGGGTTCCCGGCTCTGCTGAATCCGTACGCCGACCTGAGTCCGTGCGTCGGCCGGGGCCCGCTCACTCAAAGGGTTTCCCACGTTGTCCGACAACGCCCGCCGCAACAGCGGCGCAACCGAATCCGTGCACGAAGCGTTCTTCACCCTGCACCACGGCCTGCCCCGGCAGGGGCCGGGTTCCGACGACACCACCCGCCGGCTGCTCGGGACGGCGGGGCCGCTGCCGCCCCGGCCGCGCGTGCTCGATCTGGGCTGCGGCCCCGGCCGCGCCGCGCTGCTGCTGGCCGACGAGGCCGGGGCCGAGGTCACGGCCGTGGATCTGCACGAGCCGTTCCTCGAGGAGCTGCGGCAGGCCGCGAACGACCGCGGTCTCGGCGAGCGCATCCACACCGTCCATGCCGACATGGCCGAACCGCCCTTCCCTGACGGGTCCTTCGACCTGGTGTGGGCGGAGAGCTCGGCGTACGCGATCGGCTTCGGCACCGCTCTCCACCGCTGGCGGCGGCTGCTCGCACCCGGCGGCACGCTCGTCGTCACCGCATGCGAGTGGACTTCGGACGAGCCCAGCGCCGAGGCCCGCGCCTTCTGGGACGAGCACTGTGCGCTGCGCACGACCGCCCAGAACACCGCGACCGCCACCGCGGAGGGCTACACCGTTCTCGGTGTCCACCGACAGCCCGACAGCGACTGGGCCGAGTACTACGGTCCGCTCGGCGAACGGGCCGCCGCCGCCGACCCCGCCGCCCCCGGAATGAGCGAGGCCCTGGCCGGCACCCTGGCCGAGATCGCCATGCGCCGCGAGCACGGCTCGGATTACGGCTGCACCGGCTACGTGCTGCGACCCGCCGATTCCCGCTGGCCGACCCGTCCGGAGACGGCGGCCGACATCCCGGCCGTGCGTGCGGTCAACACGGCGGCGTTCCCGACGCAGGACGAGGCCGACCTCGTCGACGCGCTCCGTGCCGACGAGTCGGCCTGGCTGCCCGGCCTCTCGTACGTCGCGGAGGCTCCGGACGGTTCGGTGGCGGCGTACGCACTGCTCACGCGGTGCCGGGTCGGGGGGACGCCTGCCCTGGCACTGGCCCCCTGCGCCACCGCCCCCGTCCATCAGCGGCAGGGCGCGGGCACGGCGGTGATCCGGGCCGTACTCGACGCGGCCCGGGCGCGCGGCGAACGGCTGGTCCTGGTTCTGGGCCATCCGGAGTACTACCCGCGCTTCGGTTTCGAACCGGCTTCCCGGCTGGGGATCACGGCAGGTTTCGATGTGCCCGACGAGGCGATGATGGCGCTCGTCCTGGACGGTTCCACGGGTTTGCCGCAGGGCACGATCACCTACCCGGGAGCCTTCGGAGTCTGACCCGTCGTCCGCGCCCGCCACGCGTGGACGTGGCGGGCGCGGACATGCCCAAGGGCGGTGAAGTGCGGACAAGCCGCTTTTGTACGGCAGACTGGGTTGGCCCCAGGGCCGAGGACCGAAGCAAAGGATGGCCATGCCGACCACACCCGCAACCGCGGCGAACAGCTCGCCGAACGGCACCATGCAGCCGATCTTGCTCGAACTGGTCGACGAGAGCGGCCGCACCATCGGCACCGCGGAGAAGCTCTCCGCCCATCAGGCCCCCGGTCAGCTGCACCGGGCGTTCTCCGTGTTCCTCTTCGACGAACACGGACGGCTGCTGATCCAGCGCCGCGCACTCGCGAAGTACCACTCGCCCGGCGTCTGGTCGAACACCTGCTGCGGGCACCCCTACCCGGGGGAGGCCCCGTTCGCCGCCGCCGCCCGTCGGACCCATGAGGAGCTCGGCGTCTCACCGTCGCTGATGGCGGAGGCCGGCACGGTTCGGTACAACCACCCGGACCCGGCATCGGGCCTGGTGGAGCAGGAGTTCAACCACCTCTTCGTGGGCCTCGTGCAGGCCCCGCTGCGACCGGACGAGGAGGAGATCGGCGAAACGGCGTTCGTGACGGCGGCCGAGCTCACCGAACGGCACGCCCGGGACACCTTCTCCGCGTGGTTCATGACCGTGCTCGAGGCGGCGCGCCCGGCGATCAAGGAACTCACCGGGCCCGGCAGGGGCTGGTAGCCGCCTACAGCGGCACCTGGCCACGGGCACCGGCAAAGGCGAGCGGCAGCGCGGCCCAGATGATCTTTCCACCGGTCGCGGTGTGCTCGACGTCGCAGGACCCGCCGGCCTCCCGGGTGATCTCCTTGACCAGCAGCAGCCCGCGGCCACCGGTCTGTGCATAGTCGGTCTCCAGCGCCTTGGGCCGGTACGGGTGGTTGTCCTCGACAGCCACCCGGATCCACTCGGGGCCGATCGCGACCTCGACGGCCAGCTCGGGCGAGAGCAGGGCCGCATGCCGTACGGCATTGGTCACGAGCTCGGAGACGATCAACAGCAGCCCGTGCAGCAGCTCGTCGTGGAGCGGTGCACCCTGGCGCCGGATCAGATCGCGGACCGCGTGTCTGGCCTGGGGCACGGAGGCTTCGAGCGCGGGTGCGGTGAACCGCCAGACGCCCTCGTACGCCAGCCGCGCCGGGACGCTCCCGGGGCTCTCCATAGTCCCGCACCCACCCTCGTGAATTGTGGTCAGGAAACCCGTTGACTACGTGACTAATGAGTGTGGGAACGGGCTGGTCCATACCGGCGCGCTGAACACAAGTCAGCGACTATCGACGGAATCCGATCGGGATTCATGTGGCTGCGTCGTGTGCGCGACCAGTCCTGATCTTCTTCTGTCGGCTTCCCTGACGAGCCTGTGTTCCCCCCGCCCGCCCCCGCCGGTTCCGCCACCATGCCCACGATCCGACGGCCTCCCACGCCGACGGCGATCAGCCCGAGGCCGTCGAAGAGCAGCGCCAGCGAGAAGAAGGCGCCCAGCACATAACGGCTGCTCTCGGGCCAGTCGAGGAGTACCAGCACACCCAGCAGCAGGCCGAACGCGCCCTGGAGCAGTGTCCAGCCGAACTGCGGCCCCCGCACCACCACGCTCCCGACGAGCCGGAACAGCCCTCCGGTCAGGAACAGCAGGGCGGCGAACATCGTCAGCGCCTCGGCGCTGCCCTCCGGATGCCGGATGACGACCACACCGGCCGCGATGTTGAGCGCGGCGACCACCACCGCGAGCCAGAAGAAGTTGCTGCCGCGCGACTCGATCGCGTGCAGCAGACCGACCAGGCCACCGATCAGCAGCAGCCAGCCGAAGAGCAGCATCGAGGTCAGCGTCGCCACACCGACGTAGATCAGACCGGCCACTCCGCCGACGACGAGAACCACACCGAGCGCCGCCAGCCGGCCGAGACTCCGGCGGAGCTTCCTGGTCTCCCGGGTGGGACCGGCCATCCGTGCCTCCTCGTCGCACCCCCTGCCTGATCACAGGTTCGGGGCGGGCCGCCGGCATCCGGCGTACGGAGCGCCGATAGCATCCGGCACATGGACCGTACGGAGTCGGAGCAGGGTCGGGTCTCGGCCGAGGTGGTGGCCGGAGTCGCCACCGTCGTCATCGACAATCCCGGCAAGCACAACGCGATGACCGCCGCCATGTGGCGTGCGCTGCCGCTGGTGCTCGAGGGGCTTGCGCACGACCCACAGGTACGGGCCCTGGTCCTGACCGGTGCGGGCAGCACCTTCTGCGCCGGTGCGGACATCTCGTCCCTGCGCGCGCATGCGCCGGGCGCCGAGGAGGACCCGCAGAGTCTGGCGGTGCGGGCGGAGGAGGCACTCGCGGACTTTCCCAAACCGACCCTGGCGGCCGTGCGCGGCTACTGCGTCGGCGGCGGCTGCCAGTTGGCCGCGGCCTGTGACCTGCGGTTCGCGGAGGAGGGCGCATCCTTCGGCATCACCCCCGCGAAGCTCGGGATCGTCTACCCGGCGTCCTCGACGAGGCGGCTGGTGTCTCTCGTCGGACCGGCGACGGCGAAGTACCTGCTGTTCTCGGGCGAGTTGATCGACTCCTCACGGGCGCTGCGCACCGGTCTGGTGGACGAGGTACTGCCGGAGGGGGAACTCGGCAAGCGCGTGGCCGAGTTCACGCGCGTGCTCACCGGCCGGTCCCAGCTGACGCAGGCAGCCGCGAAGGAGTTCGCCGCGGGGCGGACCGACCGTGACGCCTACTGGACCGGGCAGGCGCGCGGCAGCGGCGACTCCGCGGAGGGGGTCGCCGCCTTCCTGGAGCGCAGGCCGCCACGCTTCACCTGGACCGTGTGACGGCCGCCGCGGCCCGGGGGACGATCACTGTTCCGCGACCAGGACCCGGTCGGCCTCCCCACGCCAGAACGCCACGATCTCGGCCGGTGCCTTGTCCGGGGAACCCGCGTCGTACGGCGGCTGCGGGTCGTACTCGGTGAGCAGTTGCACGGTCTGGGCGACCTGGTCGCCTGCGAGCCTGCCCAGCAGATGCAGAGCCATGTCGATACCGGACGAGACGCCGGCCGCGGTGACGTACTTGCCGTCGAACACGACACGCTCGCCCGTCGGCTCCGCACCCAGTGCGGGGAGATCGTCCAGGGCCAGCCAATGGCTCGTCGCCCGGCGGCCCTTGAGCAGCCCCGCCCCGGCGAGCACGAGCGAACCGGTGCAGACGGACGTCGTCCAGCTGCTGGTGGCGTCGGCCGCACGGAGCCAGTCGAGGATCGTCCGGTTCGTCATCGCCTGCCGCGAACCGGGGCCACCAGGTACGACGATCACGTCCGGCGCGGTCACATCGGCGAGGCCACGCTCGGCGACCAGGGAGAGGTTGTCCTGGTCGTTGCGCACCGGCCCCGCCTGCTCGGCCACGAAAACGGTCTCGGCTCCCGGGAGCCGGCTGAGCAGTTCGAACGGGCCGACCGCGTCGAGGCTGGTGAAACGGTCGTAGAGCAGGATCGCGATCTGCATGGGATTCCCTCCCGGTTCGGGGCGCCGGTCCAGGCGCCGGTTTCCGACTGCGGCTTTCCGGCTGCGGCTTTCTCGCAGCCGGTTGTTCTCACTGGCGGTTGTTCTCAGGTGCCGGTCCGCTTCACTGGCGCGGGACGGCCTCGTGGACGGGTGCGTGGAAACGGCGGCGGTACTCGGCCGGTGCGGCGCCGAGCGACTTGACGAACGCGCGGCGCATCGCCTCCGGGGTGCCGTATCCGCAGGCGCGCGAGATCTCCTCGATACCGTCGCCGGTGTCCTCGAGGAGCCTTCGCGCATGCTCCAGACGGACCCGGTCGACGTACTTGCCGGGCGTGACGCCGGTCTCCGCGCGGAAGACACGGGCGAACTGACGCGGTGAGAGCCGGGCGCGGGCCGCCAGCGACTCCACCGACAGATCACCGTCCGGGTGCTCGCTGATCAACCGCTGCACCTCGCGCACCGGGTCGCGCTGCGCGGTCTGGGCGGCCAGCTGGGCACTGAACTGCGACTGATTGCCAGGGCGGCGCAGAAACACCACGAGGTGGCGGGCGATGTTCAGCGCCGTCTCGCGTCCGAGGTCCTCCTCGACCAGGGCAAGGGCGAGGTCGATACCTGCGGTGACCCCCGCGGAGGTGGCGATCCTCCCGTCCCGCACGAAGATCGGCTCGGGTCGGACGTCGACCGTGGGGTAGGTGCGCGCAAGGTGGTCGCAGACGGACCAGTGCGTGGTCGCGCGGTGTCCGTCGAGGAGCCCCGCCTCGGCCAGCAGCAGTGCGCCGGTGCAGACGGATACGAGGCGTTCGGCGCGCGGGGCCTGTGAGCGCAGCCAGTCGATCAGCGCGGGATCGGGGTGGCGGGTGCCCTCTCCGCCCGGGACGACGAGTGTGTGCGGCAGCGCCTCGTCGCCGAGTGCCCCGTCCGGGAGCAGGGCGAGCCCGCTGGACGTGCGCACGGGCCCGCCGTCCAGGGAGGCGGTACGGATGCGGTACGTGAACGGCGCACCCGGATGCTTGTTGGCGCCCGCGAACACCTCCAGCGGGCCGGTGACGTCGAGACTCTGTACACCGTCGAACAATGTGATGAGCACGATTCGCTCTGGCATACGTCCATCGTCGGGGCCTGCACCGATGGCCGCAATGACGATTCCCCCACCTTTTCTGCCACCGGTTCGAAGATGCACCCACCCTTCCCGTCATACCGACCAGTCGGTAACGTGTCATCCATGACCTCTCTGCCCTCGCACGCGGGACGCCGCTGTCACAACGCCCTCAACCCGATGCACTCCACCGTGTACTTCTCGCCGGACCATGCGAAGGAGCTCGCCGGACTCGGCATCGAGGACACGAGCGCCGCGTACTTCGCGGGCCGGGCCGCCGCCATGGGCGCCGTCGGACCGGGCACCGTGGCAGCGACGTTCTACAACTTCAACCACGAGCTGATAGCCCGGCACCTCCCGGCGGTCTGGGAGACCGCCGCACCGGCGGCCGTGCTCGATGCCCGGATCAGGGCCGTCGACACCACGCTCCGACGGCTGCTCGGCGATGAGCTGGTGGCCTCCGAGGAGATGGCCGAGGCCGCCCGGCTGGCCCTGCGCGCCGCCGAGGCCTGCACCCGGCATGCCCGTCCGCTGTATGCGGCGCACGCCGACCTGCCCGTGCCCGACCAGCCCCATCTCGCCTACTGGCACGCCGCGACACTGCTCCGCGAGCACCGCGGCGACGGACACCTGACCGCGCTGCTCTCGGCCGGGCTCGACCCGGTGGAGGCGCTGGTGAGCCACAGCGCCACCGGCAAGGGCATGTCCATCCGCTGGATCCTCGCGAGCCGTGGCTGGCGACGCACCGACTGGGAGGCCGCGTCGGACCGGCTGCGCGAGCGCGGGCTGCTCGACGCGGAGGGCGGGCTGACGGAGGCGGGTGCCGCGCTGCGGGCGGAATTGGAGGAACACACCGACCGCCTCGACGCAGCCCCCTATGAGCACCTCGGCTCGGCGAATGTCGAACGCCTCACCGAGCTGGCACGCGACTTCCTGACGACCGCGGTCGCGGCCGGTGCGTTCCCGGCCGACCTCAACGGCACGCGCTGACCCCGGAGGGGGCACGCGACAGGGCACCCCGCCACCCGGCAGAATGCAGGCGAAGAGGCCGCGCGGACGTGAGTGCGGGGCCTCCAGGCACAGCCAGCATCAGAAGGCGAGTCGGGGAACCGTGACGACGTCCATCGAAGGCAGGATCGCCGAGGAGCTCGGCGTACGCGAGCGGCAGGTGAAGGCGGCCGTCGAGCTGCTCGACGGCGGATCGACCGTGCCGTTCATCGCGCGCTACCGCAAGGAAGCGACCGAGATGCTCGACGACGCGCAGCTGCGCACACTCGAGGAGCGGCTGCGGTATCTGCGGGAGCTGGAGGAGCGGCGGACCTCGGTCCTCGAGTCCGTGCGCGAGCAGGGCAAGCTCACCGACGAGCTGGAGGCGCAGATCCGGGCGGCCGACACCAAGGCGCGCCTGGAGGACATCTATCTGCCGTTCAAGCCGAAGCGGCGCACGAAAGCGCAGATCGCCCGCGAGGCAGGTCTGGAGCCGCTGGCCGAGGGGCTGCTCGGTGACCCGTCGGTCGAACCGCTGGCGGCCGCGTCGGCGTTCGTGGACGCGGACAAGGGCGTTCCGGATCCGGGCGCCGCGCTGGAGGGCGCCCGGGCGATCCTGGCCGAGCGGTTCTCGGAGGACGCCGACCTCATCGGCGAACTGCGCGAGCGGATGTGGACGCGTGGCCGGTTCTCGGCGAAGGTGCGGGAGGGCAAGGAGGAGGCGGGTGCGAAGTTCGCCGACTACTTCGACTTCTCCGAGCCGTTCACCGAACTACCCTCGCACCGGGTGCTCGCCATGCTCCGCGGTGAGAAGGAGGACGTCCTCTCGCTGGAGATGGAGCCCGAGGAGCCCTCGGACGAGCCGGGCCCCTCCACGTACGAGGGCATGGTCGCCCGTCGCTTCGGCGTCGCCGACCGGGGCCGGCCGGCCGACAAGTGGCTGGCGGACACGGTGCGGTGGGCATGGCGGACGCGGATCCTCGTCCATCTCGGAATCGACCTGCGGCTGCGGCTGCGGACGGCGGCGGAGGACGAGGCGGTACGGGTCTTCGCGGCGAACCTGCGGGACCTGCTGCTCGCCGCCCCGGCGGGCACACGGGCGACGCTGGGCCTGGACCCGGGATTCCGTACGGGTGTGAAGGTCGCCGTGGTCGACGCGACCGGCAAGGTCGTCGCCACGGACACCATCTATCCGCATGTGCCCGCCAACAAGTGGGACGAGTCCCTGGCGACGCTGGCGCGGCTCGCCAAGCAGCACGCGGTCGACCTGGTCGCGATCGGCAACGGCACGGCGTCCCGGGAGACGGACAAGCTCGCAGCCGACCTCATCGCCAAGCACCCCGAACTGAAGCTCACCAAGGTGATGGTGTCGGAGGCCGGCGCCTCCGTGTACTCCGCGTCCGCGTTCGCCTCGCAGGAACTGCCCGAGCTCGACGTCTCGCTGCGCGGCGCCGTTTCGATCGCGCGGCGGCTCCAGGACCCGCTCGCGGAGCTGGTGAAGATCGACCCCAAGTCGATCGGCGTCGGCCAGTACCAGCACGACCTGTCCGAGGTGAAGCTGTCGCGCTCGCTGGACGCGGTGGTCGAGGACTGTGTGAACGGCGTCGGCGTCGACGTCAACACGGCGTCCGCACCGCTGCTTTCGCGGGTGTCGGGCATCGGGGCGGGGCTCGCCGAGAACATCGTTGCGCACCGCGACGCGAACGGTCCGTTCCGGTCGCGCAAGGACCTCAAGGGCGTGGCCCGGCTGGGTCCGAAGGCCTACGAGCAGTGTGCGGGCTTCCTGCGGATCCGCGGCGGCGACGACCCGTTGGACGCCTCGAGCGTGCACCCCGAGGCGTACCCCGTGGTGCGGCGGATGGTGAAGACCGCGGGCAGCGAGGTGGCCGGGCTGATCGGCAACACGTCGGTGCTGCGTTCGCTGCGCCCGGACGACTTCGTCGACGAGACCTTCGGTCTTCCCACCGTGACCGACATCCTGCGTGAGCTCGAGAAGCCGGGGCGCGACCCACGGCCCGCGTTCAAGACGGCGACCTTCAAGGAAGGCGTCGAGAAGATCTCCGACCTGGCGTCCGGGATGGTGCTGGAGGGGGTCGTCACGAACGTCGCGGCGTTCGGTGCGTTCGTCGACGTCGGCGTCCACCAGGACGGCCTCGTGCATGTCTCCGCGATGTCCCGCACGTTCGTCAAGGACCCGCGGGACGTGGTGAAGCCGGGCGATGTGGTGAAGGTGAAGGTCCTCGACGTCGACATCCCGCGCAAGCGGATCTCACTGACCCTGCGTCTCGACGACGAGGCGGCGGACCGTCCGGCGACCCGTCCGGCGGGCGGCGGCCAGCGGCGCGAGCGCGGCCAGGGCGGCCGCCCGCCCCAGCAGCGCCAGGGTGGTGCGGGCCGTGGCGGCGGTCGCCCGGCCCCCGCGCCGGCGAACAGCGCCATGGCCGACGCCCTCCGCAAGGCGGGCCTCCTCGACCCGAATCAGGGCGGCGGCAGGCGGGGCTGACCCACCCCGGTGCGGGGCGGCAGCTGTGCCGCCCCGCACCGGCACACGGACGGCGGACGACGCGGGCCTCCCGGGGTCCGAGAAGGGCCGTCGGCTCCGTCGGCGCAAGCCGCGCGCCGACGGCCGGGCACGCGGGTCGCCGCCCGCCCGGTCGTCGTCACCGGCACCACGAGATCACGCCCACGTCGTCATCCGCAGCACCACAGGGTGATCCCGACGCCGGAATCACACACCTCCGGCGCCCCGGCCGGCGCAGATGCCAGGGACCTTCCGGCAGCACGCCGCAGATCACCGGTGTCGCAGGTGCACCGCCCGGGGTGGCTGCCGCCCATCGTCGAACGGGCCGCACGCGGCACGTGCGGCCCCCTGGGTCCCGTCCGGGCGGTCTTTGAGGATCGGCCCGCGGTGTCGAACGCATGGGGTCTCCC
>NZ_JBWKDP010000001.1:558321-785972 GCF_056435905.1 Streptomyces sp. NPDC043861 | reverse complement strand
CCCCGGGCCCGCTGCCGCCCAACGTCGGACGGCCCGGCACGCGGCGCGTGCAGCCCCCTGGGTCCCGTCCGGGCGGTCTTTGAGGATCGGCCCGCGGTGTCGAACGCATGGGGTCTCCCCGGGCCCGCTGCCGCCCAACGTCGGACGGCCCGGCACGCGGCGCGTGCAGCCCCCTGGGTCCCGTCCGGGCGGTCTTTGAGGATCGGCCCGCGGCCGTCGGACGCATGGGGTCTCCCCGGGCCCGCCAGGGCGGAGGGGAAACACCGCAAGGCGGTGGGGGCACTCCCCCTCGCTCCGCCGGGGGTACCCCCACCCGGCCGGAAGCCGGTGGGGGATCGTCCTCGTACCGGACATACTCCGGCGACACCGACAACGCAGCATGGGGTATTTCCCGCCGTAGCCGGTAGAGCACCGCAGCTGTCGTCACGGGCCCGGAAGAGCGCCCGGACAGGACTCAGCCGGTGGGCAGGAAGCGCCGGGCCCATTCCGCCCGGGCGCGGACTGCGGGATCGTCTTCCTCTGTCAGACGTTCCAGAATCGCACGCGCCGTACCGGGCTCCGACTGGACCAGAACGACGATCTCCGTCGCCAGGCCGTCCTGGTCGTCGCCGAGATCGACGGCCGAGGCACGCAGCAGCACCGGAAGCACGGCGGTACCGCCGATCGCCGCGATCACTCCGCCGAGCAGCTCGCGGGCATAGAAGTTGCGTTCGCCGATGCAGCGTTCGAGCTCGGCCTCCAGCCGCGGGAGGACTCCACGGTCGCCGGACGCCGCGATCTCGTCGGCGAGGTCGATCGTCTCGTCGACATCGGCGTCGAGGTCGTCGACGAGCTCGAACAGACGGGTCAGAGGATCGGTCATCGGGACTCCGTCACCCGGCCGTCCGCCACCTCGATGCGCCGGTTCGTACGGACCGCGTCCAGCATCCGACGGTCGTGCGTGACCAGGAGCAGCGTGCCGCTGTACGAGTCGAGCGCCGACTCCAGCTGTTCGATGGCGGGGAGGTCGAGATGGTTCGTCGGCTCGTCGAGGACGAGGAGGTTCACGCCGCGGCCCTGGAGCAGGGCCAGTGCGGCGCGGGTGCGTTCGCCCGGGGAGAGGGTGACGGCGGAGCGCAGTACGTGACCGGCCTTGAGCCCGAACTTGGCGAGGAGCGTCCGGACGTCGGCGGGCTCGGTGTCGGGAACGGCGGCGCAGAATGCGTCCAGCAGCGATTCCGTGCCGTGGAAGAGCTTCCGGGCCTGGTCGACCTCGCCGACGACGACGCCGGAGCCCAGCGCGGCGTGCCCGGAGTCCAGCGGAACGCGGCCGAGCAGCGCGGCGAGGAGTGTGGACTTGCCGGCGCCGTTGGCACCGGTGACGGCGACCCGGTCCGCCCAGTCGATCTGGAGCGACACCGGCCCGAGGCGGAAGTCGCCGCGCCGGACCTCGGCGTCACGGAGCGTGGCGACCACGGAGCCGGAGCGGGGCGCTGCCGCGATCTCCATGCGCAGTTCCCACTCCTTACGGGGCTCGTCGACGACGTCGAGGCGCTCGATCATCCGCTGGGTCTGACGGGCCTTCGCGGCCTGCTTCTCGCTCGCCTCGCTGCGGAACTTGCGGCCGATCTTGTCGTTGTCGGATGCCTTGCGCCGTGCGTTCTTGACGCCTTTGTCCATCCAGGAACGCTGCATCTGGGCGCGGCCCTCGAGGGCGGTCTTCTTGTCGGCGTACTCCTCGTAGTCCTCGCGGGCATGCCGCCGTGCGGTCTCCCGCTCCTCGAGATACGCCTCGTAGCCGCCGCCGTAGAGCGTGATCTGCTGCTGGGCGAGGTCGAGTTCGAGGACCTTGGTGACCGTGCGGGTGAGGAATTCACGGTCGTGGCTCACGACCACGGTGCCGGCCCGCAGACCCTGCACGAACTTCTCCAGACGCTCCAGGCCGTCCAGGTCGAGATCGTTCGTCGGCTCGTCGAGGAGGAAGACGTCGTAGCGGGAGAGAAGGAGCGAGGCGAGCCCCGCACGGGCGGCCTGGCCTCCGGAGAGCGAGGTCATCGGCTGGTCGAGGCCGACGGCGAGGCCGAGCGAGTCGGCGACCTCCTCCGCACGCTCGTCGAGGTCGGCCCCGCCCAGCGCGAGCCAGCGCTCCAGACTCACGGCGTAGGCGTCGTCGGCGCCCGGCGTGCCGTCGGCGAGGCCCTGGGCCGCCTCGTCCATGGCGGACTGGGCGGCGGCGACCCCGGTGCGGCGGGCGAGGAACTGCGCGACGGTCTCCCCCTCGCGCCGCTCCGGCTCCTGGGGAAGATGTCCGACGGCGGCCGTGGGCGGAGAGAGCCGCAGCTCCCCCTGCTCGGGTGTGTCGAGCCCTGCGAGCAGCCGGAGCAGTGTCGACTTCCCGGCGCCGTTGGCGCCGACGAGGCCGATGACGTCTCCGGGTGCGACGACGAGCTCGAGACCTGAGAAGAGCGAGCGCTCGCCGTGCCCGGCGGCGAGGTCCTTGGCGACGAGAGTGGCAGTCATGAGGAGGCCGATCCTATCCGGGGCGCCGGCCGGGTCCGCGCGGTGCGGCTCGCACCAGGCCCGCGAGCTCGTAGAGCGCGAGGGACCCGGCGACGGCGACTCCCCCCGGAGCTCCGCCCGGGAGGTCCCCCGGGCTCGCGCCCGTGCCGATCATCGGGATCTCCACGCATTCGTCGAGCGGGTCCAGGACCTCCGGCGGGATGCCCTTCTGCCCATGGCCGAGGATCATGACCGTGGGCTCGCGGGCAAGCAGAAGACCGGCGAGGCGGACGGCCTCGTCGGCGAGCTCCACGCCCACGATCCGTGCACCGCGCTCGCGCTGCCGCACCGGCCGGCCGAGCGGATCGCCGGTCCCATGGGTGCAGAGCGGCTTGCGCAGCGTGTTGCCCCGGGCCAGGGCCTCAGGCACCCAGGGAACGCGCGGCACGGTCGGACACGCGCCGACGGCGTCGCAGGTGCGGGCGAGCGTTCCGAGGTCGGCTCCGTGCAGCGGTCACAGGGGCGCCGCGTGGAGATGGTCCCAGCGGGCATGGGCGCGCGGTCTGCGCGAGCGGCGCAGTTCCGCGGGGGTACGGGTACGGATCGCGGGTCCGCTCCTCGGGGCGCCGTTCATCGGCGCGGGGAGGCGGGCCTCCGGTCGGGTCGGTGCACAGGGTCGTGTGGTTGCGCGTCTTCTCGGCGATTCAGCGGCTCGCCCGGGTCCCTCGGCTGTGTCATCGCACCACAGGCGCGACCAGCACACCCCCCATGGCGCGTGCGACCAGGAAGGATCGCCCCTTCACCACCCGTGCGTCCAGCGGAATTCCGTGGGTGCCGGGCTCCAGCATTCCGTCGAAGATCTCGTGCGTGTGGGCCCTGGAGAACCGGTCCGTGCGGTGGGCGACGAGCTGGACCCTGCACGGGGACGTGACCGTCACCCTCGCCTCGCCGGCCCCGGCCGTCAGCGCGGTGAGCCGACGGCGCTCCACGGGGCTCCGGTCAAGGGCCTGTTCGATCTGGGCGACCAGGAGCGGGATGACCGGGACGAGGCCGTCGACGCACACCACATGGACTCCGGCGTGTGCGAACGCCTCACGCACCGCCTCGCGTTCGGCTTCCTTGACGGCTCGGCCGAAGGCCACGGCCCCGTACGTACGGAGTTCGTCGGCGGGAACCTGCGCCGCGTCATCGGTGATCTCGGCTCCGATGCCGATCGTGCGCAGTGCGGCGGCTAGCCTCGCGAGCACGGCGACGCGGGCTCCGATGATCAGAACGCGCCGGCGCGGCCGGAGTCCCTCGTCCGTGAGGAGCCGCTCCAGCTCCGTGCGGTACGCGACGGCGTGGAAGCGGAACGGCCCTATTCCGTGGTAGCCGTTGAGATCCAGGTCGGCGGTCTCGTCCGTCTGCCAGGCGAAGTCGCGCCAGATGACATCGTCGCCGGTGCGCTCGATGACCGCGGTGACGGCACCGCACTCGAGACTCTCGCATTCGGGGCAGCCGTAGATGACGTAACGTCCGCCAGGTAGTGGGGCGTCGGCCTCGAGCAGCAGACTGCGCACCTGGCGGGTGAAGATCGCGGGCGGTACGTCGGAGGCCAGCGGTGAGACGGCGTCGAGATCGGAGAGCTGGAAGAGGAGCGGCCGGCCGTCGACGATGAAGTCGATGAAGTCCCGGTGGATCTGGTATCCACCATCGGCGAGGACTCCCCCGGCCCGCATCGCCGGCGCCAGCCCGAAGGTCGCGTACTCGGCAGACATGTCTGGAGTATCCCCAGCCGGGACGCGATGTGAGCACGGCGTCATGGATTCGGCTACGGTCCCGCCATGGGCGACGACGTGCGCGGCGGACGCGATACGGGCGATGTGATCGTGCTGGGCGGCGGGGTCATCGGACTGACCTCGGCGTTGGTGCTCGCTGAGCTGGGCCGCCGGGTGCAGGTGTGGACGCGCGATCCGGTCGGGTCCACCACGTCCGCGGTGGCGGGAGCGCTGTGGTGGCCGTACCGGATCGAGCCGGAGGAGCCGGCCGGCACGTGGGCGCTGACTTCGTTGCGGGTGTACGAGCAGTTGGCGACGCGGCCGCAGGAGACCGGGGTGCGGCTGGTGCCCGGCGTCCATGCCGGGACCGAGCTCGGCAGACTCGGCCCCTGGGCGCGGCAGCTGAAGCATGTGCGTCAGCTGCCGCCCGGTGAGGTGCCGGAGGGCTACGGCTCCGCGCTCTGGGCCCGGCTCCCCCTGATCGACATGCCGGTGCACCTGGACTGGCTCCGGACACGGCTGGAGGCGGCGGGCGGGGTGGTGGAGAGCCGGGAGGTGCGCACGCTCGACGAGGCGGCTGCACAGGCCCCCGTCGTGATCAACTGCACGGGGCTCGGTGCCGGGGACCTCGTCCCCGATCCGGACATGACCCCGGTGCGGGGGCAGTTGGTGCTGGTGGAGAATCCGGGGATCGACTCCTGGTTCACGGCGGCTGACGAAATGTCGCAGGCGACCACGTATTTCTTTCCGCAGCCCGGCCGGCTGGTCCTGGGCGGCACCGCCGAGCCGGGCGCCGGACCGCTCGAGCCCGACCCGGCGACGGCCGCGGCGATCGTCGAGCGCTGCGCGGGGATCCGCCCGGAGATCAGGAACGCCCGGGTCGTCGGCCACCGTGTGGGCCTGCGCCCCGTGCGGTCGAAGGGGGTCAGGCTGGAGCGGGCCGCGTCGCCCGGCGGGCTGCTGATCCACAACTACGGGCACGGCGGCGCTGGTGTGACGGTCGCCTGGGGCTGTGCCTACGCCGCGGCGGCGCTGGCGGGCTGACCGGGGCCGGGGGCCGTCTCCCTGCCGGGGGCCGGCGCTCGGCGCGCCGCTCGGCCGGTCGCCGGCAGCGGCGGGCGGTCACTCCGGCAGGGGAAGCAGCCGGCCGCTCAGGCGCGGGTCGTCGACCTCCCCGGGGAGCGTCAGACGGAGACCGAAGGCGTCCTCGGCCAGGGACAGAACGCTGTGCAGGGGAGCCACCTGGCCCGGGATCAGCCCCAGCGGCCGCATGTGTCCGGCGAGTCGCCCGGGGTCCTGGCCGGTCGGCGCGATCGCCTGGAGCGTGTGGAAGTCGACGACGACGTCGCCGTCGACCGCGTACTTGAACCAGTGCATCGGCTTCTCGTTGTAGTGGAGCGACACGGCCTCGGTGCCCGCGGACACGGCGGCCAGGGTCCGCTCGTCGAGCCCGTGCACACCGCCTTGCTCCCACGCCCAGGTCCACGGACCCTCGGTGCCGGTGATGACCACCGGTTCGTCGTCGTCGAAGAGGTCCTCGCCGAAGTCGTCGGACACATCCGTGCCGTCGCGCACAGCGAGGGTCGCGGGATCTGCCCCGAGACGGGCAAGCAGCTCCGCGGGCGTGAGATCGCGGACGAAGGTCACTGTGTAGACGGGGAAGTCCCCTTCGCGGAACAGGTCCAGCCCGCGTGGTGCACGGATGGTCGTCATGCGACGGATGCTGTCACACACCGCCGACACCGACGGCCATGGCTCCGACGGACGGTCAGGGACGCGCGCGGTGCCCGCCGAGGGGAGACACCGGGTCCTGTGCGCTCTGCACCGGACGCACGGCGGGGTGCCGCGCGAGCCGGCCGACGGGGTTCCCGGTTCCGCAGTGGCTCTCGGCGCCGGGCCACATCGCTGCCGCCCGTGTCGCCCGCGTACATGCACGGCCTACGCCCCCGGTGCAGCTGCTGCGGGATCCCCCGGGCGGGGAGGGATGCTCCGCAGGGCGGGTTCGGGTGTGACGGTGCCCGGCTCGGCCGGGGCGGCGCCGAGCCGGGTCACCGCCTCCCCGGCCCGTGCGCGGCGGCCGAGGGCGGGCGGCCGCGGCTCAGTTCCGCACGGCCGGGGTCTTCTCTCCTCCCTCGGACGGTCCCGGCGACGGCCCGATGCGGATCTCGAAGTCTCCGGCGTACCTCTCGTGGCCCTCGATGACGGCACTGCCGACGGCTTCCTCACCCCGCTCACCGCGCACGATCAGAGGGTCGTGCCTCAGGTCGCGCATCAGGGCGAAGCACATGCCGATCATCACGAGCACGAACGGCGCGGCCACCAGGATCGTCAAGTTCTGGAGGCCGGCCAGCACGTCCCCCTGCCCCCCGCCGACAAGAAGCATCACCGCGGCGACGGCGCCGGTGACCAGGCCCCAGAAGATGACGACGAACCGCCCCGGCTCCAGGGCACCCTTCTGGGAGAGGGTGCCCATGACGATGGACGCGGCGTCGGCGCCGGAGACGAAGAAGATGCCGACCAGAACCATCACCAGCAGGCTCATCGGCGTGGCGACGGGGAACTGCTGCAGAACCGCGAAGAGCTGTCCTTCGGGCGTCTGTTCCGCGCCGAGGCGGCCTTGCTCCTGAAGGGTCATCGCGGTGCCGCCGAAGACCGCGAACCAGCACAGGCTGACGGTGCTCGGCACCAGGATGACGCCGCCGACGAACTGACGGATCGTACGCCCCCGGCTGATGCGGGCGATGAACATGCCGACGAACGGGGTCCAGGAGATCCACCAGGCCCAGTAGAAGACGGTCCACGTCCCGAGCCAGTCGGCCACGCCCGCACCGCTCGAGGCCTCGGTGCGCCCGGCGAGCAGGGGCAGATCGCCGAAGTACGTGGCGATCGAGGTCGGCAGCAGGTCCAGCACGACGATGGTCGGTCCTGCGATGAAGACGAACACCGCGAGTACCAGGGCCAGCACCATGTTGATGTTGGACAGCCACTGGATGCCCTTCTCCACGCCGGACACCGCCGATGCGACGAAGGCCAGTGTCAGGACGGCGATGATGCCGACGAGCAGCCCCGTGCCCGCTTTCTGCATCCAGCCCAGCTCGCTGATCCCGCTGCCGATCTGGAGGGTGCCGAGTCCGAGCGACGCCGCGGAGCCGAAGAGCGTCGCGAAGATGGCCAGGATGTCGATGATCCGCCCGCCCGTTCCGAGCGCGTGCCGTTCGCCGATGATCGGTACGAACACGGCGCTGATGGTCTGACGCCGGCGGCGCCGGTAGGTGCTGTAGGCGATGGCCAGACCGACCACGGCGTAGATGGCCCAGGGGTGGAGCGTCCAGTGGAACAGGGTGGTGGCCATGGACGTCCCCATGGCCTCGGCGGCGTCGGCGGGCTCGGTACCGGGCGGCGGATTGGTGAAATGCGCGAGCGGCTCGCTGACGCCGTAGAACATCAGACCGATGCCCATGCCCGCGCTGAACATCATGGCGACCCATGACACGGTGCGGAACTCCGGGCCCTCGTCGTCCTGTCCGAGCGGGATGGCGCCGTACCGGCTGACGGCGAGCCAGAGCGCGAAGACCACGAAACCGGATGCGGCCAGGACGAACGCCCAGCCGCAGTTGTGGATGAGCCCGGACAGCATGCCGCTGGACACTCGTTCCAGTGTGTCCGTGGCGACGGCGCCCCAGACGACGAAGGCGAGCGTGAGTACGGCGGTGACGCCGAACACCACCCGGTCGGTTCTGCCGTGCCGTGCGGCCGTGGGCAGACCTGGCAGGTCTGCCGTCACCGGCAGCGGCCCCCGGTCGCTCCACTTCCGCTCGTCGCCGTTCGGCCCTCGGCGCGGCTCTTCGTTCGGCTCTTCGTGCGACACAGGTGGCACCTCTCAGGCATGACGGGAGCCTGGTCTTCGCTCTCCGTTACGCCTTACCACATCCACTGCGTCCTTCCCTGCATCAACAAGCGGTGAGGGCCCGCCCGGGTGTGAGGTGGTATGCCGCCCGCTCGTCGAGCAACAGGGGCACCAGGGCGCGCTGGGACTGCCGCAGCGGCACATACGCTCCGTCACGCCCCCCGGGGCCGACGGGCCGGGACACGACCCCGTGCAGGGCCAGCTCGTCCCTGACGTCCTGGTACTGGTCCCCGGAGAGCCGGTAGGCGCAGGGCGGGTCCTGGAGGGTCTCCGCGGGGGTCGCCGGGTCGTTGTCGGCCCCACCCAGGTACACCGGGCCCCGGTCGGCGAGGCCGGTGGACCGGGCGGCCGCGGTCGTGGCCTCGATCCGGCCCCGCCGCTCATCGACATGGCCGAAGGCGGCGTCGAGTGCGGCCAGTTGGGTCCTCACACGACGGAGGTTGTTGAGAGCGGGGTGCTGCTTCTCGGCATCGGTGAGCGGATCGACGCGGGTCTCGACCAGGAGGCCGACGGAGTGCTTGAGCCCCGCGGTGTTGCGCAGGATGCGCTCCTGTCCGTCGCCCGCGACCTGCTTGACGGGTTCTCCGGTGACCGGGTCGGTCCAGATGCCGTAGACACCGCTGCTGAATCCGGCCCGGTGAACCGCAGGCCGCACACGGGCCTCGGAGAGGGTGTACGCCTCGCGGTGCACTCCCGGGTCGGTGTTGAGGTTGCGCGGCCAGAGCGACAGGAGGTCCTTGTCGTAGTACCCCGGCGTCGCCCCGTATTCGTGCAGGTCGTAGATGACATCGGGCCGTTGGTCGCGGATGACGGCGGCCATGGCTCGGCCCTCCGCGGTCCTGAGCGCGATGTGGTCCCGGTTGATGTCGACGCCGTCGGCATTGCCCCGGGTGTCGGCGGCGCGGCCATCGGGATTTGCGGTGGGAACGACGAGCACGGTCGTACGGTCCAGGAAGCGCCGGGTCCCCGCGTCCCTGGCGCCCGCGAGATCACGGACCGTGGAGAGACACGCCTCCCGGCCCGAGGGTTCATCACCGTGCTGACTGCAGATCAGCAGCATGGTGTTCGCCGTGGGACGGTCGCCGCCGATGCGGACGAGCCGGAGGGGTCGGCCCTGACCGGTCGTGCCGATGGTCCGCAGGGACACCCGGCCGCTCGCCCGGTCGACGGCGGAGAGGAACTCCCCCTCCTCCGGCTGTCCGGTCCAGCGCGCTCCGCCGGACTCCTCGAAGCCGGTGCGCGGCAGGTGCAGGCTCTGCTCGGAGAGCGAGTCCCGGCCGGTGGCCGCCTGGGCGGGCGCGCTCACCACGGGGGCGGCGAGCAGGACGACGGAGGCGACCAGGGCGGCGGACAGGCTGCTGCACGTCACACGTTTCGGCATGCGCGCAAGGTACTCCGGTCAACTCCCGTGCAACAGAGGGCACTACGAGGCGACAGGCGGTGGGTACCCGGCCCCCGGGGTCAACGTGCGATCTCCCGGGATCGCGACGTGGCATGTCGGCCGAATGGCATTCGTGTGACAGCAGGGGCCATGGACATGACTGCGTGAGTGGGGCGTGAATAGGGTTCCGAAGAGATCATTCGCCCCGACGACTGGAGCTTTCGTGCACCGCAGAATCCTCGTCCCGAGTGCGCTCACGGCCTCTTTCCTGCTGGCGATCCCGGCATCGGCCGCGGACTTCGTCCCCGGGGCCCCAGGCATCGGCGACCCCTACTACCCGGCGAGCGGAAACGGCGGGTACGACGTCTCGCACTACGATCTGAGGCTCAAGTACCAGCCGAAGACGGACCTGCTCGAAGGCACGGCGACGCTGCTGGCCACCACCAGGCAGAACCTGTCCCGTTTCAACCTGGACTTCGGACTGAACGTCAGCGACGTCCGGGTCAACGGGAAGAAGGCGGC
This sequence comes from Streptomyces sp. NPDC043861, assembly GCF_056435905.1. NCBI lineage: Bacteria > Bacillati > Actinomycetota > Actinomycetes > Kitasatosporales > Streptomycetaceae > Streptomyces > Streptomyces sp. NPDC043861. The sequence goes on along the minus strand of NZ_JBWKDP010000001.1, from coordinate 775,927 downwards.
CTTCGCCAGGACCGGCGCCCATGAATTGGAGATCACCCCGCCCACGCCGCTGGAGAAGAACAAGCCGGTCTCGGTGGTGGTGAGGTACGCGGGCAAGCCCTCCCAGCTTCGGATCGACGGCTACACGGCATGGCATCGCACCCCTGACGGCGGCATCGCGGCTCAGGAACCGGATTCGGCCGTATGGTGGTTCCCGTCCAACGACCACCCGCTGGACAAGGCGACGTACGACATCTCCGTCTCCGTGCCGGACGGTACCCAGGCCATCAGCAACGGCGTGCTGCAGTCGCAGTCGTCGCGCCTCGGCTGGACCCGTTTCAACTGGCGTTCCAACCAACCGCAGGCGTCGTATCTGGCCACGCTCGCCGTCGGCAAGTTCGACATCACCACCGACAAGACCGCCAGCGGACTCCCGGTCCTCAACGCCTACAGCGTGGACCTGGGTGACAACGCGGGCGCCGCCCGGGCGAGCATCGAGCGCACGACGGAGATCGCCGAATGGCTGGAGGAGGTTTTCGGCCGCTATCCGTTCAATGCGCTCGGCGGCTATGTGCCCAACGTGACCAGCGGGTACGCCCTGGAGACACAGACCCGCCCGTTCTACAGCCCACGCCAGTTCGCCAATGGTGCCAATGCGTCGGTGGTCGTGCATGAGCTGGCCCACCAGTGGTACGGCGACAGCGTCTCCGTGAAGGGCTGGAAGGACATCTGGGTCAATGAGGGGTTCGCCCGCTACAGCCAGTGGCTGTGGTCGGAGAAGGAGGGCGAGGGCACGGCGCAGGAGCTGGCGGACTACATCTATGCGCTGCACCCCGCCGACGACCCGTTCTGGACGGTCAAGCCGGGCGACCCGGGCCCCGACAAACAGTTCGACATCGCCGTGTACGACCGCGGTGCGCTCGCGCTGCAGGCGCTGCGGGTGGAGATCGGCGACGAGGACTTCTTCGCGATCCTCAAGGGCTGGCCGGCTGCCAAGGCGAACGGCAACGCCGATGTGGAGGACTTCGTGAAGTACGCCGAGCAGGCTTCCGGCAAGTCGCTCGCCGGGCTGTTCGACACCTGGTTGTACGAACCGTCGAAACCGGCCGTTCCCCCGGCCCCGGCCACGAAGACCACGGGCGGGAAGGCCACGGGCGCGGTGGGAGCACACGCCACCCGCGACGCCGGCGCACTGCCGGCTCGGCCCCGGTCCTGGAAGCAGATCGCCGAGACGAACACGATCCATCAGCACGGACAGCGGCACATCGACACGGAAGGTACGGCGGACCGCCGATGAGGAGGTGAGCGGGCGCCGCCGTCCCCGGTCCGGACGGCGGCACCTGCGGATACCCTCGTGTGCATACGGTCCGACGCGCCTGCGAGGAGTGCCCGTTGCCCGATCCGACCACTGGTGCCCGGCCCACACTGGAGGCGGTCGCAGCGCTCGCCGGGGTGTCGCGGGCGACGGTCTCCCGTGTCGTCAACGGCGGTGCGGGGGTCCGTGCGCCGCTGGCGGAACGGGTGCGCGAGGCGGTGGCGGAGCTCGGCTATGTGCCGAACCACGCGGCCCGGTCGCTGGTCACACGACGCAACGGCGCCGTCGCCGTGATCATCGCCGAGCCGGAGTTCAGAATTTTCTCGGACCCCTTCTTCGAGCGGCAGGTTCGGGGCATCAGCCGGGAACTGGCCGCCAACGACTCACAGTTGGTGCTGCTGTGGGTGGAGGGCGTGGACGACCACGAAAGGATAGCCCGCTATCTCGGCGGGGGGCATGTCGACGGCGCGCTCGCCTTCTCGCTTCACGACGACGGTGAACTGCCTGCCATCGTGCTGGAGTCGGGAGTCCCCGCAGTCTTCGGCGGCCGTCCGGGGGACGGCTCCGGTCATGCCGTTCCGTACGTCGACTGCGACAACCGAGGGGGTGCCTGTGCGGCCGTACGCCATCTGGTCGCGGTCGGCCGGCGCCGGATCGCGCACATCGCGGGACCTCGCGACCAGACCTCGGCGCTGGACCGTATCGGCGGATACCGGGATGCACTCGCGGGCTCCCGGCCGGAGCTGATCGCGCAGGGGGCCTTCACCGTGGACAGCGGGGCACAGGCGATGGCAGCACTGCTGGACCGGCAGCCGGATCTGGACGCGGTGTTCGCGGCGAACGACCTGATGGCCATGGGCGCACTGCGTGTCCTGCACGAACGCGGGCTCCGGGTACCGGAGGACATCGCCCTCGTCGGCTTCGACGACATGGCCTCGATCGCCGAGGCCACCGACCCACCGCTGACGACGGTCCGTCAGGACATCGAAGGCAACGGCCGGCTGATGGTGCGGCTGTTGATGCGCCTGCTCGGAGCGGGTTCGGAAGCGTCGGGAGCACCGGCCTCGGTGATCACCCCGACGACGCTGGTCCGCCGTGGATCGGCGTGAACCCTCCGTTCCTGCCGTGCTCGCCCATCCGGGCCGCTGAAACGCAGTGCCCCGGATGGAGCCGACCACAGGCCGTGGTGCCCGCGCTCGGTTGGTCCCCGTCCCCGGCCCGTCGGTGCACCGATGACGACGGGCGGCGGCTCAGGACGCCCGTGCGGACCGTGCGGCTCTGCGGGCCTCACGCGCCAGCGGAAGGTAGCGCAACCGCTCGGGGAGCAGAGGCACGACCGCACGGACGACACGGCCGAAGCGCCGGAGCCTGCGCTCCTGTTGGTCCGTCCATGGCAGACCGATCACCGCGCGGGCGTCGGGCGGCATCAGCCCGATGGTGACGAAGCGCCGGAACCGGGCGAACAACGGCAGGACCACCGGCCAGAACAGGCGCAGCAGAACCCGGAGCGGGAACGGCCCGCGGTCCGGCGGCGGTACGGGCCGGTCGGTCGCCGTCAGGTCCTCCACGACGACAGTCGCCTCGATCTCGTCGGCGAGGACCTTGCGGTAGTACGGCCAGAACTCCTCGATGGTCCGCGGCATGTCCCGGTCGTGGATGCCCAGGATCCGTCCGACCTGAAGCCACTCCGCGTACAGCTGCCGCTCCTGTGCCTCGGTGAGCGGACGGTAGAGATAGCGGGCGGCGTGCTGGTAGACGGGGAAGCCCGTGGCATGGACCCAGGAGTAGTACGCGGGGTTCAGCGCGTGGTAGTGCCGGCCTCGGCTGTCGGTGCCCTGGATGGTCGCGTGCAGCTTCCGCAGCCGGCGGCCCTCCTCCGCCGCCGCCTCACCGCCGTACACCCACAGCTGGAGTGAGCGCAGCGAGCGTTCGCCCCGTCCCCAGGGGTCGGTGCGGAAGACGGAGTGCTCGTCGACACCCGCCCCCACCGCAGGGTGCGCGACCTGCATGGTGAGTGCCGCGGGCAGCATCAGCAGGCCGCGGATGTCGCCCGTCAGGCTCCACAACACCCCGCCGGGCGGCGGCGGCACGGGGTCCTGCGTGCTCATACGGGCGCTCCCGGGGTAGGCGGGCCGGGCTGCTCGATTCCCCCGTCCCTCTGCGTTCCAGTATGCGATCACGGTCCACGGGCGAACACCGGGGGTGCCCGGTCGGGGTCCGTCCGTCGCCGACGACCCGTGACAGCGCCGCGGTAGTGGGCTGCGAGCCCGTGCTCCGACGATCGGATTGCCATGAACGTGGAGTACGGGACGGTCGATGACATGGTCGGCACAGCGATGCAGAACCGGACGACCCGCGTGTCGGAACGGGAGCGGAGCAGCTGGCTCCCGGTTGCGGCGCTCGGGACCGGCACGTTCGCGATCGGCACTGACATGTTCGTCGTGGCCGGGATACTCGGCGGGATCGCACACGACCTCGGTGTCACCACGGGCGCCGCGGGGCTGACGGTGACGGTGTTCGCGCTGGGACACGCGATCGGCGCGGTGCTGCTCGGCACGCTGCTCGGGTCGCGGCCGCCCCGGCAGGTGCTGATCGGCTCTGCGGTGCTGTTCGGGGTGGCGGGCGTGCTGTCGGCGGTGGCGCCGACGCTGCCTGCGCTCCTCGCCGCCCGGGTGCTGGGAGCGCTTGCCGCGTCGGTCCATGTGCCGGCCGCGGCGGCCGCGGCGGTCGCCGCCGTGCCCGTGAGCCACCGCGGGCGGGCGCTGGGCGTGGTCCTTGCCGGTACGTCCACCGCCATGGTGCTGGGCGCCCCGCTGGGTGTGACGGTGGCGTCCGCACTCTCGTGGCGTGCGGCGTTCGGCCTGGTCGCGGTGCTCGCTGCGGTCACGGTGATCGGTCTGCTCGTCACCGGTGCCGGGGCGGGCCGGACGGTGCGGGCGACGGTGGGTGAGCGGCTGCGCCCGATGCGTTCCCCTGCAGTGGTCGGAACGCTCGGCGTGACGTTCCTGGTGATGACCGCCTCGTTCGGCATGTACACCTACCTCCCGTTGCTGCCGGCCTCGACAGCCGGACCGCTCGGGCTCGGACTCCTCATCGGGGTGTTCGGAATCGGAGGCATGGTGGGCACCTGGTGGGGCGGTGCCGCTGTCGACCGGACGGGCCCCCGCCGTGTGGTGCTCGCGACCGTGGCCGTGCTGGCCGTCGGTTTCGCCGCGCTCCCGCACAGCACGACGACGCCGGCCGGGGCGCCGGCCGTCATGATCGGGTGGGGGATCGCGGCCTGGGGTTTCGTTCCGGCTCAGCAGCACCGCCTGCTCGGCCTGGGGGCCGGGCCGGTGCCCCTGCTGCTCGCCCTGCACAGTGCCGCGGTCCAGCTCGGGTCCGGTGCAGGTGCGCTGTTCGGCGGACTCGTGGTCGACACCGTGGGAGCGGGCCGGCTGTGGATGGCCGCCGTCGTCTGTTGCGGCGCCGGGCTGGCGTTGCACGGGTTCCTCACCAAGGAGGTCCGGACATGATCGAGTCTGCATCCGGCGTCGCCGAGCTGGGCACCGTCCTGGGGATCTGGGCGCACCCCGACGACGAGGCCTACCTGTCCGGCGGTCTGATGGCACTGGCTCGCGAGAGCGGATCGCGGGTGGTGTGCGTGACCGCGACCTGCGGCGAGCTGGGCACGGCCCACCCCGAGGAGTGGCCACCGCATCTGCTGGCTGCGGCGCGTGCGCGCGAGCTGGCGCGCTGCCTGGAGATCCTGGGGGTCGACGAGCACCACTGGCTCGGCTACCGCGACGGACAGTGTGCGGCGGTCCCCCCGCCCGACGCGGTCGCGCGGCTGTCCGAGGCCATCGCGTGCGTACGGCCCGACACCGTGCTCACCTTCGGCCCGGAGGGCGTCACCGGTCACCCGGACCATCGGACGGTCTCGGCCTGGGCCACCGCGGCGTTCGACCGTGCCGCCCCGGCCGCGGCACGGCTGCTGTATTCCGCGTTCGCTCAGCGGCGGGCACGGCGCTGGAACTCGCTCAACGAGAGCCTGGGCATCTTCCCACCGGGACTCCCGGTCACGACACCCGACCGGCGGCTGGCGGTCGACCTCGTGCTGGACGCGGAAACAGCCGCCCGCAAGGTCCGTGCCCTGGCGGCGCAGGAGACCCAAACGGGCGAACTCATCGCCGGCATGGGCATCGAGCGCTACACCGCATGGGTCGGCGACGAGTCGTTCGTCGAGCGGCCGCGGCGCCCCGGCCGCCCTCGACGGCGGTCATGATCCGGTGAGGTGCCGCTCGATCGCCTGCCGGGCCGCCCCGAGGGCGGCGACCCGGCTGGGGACCGGCATCGCCCGGGCGGTCGGGGTGTGCACGGAGGGTTCTGCGCCACGGGAATCCATGGCGTCCGTGACGTCCGCGGCGCCATGGGAGCCGTCCACGGCCGGCGCGTCGGGAGCCCCGTCGGCCGCGGCGTCGATCAGCGTCGCCGACTCGTCGTCGCCGAGCCGGCGCAGCAGGGCGGCCAGATTGCGCAGGGTGACCCACAGATGGGTCCAGTTGCCGTTGCGGGCGAAGTACTCGATGACGTCGCGATAGCCGCCCAGTGCCTCCTGGACACGGCCCGCGGCGGCGCGCAGCGACAGGAGTCCGACGGTCGCGACACCGACGAGGAAGGTCGCTCCGCAGGTGCGGGCGAGATCGATGGCATGGAGGTAGTGCCCCTCGGCCGGCTCGTGGCGGCCGGCCAGGCTCTCGATCTCCCCGGCGACGTAGGCGCCCCACGAGAGCATCGAGGGCGACACCGCGTCGGCCAGTCCCCGGTCGTTCAGCCCCCGCGCCGCATCCGGATCACCAGCGTAGGCGGTCGCGAGTGCCGCCATCCCGAATCCCTCCCGGTGCGGACCTGCCAGCGCGGCCGCGGCGAGGGAGTGCTCGACCACGTCGCCGTAGGCGCCGCGCGCCAGGTCGGCCACGGCGAGCACGAACAGGCAGTGCCAAGACCCGGCGCCGTCGGTCGCCTTCTCCAGGCCGGTGCGGGCGAGCCGATCGGCCTCGCGGTAGTCGCCGCGGTGGTAGGCGGCCTCCGCCGCGGCTGCGAGCACGGCGGTCGCACGCGGGTGGGTGTCGAGTGCCCGGTCGCCGGCCAGTTCCCCCGCCCAGTCCCGGATCTCGACGAGATCGCGGTAGGCGATCGCGTCGAACAACGCGACGACCATCGTCACGGCGTCGTCCAGGGACCCGAGGCCCCGCACCAGTCGCCATGCGGCCCGCAGGTTCGGCAGCTCGCGGCGCAGCACGGCGTCGGCCTCGGGCTCCCGCTCGGTGGCCATGACCGTGCCGATCCACGAGGTCAGCTCGACGGCCCACCGCAGCATGCGCTCGGCCGCCCCCTCGTACTCGCCGGACGCCGCAAGCCGGTCCAGCCCGAACGCCCGCAGTACCTCGAGCAGGCGGTACCTGGTGCTCCCCTCGAAAGAGGCGTCGATCATGGAGGCATCGACCAGGCGGGCCAGTGCACTTCCGGGGTCGGTCTCCAGGCCCAGGTCGGCGGCGAGCCGCTCGGCGGTGTCGAGGCCGACGCCGTCGGCGAAGACCGACAGATGCCGGAACAGTCGCCGTTCGTCCTCCGTGAGGAGCCGGTACGACCACTCGATGGTTGCGCGCAGGGTCCGGTGCCGGGAATCGGAGCTGGTCCGGCCGCCGCCCAGGAGGTCGAGCGAGCGGTCGAGACGGCCACGCAGATCGGTGAGGGAGAACGTGGACAGCCGACCGGCTGCGAGTTCGATGGCCAGCGGCATCCCGTCGAGCCGGTGGACGATGTCGGCCACGGCACGCAGCTCCCCCGGTGTCGGTGGCGGACCGGGCCGGACCCGGCGGGCCCTGTCCAGGAAGAGTGTCACGGACGGCGCCTGCGAAGGATCCTGATCGGGGCGGGGCAGCGGCAGCGGCGCCAGCCGTGAGACATGTTCGGCTGCCAGGCCGAGAGGTTCGCGGCTGGTGGCCAGCAAGGAGATCCGGGGACACGAGGAGAGGATCGTGTCCACCGTGTCCCGTACGCCGTCAAGCAGATGCTCGCAGTTGTCGATCACCATCAGGCCGGGCCCGTCGCCCAGCACGGCGACGCAGGCGGAGAGAACATCGCCGTGGTCGACCTTCAGGTTCAGGGCCGCCGCCAGCGCGTGCGGGATGGCGGCGGGGTCGGTGACCGGTGCGAGCAGCAGCACCGTCGCCGTGCTGCTCCGTCGCGCGACCTCCAGGGCGACCCGGGTCTTGCCGACGCCACCGGGCCCGACGAGCGTGACCAGGCGCTCGGCCGCCAGCTGCCCGTGCAGGGCCGCGACCTGCGACTCGCGGCCGATCAGCCGGGCGGTCGGCGGTGCGGTCACCCCGGACGGGCCGGGCACCGCACCTCGCGGACCGGTCACCCCGGACGGGCCGGGCACCGCACCTCGCGGACCGGTCACCCCGGACGGGCCGGGCACCGCACCATGCGGGCCGGTCACCCCGGACGGGCCGGGCACCGGACCGGCGCCGCCGATGATGTCGCGCTCGAGTTCGTCCAGCGCAGGTGTGGGATCGAGGCCCGTCTCCTCGACGAGCCGACGCCGGTACGCGCGGCCGACACGCAGCGCCTCGGGCGCCTGCCCGGTCGCCGCCAGCGCCCGCATGTGCAGGAGGACCGCGGGCTCCCGCAGTGGGTCGGCGGCCGCCGTCGCGGCGGCGAGCCCCAGGATCCCCTCCGCCTGTCCCGCGGCGACGGCCCCGGCGATCAGTGCATCGGTCACCTCGTGGCGCAACTGCGCATACTCCTCGACCGCGGTGGCGATGGGAACGATGTCGGTGAGGTCGGCGAGAACCGGCCCTCGCCAAAGCCCGTGCGCCTCCTGCAGCAGGGAGAGCGCGCCGTCCGGGTCCTGCTGCGCCGTCGCGAGCAGGTCTCGCGCCTGTGCCACGTCCAGTTCGTCGCGCCCGAGTGCCAGCCGGTAGCCGTCGTGGCATGTCTCGAGCCGGGTGGCCGCCGGGCCGAGGTGCCCACGGAGTCGGGACACATGGTTGTGCAGGGCCTGACGGCCCGATTCGGGCACCTCCGACGGCCACAGCGCGTCCACGAGGTGATCGACTGTCACGATCCGGCCCTCGGCGAGCGCAAGCAGCGCGAGCACCGCACGCCGCTTGGGGCCGGGTACGTCCACGGGGTCGCCGTCCACCAGGAGCCTCAGCGGCCCGAGCAGCTCCACCCGGACCGACGGGAGCAGACGCCCGACTGCCATGGCACCCCTCATGTCCAGCAGGTCCTGTGACCAGGACGGACTCGGCCTGTTAGCACGACGATAGCCCGTGCAAGGACCGTGCAAGGCCGCACGCAGAGCCTTTCTGTTGTGACCGGCACGAGCCGGTTCGGCAGGCAAGGAGAGACCAGACATGGATCACGACAAGGTTTCGGAGTTCCTCGGGCGGTTCGTGGCGGACCTGGGCGCGACCGGTGCCGCCGGCTCGGTGGTGATCGGCCACCGGCTCGGCCTCTACGAGGCGCTTGCACAGGGCCCGGCGACGCCCGAGCGGTTCGCCGAGCGCACCGGGTGCCACCCGCGCTACCTCACGGAGTGGCTGCGCGGCCAGGCGGCGGGCGGATACGTGAGCTACGACCCGGCCACCGGCGAGTTCTCCCTCTCGGAGGAGCAGGCGTTCTGTCTGGCCGATCCGACGGGCCCCGACGTGCCGGCCGCGTTCCTCGTCGTGCTGGGCTATCTGCGCGCCGAACCGCAGATCACCGAGGCGTTCCGCACGGGTGCCGGGATCGCCTGGCACGAGCACGACGAGGACGTCTTCGTCGGGTGCGACGCGTTCTACCGGCCCGGCTACACGGCCGAGCTGATCCCAAGCTGGATCCCTGCGCTCGAGGGCGTCGACGCAAAGCTCACCGCCGGGGCTCGGGTGGCGGATGTCGGCTGCGGCCTCGGCTCCTCGTCGCTGCTCCTCGCCGAGGCCTACCCGCGGACCGGCGTCGTCGGTTCGGACTACCACGCCGAGTCGATCGAGCTGGCGCGCAAGAAGGCCGCGGAGGCGGGAGTCGGCGACCGGGTCTCCTTCGAGGTGACGACGGCGCAGACCTTCACCGGCACGGACTACGACCTGGTGATGATGTTCGACTGCCTGCACGACATGGGCGATCCGCTCGGCGCCGCCAGGCGGGTGCGGGAGGCGCTGGCCCCGGACGGCACATGGCTGCTGGTGGAGCCGTTCGCCTCCGACAGGGTCGAGGACAATTTCACCCCGGTCGGCCGGCTGTACTACAGCGGCTCCACGTTCCTCTGCGTACCCAACAGCCTCTCCCAGCCCGGCGGCACGGCCCTCGGGGCTCAGGCCGGCGAGTCCGCCGTCCGCCGGCTGGTCGCCGACGCCGGCTTCACCCGGTTCCGCACGGCTGCGCAGACCCCGTTCAACCTGGTTTACGAGATCAGGCCGTAGGACGGCGGAAGCGGTCGCGGGCCGTCCACGACTCGTCGTCGGCACCGCGACCGCTTCCCCGCCCGCATGCCCGGACCCTTCGCACCCGAGAGCGGCGTCGAGGGGGGACGCGCGGCGTTCGACGTCCCGGTCGCGGCCGGGCCGCTGCCGCTGTTGCGCGGCGGGCCCGGTCCGAGCCGGTTCGAACGAGTTCGGGCGATCGTGGAACTGCGGCAAGAAACTCGGCACCTGACGGTTACCCGAAGGTAACTGCCACTGCTTTGATGTGCGCGCCGGTCATTCCCCCCATCAGAAACGGGAGTTCCAGTGCCGCACTCCGCGCTCCGCCGTATTTCCGGCGCAGCACTGTCCACCGCGCTCGCCGCCTCCCTGGCTGCGGCCGCGTCCCCGGCGTCCGCCGCGCAGACCGCCGTGACACCTTCGCTGAAGGTGCTGACGTACAACGCGTTCCTCTTCAGCAAGACGCTGTACCCGAACTGGGGCCAGGACCATCGGGCCGGGGCGATTCCCGCGGCGTCCTTCTTCCAGGGGCATGACGTCGTCGTCCTCCAGGAGGCGTTCGACAACTCCTCGTCCGATGCGCTGAAGGCCAACGCCGCTGCGAAGTACCCCTATCAGACACCGGTCATGGGACGGTCCAGGAGCGGCTGGGACGCGACCAGCGGAGCGTATTCCGCGACCACGCCGGAGGACGGCGGCGTCACGATCCTGAGCAAGTGGCCGATCGTGCGCAAGGAGCAGTACGTCTACAAGGACGCGTGCGGCGCCGACTGGTGGTCCAACAAGGGCTTCGTCTACGTCGTCCTGAATGTGAACGGCGCCCGGGTGCATGTGGTCGGAACGCACGCGCAGTCCACCGACCCCGGCTGCGGGGCCGGTGAGGCTGCCCGGATGCGCAGTCGCCAGTTCAGGGCGATGGATGCCTTCCTCGACGGCAGGAACATCCCTGCGTCCGAACAGGTTGTCGTCGCGGGCGACTTCAACGTCGACTCGCGCACGTCCGAGTACCCCACGATGCTCGCTGACGCCGGGCTCGCGGGCGCCGACGCGCGCACCGGACACCCCTACTCCTTCGACACACAGGACAACTCGATCGCCGTCGACCGCTACCCCGACGACCCGCGCGAGGACCTGGACTACGTCCTGCACCGCGCTGGCCACGCGAAGCCGGACGGCTGGAAGAACGAGGTGGTCAAGGAGCAGACCGCGCCCTGGACCGTCTCCAGCTGGGGCACGCAGTACACGTACACCAACCTGTCCGATCACTATCCGGTCGTCGCCTCCGGGCAGTAGTCGCGCAGCGGGGGCAGCGGGGTAGTGACACCATCCGGCAGCAGCGGTGCGGCAGTGATCCAGGGTCGGCAGTCGCAAACCGTTCGCAGCTGGTCAGAGGCTGCTTTTCGGTAGTGGCTGCAATGCTGCCGGGCTGTCATGGTGGTGTTCATGACGGGTCATGGGCACGCACATGAGCACGTACGTGGACACCACCATCACCACCATCACCACGGCGAGCGTGTCGACGCCGCACTGGAAGGCTCGGCCGAGGGCCTGCGGACCCTCTGGTTCTCGTTCGGGATCCTCGCCGCGACCACCGTCGTCCAGGCGGTGATCGCGGCACTGTCCGGATCGATCGCACTGCTGGGCGACACCGTCCACAACGCGACCGACGCCCTGACCGCACTGCCGCTCGCCCTCGCCTTCGTCCTCGGCCGGCGGGCCGCCACCCGCCGCTACACCTACGGCTTCGGACGGGCCGAGGATCTCGCGGGTGTGTTCGTCGTTCTGGTGATCGCCGCCTCTGCCGTGTTCGCAGGGTACGAGGCCGTCCTGAGACTGATGGAGCCGCGCGAGGTCACCCATCTCCCGGCCGTCGCCGCCGCGGGGCTCGTGGGCTTCGCCGGCAACGAGTGGGTGGCCAGGGCACGCATCCGTACGGGACGACGCATCGGCTCCGCCGCGCTGGTCGCCGACGGACTGCATGCCCGCACCGACGGGTTCACCTCACTGGCCGTGCTGCTGGGCGCCGGCGGTTCGGCGCTGGGATGGCGCTATGCGGACCCTCTGATCGGGCTGGTGATCACGGCGGCGATCCTGATGGTGCTGCGCGGCGCGGCACGCGAGATCTGGCACCGGCTGATGGATGCCGTCGATCCCGCGCTGGTGGACGAGGCGGAGCGCGCGCTCACCCGTGTCGAGGGAGTGCGGGCTGTCGGCATCCTCCGGATGCGCTGGCTCGGGCACAGGCTGCGGGCCGAGACCTCGGTCGAGGTCGACCCGGCGCTGACCGTCGTCCAGGCACATGCGGTCGCGGTGGCCGCCGAGCATGCACTGCTGCACGCGGTACCCCGACTGGCGGGCGCCACCGTGCACATCGACCACGGGCACGCGACCGGCCAGGACCCGCATGCGGCGCTGGCCCATCACAGCGGTTGACGCACCGGGAGGTGCGCGCGCAGCGGCCCGTCCCGACGGTCGGGCACCCGCGTCACCGGTACGCAGCGGCGGTCGTCCAGGCATACAGGGCCACGACACCGATCACGCAGAGGATGACCACCCAGGACCCGAGGCCGGTGTGCCGCTCCTTCCGTCCGGCGGAGCCGGAGCCGCCCGGTCGCCCGGGCCGCATGCGCCGACGAGAACGCCGGGGTCGGTGCGAGCGGCCGGCCGGGCGCGACCCCGCCCGGCGTGACGTCGGTGCGGTGGTCTCCGCGGCGGTCTCGGCGAGCAGACGGCGGCAGATCGCCGCGAGTTCGGCGGTTCCCGCCGACAGGCTCGCGACCGCCTCCGCCCGCGCGGGTGCGGTGGTGCCACCGTCCAGGAGGCGTCCGGCACGCAGCAGCAGCTCGTCGCGGCCGCCGCCCGGTGCGATGCTGATCCAGCGTTGTACGTGTTCCCCCCGGATGACGACGCCTCCTGCACGCTCGCGGTACACCGTGTGCTCACGCCATAGAACCTCGGCCAACTCGCCTGCGGTTTCCCTGAGTTGTGCGCTCATGCTCTCCCCCTCCGATGTGCGCCACATCGAACAAGCACCGCACTCTAGCGTCAGGTACACACCAAGCTCGAGGTGGGTCTACGACCCATGGTCGTAGACCGTCACCGCTATGCCCCGCCGGACGAGCCGCTCCGCTATCAGCGGCTCCACCTTCGACCATGTGCCGCCGGCGAGTCCGCAACCGATGCGCGGCATATGAACGGACGCACCGAGCTCCTCGGCCTTGTCGGCGAGCGCGGCGAGGGCGGTGTCGATCGCCTCGTACCGCACGGGAGGCCCTTTGCTTCCGGTACGCATGCCGCGCTGGCCGATCATGTTGGCCACCCACAGATACGGGCCGACCCGGATGAACTGGACCGCACCGAGACCGAAGTCGTTCCCCGCACGCTCCCGGTGCCAGCGCCGGTAGGCGGACTCCGGACCCGGCCAGCGCCGCGATATCGCGACCACGAAGCCCTTGCCCCAGCCGCCGAGGTCATTGCAGACGTGCGCGATCAGCTTGACCCCCTTGCCCTGCGGCGCCGTGGCGTCTCCCCGTACATATGCGATCCCCGACATGCACTCACCGTAGGAGGGACCACTGACAATCGGCACCGCATTTCCCAGCGCTTTCACAACACTGGTGAGACAGCAATACTGTTGAACCGGATCGGTGCACGCACGGAGCGAGGGAGACCATGGCGACCCCAACCGAGGAGCAGACGCTGACCGTCGACGAACTGGCCGCCCGCGCCGGTGTCACCGTCCGCACCATCCGGTTCTACAGCACCCGTGGCCTGCTGCCGCCCCCGGTGATCGGCCCGCGCCGGGTCGGCCGCTACGGCCCCGCCCACCTCTCCCGGCTGGCACTGATCGAGGAACTGCAGCACCAGGGCATGACGCTCGCCGCGATCGAACGCTATCTGGTGCAGCTGCCGCCCGACCTCAGCGCGCACGATCTGGCGATCCACCGCGCCCTGGTGTCCTCCTGGGCCCCGGAATCGGCCGAGGAGGTGCCGCGTGCCGAGCTGGAGCAGCGGGCCGGGCGGCCGCTGTCGGACCAGGACATCGACCGGCTGGCCGCCATGGGCGTCCTGGACCGCACGGGAGTCCCCGATGTGTTCCGGCTGGACGGCGGGTTGCTGCGGCTCGGGATCGAACTGCTCGACGTCCCCATCGCACACGAGACGATCCTCGCCTCGCGCACCGTCCTGCTCGAGCACGCCCGGGCCGCCGCCCAGGAGCTCACCCGGCTCTTCCGGGACGAGGTGTGGAGTCCCTACCGGGAACGCGAGTCGGACCCCGACCACGTCGCGGCGATGAAATCGCTGTCGGCCCATATGCAGCCCATGGTGATCCAGGCGCTGGTGACGGCGTTCCAGCGGTCGCTGCGGGAGGAACTGCGGGCGGCGTTCGGCGCACAGGGGCCGGCTGACAGTGGCGGGAGCTAGCCTGCGCGCAGGTGGGGAAGCAGCAGCCGGCGTCAGTGCCGGCCGAGGGGGGAGACCATGAGATTCGCGCAGCTGACGCCCGGCGGGCTCTATGTCATGCGGCAGCACGGCACGCCGGGCTGGGAGCTGACCCTGATACGGGTCGGTGAGTCCCCGCGCCTGTGGCGTTGGAACCAGAAGCTGTGGTCGTACGAAGTGGACGAGACCGCACGGCGGGCGAACCTGAAGCGCCGCATCGGCTATCTCGCCGTGCGGCCGCCCGCGGCGTGGCCGGAGACCGACGGCACCGGCGGCATGCTGCGGCGGGGCATCCAGCGCTGGGCGAGGCCGCTGGCCGCGCTTCCCACTCCGCTGCCCGACGCCTCCGTGACCCGTCTCGCCTGGCACGCCCTTCGCACCGATGAGGAGGAGATGTCGTGGACGATCTTCGAACCCCGGGACATTGTGTGCGCCTACACGTCACCGCAGGAGTTCCAGCAGCACATCCTCGACCGGATGACGGCCCTCGGCATGGCTCCTGGCCCGGTGTTCGAGGCCCCGCCCGCCGACAGGCTCACGGCCGCCGACGTCCACCGCGTCTCGCTGCGGCTGGACGTCCTCGCGGAACTCCTCGACCGTGTCCCCGAGCCGGGTGCGCTCCCGCATGAGGCGCCGTAGCACCGGGCCCCGGGAGGACGGCCCCGCCCCTGCGGGCGGGGCCGTCCTCCGGCGATCGGGACGGGGCAGGGTCAGGCGTCCGTGAAGACCTCGCCCCGCTCGGCCTTCGCCACGAGGAGCGCCGGAGGTGCGAAGCGCTCGCCGTAGGCCGCGGCGAGCTCGCGCGCCCTGGCGACGAAACCGTTCAGACCGCCCTCGTAGCCGTTGATGTACTGGAGCACACCACCCGTCCAGGCCGGGAAGCCGATGCCCATGATGGAGCCGATGTTGGCGTCAGCAACCGACGTCAGCACGCCCTCCTCCAGGCAGCGGACGGTGTCCAGCGCCTCGGAGAAGAGCATCCGCTCCTTCATGTCCTCGAAGGGGACGTCCACGTCCGGGTTGCCGAAGTGCTCGCGCAGCCCAGGCCACAGCCCGGCACGCTTGCCGTCCACATAGTCGTAGAAGCCCGCTCCCCCACTGCGACCTGTGCGGCCGAAGTCGTCGACCAGCCGGTCGATGACCGCGTCCGCGGGGTGGCCCACCCATGTGCCGCCGGCCTCCTCCACGGCCCGCCTCGACTCACCGCGGATCTTGCGCGGCAGGGTGAGGGTCAGCTCGTCCATCAAGGAGAGGACCTTCGCCGGGTAGCCGGCCTGCGCCGCCGCCTGCTCGATCGACGCGGGCTCGATGCCCTCGCCGACCATCGCCACGCCCTCGTTGATGAACTGGCCGATGACGCGCGAAGTGAAGAAGCCGCGCGAGTCATTGACGACGATCGGGGTCTTGTTGATCTGGCGCACCAGGTCGAAGGCACGGGCCAGAGCTTCGTCGCCGGTCCGCTCGCCCTTGATGATCTCGACGAGCGGCATCTTGTCGACGGGCGAGAAGAAGTGGAGACCGATGAAGTCGGCGGGACGGCCGACGCCCTCGGCGAGCAGGGAGATCGGCAGCGTGGAGGTGTTCGAACAGAGCAGCGCGTCCGGCTCGACGACGTCCTGGATCTCCTGGAACACCTTGTGCTTGAGCGCCGGGTCCTCGAAGACCGCCTCGATCACCGCGTCACAGCCGGCGAGGTCGGCCGGGTCGGCGGTCGGGGTGATCCGGGCGAGCAGCTCCGCGCGCTTGGCCTCGGTCGTCCGGCCCCGGCTCAGCGCCTTGTCGAGGAGCTTCACCGAATAGTCCTTGCCCCGCTCTGCGGCGTCGGCGTTGACGTCCTTGAGGACGACCTCGATCCCGGCCTTGGCGCAGGAGTAGGCGATGCCCGCGCCCATCATTCCGGCGCCGAGCACGGCGACCTTGCGGACGCGGCGCGACTCGATGCCCTTGGGGCGGCTGGCACCGGAGTTGACCGCCTGGAGGTCGAAGAAGAACGCCTGGATCATGTTCTTGGCGGTCTGGCCCGTGAGCAGCTCGGTGAAGTAGCGCGCCTCGATGGTCTGCGCGGTCTCGAAGTCGACCTGCGAGCCCTCGACCGCGGCCGCGAGAATGTTGCGCGGCGCCGGGTAGGGGGCGCCGTTCAGCTGCTTCTTCAGATTGGCCGGGAAGGCGGGCAGATTGGCGGCGAACTTCGGGTTCGACGGCGTACCGCCCGGAATCCGGTAGCCCTTGACGTCCCAGGGCTGCTGAGACTCGGGGTTCGCCTCGATGAAGGCGCGCGCCTTGGCGAGCATCTCCTCGTCGGTCGCGGCCACCTCATGGACGAGACCGTTCTCGAGCGCCCGCTGCGGGGAGTACTGGGTGCCCTGGAGAAGCACCTTGAGCAGCGCGTCGGCGATGCCCATCAGGCGCACGGTACGGGTCACACCGCCGCCCGCGGGCAGCAGACCCAGGGTCACCTCGGGCAGGCCGATCTTGGAGCCGGGCGCATCAAGGGCGATGCGGTGGTGGCACGCGAGGGCGATCTCGTAACCGCCGCCCAGCGCCGCGCCGTTGATGGCGGCGACAACCGGCTTGCCGAGGGTTTCGATGCGGCGCAGGGCGCGCTTGATGCCCATGCCCATGTCGAACGCCTGCTGGGCGTGCTCGGGACCGACCTGGATCATGTCCTTGAGGTCGCCACCCGCGAAGAAGGTCTTCTTGGCGGAGGTGAAGATGATGCCGCGGATGCCGTCCTGCTCGGCCTCGACGCGGTCGGCGACCGCCGCGATGGAGTCCCGGAAGGCCCGGTTCATGGTGTTGGCGGACTGGTCGGGATCGTCGAGGACGAGGGTGACGATCCCCGTCTCGTCCTGCTCCCAGCGGATGGTGGAACTCGTCGGCGTTGTTGCTGACATTGCTGATTCTCCGTAAGAGGGAAGGGACGGGAAGGTCAGAGACGCTCGACGATCGTTGCGATGCCCATGCCGCCGCCGACGCAGAGCGTGGCCAGGCCGTAGCGCTTGTCCTGTCGCTCCAGTTCGTCGATGAGCGTGCCGAGGATCATCGCGCCGGTGGCACCCAGCGGGTGGCCCAGCGCGATCGCGCCGCCGTTGACGTTGACCTTGTCCAGGGAGAGCCCCATGTCCTTGACGAAGCGCAGGACGACCGCCGCGAACGCCTCGTTGATCTCGACGAGATCGATGTCGTCGATGGTCAGTCCGGCCTTGGCCAGCGCCTTGCGGGTGGCGGGCGCCGGCCCGGTGAGCATGATGGTGGGCTCGGATCCGGAGACCGCCGCGGAGACGATACGGGCCCGGGGCCTGAGCCCGTAGCGCTCGCCGACGTCCTTGGAGCCGATCGCCACGAGGGAGGCTCCGTCCACGATGCCCGAGGAGTTGCCCGCGTGGTGGACGTGGTCGATCTTCTCCACCCAGTGGTACGTCTGCAGCGCGACGGCGTCGAAGCCGCCCATCTCGCCGATGGTCGCGAACGACGGCTTGAGCGAGGCCAGCGAGTCGGCCGTCGTCCCCGGGCGCATGTGCTCGTCGTGGTCGAGTACGACCAGTCCGTTGCGGTCCTTCACCGGTACGACGGAGCGGTCGAAGCGCCCGTCCTTCCAGGCCGCGGCTGCCCGCTCCTGGGAGATCGCGGCGTACTCGTCCACATCGCGGCGCGTGAAGCCCTCGATCGTGGCGATCAGGTCGGCGCCGATGCCCTGCGGAGCGAAGTTGGTGTCGAAGTTCGTCATCGGGTCGGCGAACCAGGCGCCGCCGTCGGACGCCATCGGCACGCGGGACATCGACTCGACGCCACCCGCGAGCACCAGGTCCTCCCAGCCGGAGCGGACCTTCATCGCCGCCATGTTGACGGCCTCCAGCCCCGACGCACAGAAGCGGTTCTCCTGGACACCGGCGACGGTGTCGGGCAGTCCGGCCGCGACGGCGGCGATCCGGGCGATGTCGGAGCCCTGGTCGCCGACGGGGCCGACGACGCCGAGGACGATGTCGTCGATCGCGGCCGGATCGAGCTCCGGGTAGCGGGCGCGGATCTCGTGGATCAGGCCGACGACGAGGTCGATCGGCTTGGTGCCGTGCAGGGCGCCGTTGGCCTTGCCACGGCCGCGCGGGGTGCGGATCGCGTCGTACACAAACGCTTCGGTACTCAAGACAGAGCCTTTCGCATCACGAATGAGGGGTGCGCAAACGAGGGTGGGAGTCCGGGGGTCAGGAGAGCAGGGAGCGGCCGATGATCTCCTTCATGATCTCGGTGGTGCCACCGTAGATCGTCTGGATACGGCCGTCCGTGAACGCCTTGGCGACCCGGTACTCGGTCATGTAGCCGTAGCCGCCGTGCAGCTGGAGGCAGCGGTCGGCAACGCGCTTCTGCAGCTCGGTGGCCCACCACTTGGCCATGGAGGCGTGCACCGCGTCGAGCTCGCCGTTCGAGTGGTCGACGATGCAGCGGTCGAGGAACGTCCGGGTGACCGCACACTCGGTGGCCATTTCGGCGATCTCGAAGCGAATGTGCTGGAGCCTGGCCAGTGCACGCCCGAACGCCTCGCGCTCCTTCACGTACTGGGTGGTGATCTCCAGCAGATGCTCGGCGGCGGCGATGGCGGCGACCGCGATGTTCAGTCGCTCCTGGGCGAGGTTGGTCATCAGATGGATGAAGGCGCCGTTGAGCTCGCCGAGCAGGTTCTCCTTGGGGACGCGTACGTCGGTGAAGAACAGCTCGGCCGTGTCCTGCGCCTTCTGGCCGATCTTGTCGAGGTTGCGACCGCGCTCGAAGCCTTCCATGCCTCGCTCGACGACCAGCAGCGACAGCCCCTTCGCCCCGCCCTCGGGGGTGGTCTTCGCGACGACGATCACCAGGTCGGCGAGGATGCCGTTGGAGATGAACGTCTTGGACCCGTTGAGCAGCCAGTGGTCGCCGCGGTCCTCCGCGGTGGTGCGGATGCCCTGGAGGTCGGACCCGGCCCCCGGTTCGGTCATGGCGATGGCGGTGATGATCTCGCCGCTGCAGAAGCCGGGCAGCCAGCGCCGCTTCTGCTCCTCGGTGGAGAGCGAGGTGAGATACGGCCCGATGATGTCGTTGTGCAGTCCGATCGCGAGCCCTGCGGCGCCCGCCCGGGCGAACTCCTCGGCGAGCACGGCGCTGTAACGGAAGTCGACGTTCCCGCCGCCGCCGTACTCCTCGGGCACTGCCAGGCCGAGCAGCCCCTGTCGGCCCGCCGCCAGCCAGGCGGCGCGCGAGACGATGCCGTCCTGCTCCCACTGGTCGTAGTGCGGGAGCACCTCCTTGGCCAGGAAGGTGCGCACGGTCTCACGGAATGCCTCGTGCCCGGCGTCGAAGATCTGTCGTTTCATCGTGCGTCCTCCCGGCTGTCGACCACAGCGCCCCCTCCGTACGGAACCGTCCGTTTCATCAGCTGTCTCCGCTCTTCGACAAGATGCCTGGTACGTCCCAGTCGCGTGCGACCTCTTCGGTGTCCGCGCCCGGCTGGGCCGGCGGGCGGCACACGGCGCCGGGGGTCGCGGAGAACCGGGGCGCGGGGGCCGGCTGGGTGATCCCGCCGTGGTCGGTGAAGGTGCCGCGCGCCGCGAGATGGGGGTGGGCCGGCGCCTCGCGCAGCGAGAGAACGGGCGCGACACACGCGTCGGAGCCCTCGAAGACGGCCGTCCACTCGTCCCGGGTCCTGGTGCGGAAGCGGTCGGCGACGACGGTCCGCAGCTCGCCCCAGCGGGCGAAGTCCTTGCGCGCCGGAGCCTCGCTCCCGATGCCGAGCAGCTCGATGAACTCGTCGTAGAAGTGATGCTCGAGTGCACCGACCGCCATGTACTGCCCGTCGGCGGTCTCGTAGGTCCCGTAGAAGGGGCAGCCGCCGTCGAGGAGATTGGTGCCGCGGCGGTCCTGCCAGCCGCCCGCGGCCATCATCCCGTGGATCATGGTGGCGAGATGCGCCGCGCCGTCGACGATCGCCGCGTCGACGACCTGGCCGCTTCCCCCTGAGGTACGGGCATGCTGCAGTGCCGCCAGCACACCGATGACGAGATAGAGCGAACCGCCGGCGTAGTCACCCACGAGGTTGGCGGGGACGGCGGGCGGCTCACCGGACTTGCCGATCATGCCGAGGGTGCCGGTGATCGCGATGTAGGCGATGTCGTGTCCGGCGCGCGGGGCGAGCGGTCCTTCCTGACCCCAGCCGGTCATCCGGCCGTAGACCAGCCCGGGGTTGCGCGCGTGGCATTCCTCGGGGCCGACCCCGAGGCGTTCGGCAACGCCGGGGCGGTAGCCCTCGATGAGGACGTCGGCGCGTTCGACCAGGTCGAGGACCTGCTGTGCGCCTCCATCGGCCTTGAGGTCGATCAGTACGGACCTCTTGTTGCGGTTGGTGAGGTCGTAGGCCGGGTCGATGCCGAGTCCCGCCCCGCCGGGCCGGTCGATCCGTACGACATCGGCGCCGAGGTCCCCGAGCAGCATGGCGGCGAACGGACCAGGTCCGATGCCCGCCAGCTCGACCACCCGCACTCCGGCCAGCGGACCGCCCGGCGCGTCGTTCCCTGTCGCTGCCATCAAGCCCCCAGCACTATGACACAACTGATGTAACATCGGTGATGTTAAGAACGTGTTCCACTCCGCACAAGCCCCTGAGGCGAGCAAGCGCTTGGTTGTTCCACCGCCGTGCCGTCGGCGGCGGAGTGTCCGTCACCGGTTCCGCACGGTTCCGGGGGACCGGGACTCCATGCCTATACCCCGCACCGCCGGTGCCGCCGCGCGTGTCGCACTTCCGGCGGCACCGCTGACCACCTGCTCCGCGGAGGGTGCGGCCGGGTCAGCGGGAGTCGAGTTCGGCGATCAGCCTCTTGGTCGCGACGGCGCGGTAGCTCTCCTCGACCCAGTCGAGGAGCATGTCCGCCACGGGGGCACCTTTCCCGTCGAGCGGGATCCGGACCCAGCCCGCCTTGCCCAGGCCGTAGCCGGACGGCTCGGCGCCCGGGCAGGACAGGGCGTGGGCATGCATCGCCTCGTCCTTGAGCTTCACCCCGATGCCCAGCGGATGGCTGCCGTCGTCCACCCCCAGGAATACGAAGATCTTCTTGTTGACCTTCACCACGGTCTCCCCCCAGGGAAACTCCTCGCCCGCTCCGGGCAGCCCCAGGGCAAAGGACCGCACCTTCTCCCATTTCGCCAGTGCCGCCTTCGGTGGTGCCGCCATCCCGTCCTCCCGGTCGCGCGGACAGTTCGCTCTCACGCTAGCCTCGCCCATCGGCATCGGCGCGGGGCATGGCCCTGTGTCCGGTCGATCAGCCCGTCAGGATCGGCCGGACCAGGCCTGAAGCAGGTGGAGGGTCAGCGTGAACAGGCAGAACGGACCGGAGCGGCCGTACGACATCGTGCTCTTCGGAGCGACCGGCTTCGTCGGCGCACTCACCGCGGAGTATCTGGCGGCGCAGGCGCCGGAGGGGTGCCGCTGGGCCGTCGCCGGCCGCAGCAGGGCCAAGCTGGAGCGGCTGCGGGAACGGCTCGCCGCCGTCGATCCCGCACTTGCGGAGCTGCCGTTGATCGTCGCCGACGCCTCGGACCCGGAGTCCCTGCGTGAGCTCGCCGAGTCCACCCATGTCGTGGCCACCACCGTCGGCCCGTACGTCTGGTACGGGGAGCCGCTGGTCGCCGCCTGCGCCGAGGCCGGGACGGACTACACCGACCTCACGGGCGAGCCGGAATTCGTCGACACCATGTTCGTACGGCACGACGCACGGGCCCGCGAGACCGGTGCCCGGATCGTGCACGCCTGCGGCTTCGACTCGGTGCCGCACGACCTGGGCGCCTATTTCACGGTCCAGCAGTTGCCGGAGGACGTGCCGTTGCGTGTCGACGGCTTCGTCCGCGCCGGCGGAATATTCTCCGGCGGCACCTTCGCCTCCGCGCTCACCGCCATGGGGCGAGGACGTGAAGCCGGGCGCGCCGCCCGGGAACGGCGGCTGCACGAGGCCAGGCTGATGGGCCGCCGCGCCAGGGCGCCTTTCGCCGCGCCCCGGTTCAGCAGGGAGACCGGCACGTGGGCGCTGCCGCTGCCGACGCTGGACCCGCAGATCGTGGCGCGGTCGGCGCGGCGGCTGGAGCGGTACGGCCCCGACTTCCAGTACCGGCACTACGCCTCGGTCAAGACGTTGCCGATGGCACTCGGCGGTCCCGCCGCGCTCGGCGCCCTCGCCGCGCTCGCCCAGATCCCGCCCGCGCGCAGGTGGCTGATGGACCGTTACGAGCCGGGGCGGGGGCCGAGTGCGGAGCAGCGCGAACGGAGCTGGTTCCGGGTCCGTTTCGTCGGCGAGGGCGGCGGACGCCGGGTCTTCACCGAGGTCTCGGGCGGCGACCCGGGCTACGGCGAAACGGCGAAGATCCTCGCCGAGTCGGCGCTGAGCCTCGCATTCGACGAACTGCCGGGGACCTCCGGGCAGGTCACGACCGCTGTCGCGATGGGCGATGCGCTGCTGACGCGGCTGCGCGCCGCGGGGATCGTCTTCCGGGTCGCGCACTCCCGCTGAGGCCGTCCCGACCGGAGGCGGGGCGAGCCGAGCCGCCCCGGCGTGGGACCGTTCACCTCCCCGGCGGATCGGCACTACCGGCCAAGGGCTTGCGTGTCGCGGCGCCTGTCCGGATTCCCGCGGGACCGGGCTCACTACCCTGACCGCGTGGGTCACATCGCGAAGCGGGCCGAGGGCGCAGGACCGTTCACCACCAGGCTGACCTGGCGCCTCGCCGAGGGCGGCGTCGCGGTCTGGGAGTCGCGTGCGGCGCGCAAACGAGGCGCACTCACGGTCAGGGCGGCCGAGGACGCGGAAGGTGTCCCCCGATCGGCGGACACCGTGGCCCTCGGCCGGCTGCGGACCCTCAACACCACGGCCGCCGTGGCCTTCACCGTGGGAGGGGCGCTGTTCGCTCTCGGTGCTGCCGTCGCCCTCGGTGGCGGCAGTGCGACGACAAGTGCTTGCGTCTACTTCGCGGGTGGGCTGTTCTTCAACGCGGGCGGCTATGCCTCCCTGCTCCAGACGATCAACGCGCCCAGGCTGGGCAGCACATCGGAAGCGCTGGAGACGCGCGGCTGGCGCTGGTGGAGCTACGAGCCCATGCAGATCGACTGGCTCAGCACGTTCGTGCTGTTCGCCGGGACACTGGTGTTCGGAGTCAACCTGCTGGACTCGTTCCTCCACGGACTCTCCGCCCAGCAGACAAACCGGCTGATCTGGGCGCCCGACATGATCGGTTGTCTGCTGTTCCTCATTTCCGGGCACCTGGCCCTGGTGGAGGTCTGTCATGGCCGCCCGGCCGTCCGGGCGCGCGAACTCGGCTGGTGGATCGTGGCAGTCAACCAGTTCGGATCCGCACTGTTCATGATCGCGGCACTGGCCGACTTCACCGTGCCGCAGACCGGGAGCCTGGTGAACGCCGACATCGCCGACTGGGGCACCCTCAGCGGGGCCGTGTGCTTCTCCGTCGGCGGCGTGCTGCAGGGGTTCGAACGGCCGCACACCGAAAGGGCCCTGGCACGCGACACTTCGCCGTCCGGGGCATGACGGACCCGTCGCCTCGTCCGGCGGGCGGACACTCGCGCAAGCCGGCACCGCAGCCGTACACCCGCGCCCTGGAGCATGGCCCGCCTCGGCCTCCGCGGTCCGCTCCTCGGACCGCTGCGTCAGGCTGTTCGGGCCGTCGTCTCAGACCGTCGTCTCAGACCGTCGTCTCAGGCCGTCGTCTCAGGCCGTCGTCTCAGGCCGTTGCCTCGCGCAGCGCCCGGCGGCAGAGCGCGTCCGCACGCCGCGTCGTCTCCGGCAGGCGGAAGTCCGGCGCGAGGGCGAGGGTGTGGGCGCAGGCGTTGGCAAGCGACATCCGGTGGCCCACCGAGACGTACACCGGCTTGACGCCGTCCTGGGTGCGCAGCGCCCTGCCGACCTCCTCGCCGTCGTCCGCAAGCAGCGGAGCGGCCTCGCCGCGCCGGTGTCCGGGGGGATCGCAGGCAAAGGTGAACGGGTTCTTGGCGACGCCGATCACCGGCAGTCCGGTGACCACGCCGAGGTGGCTGGCCAGCCCGAAGCGGCGGGGGTGCGCACGGCCGTAGCCATCGCAGACGACCAGCCCGGGTGCCGTGTTCAGCGACTCCAGCGCAGCCAGCACGGTCGGGATCTCGCGGAAGGCGAGCAGCCCGGGCACATAGGGGAACGCGACCCTGCCGACGGCAGTGGTCTCCTCGACGACCGCGAGAGTACCCGCGTCGAGGACCACGGCGGCCGCGACGACGACATCGCGCTCGTCGTCGTAGGCCACGTCCACTCCGGTGACGAGGCCGGTGCCGGGCGGCGGCCCCGGTTCGTCGAGTACGACGCGTGCGCGCAGTTCGTCCTGTACGGCTCGGGCCTCGGTCTCGTCCGCGGGTGTCCTGATGGTGGTCATGATGACCTCCACCTTAGACACCCGGCTAACCTGGCGATCATGTTCGTACTGGAATTGACCTACACCGCGCCCGTCGAGCGCGTCGACGCGCTCCTCGACGCCCATGTCGCCTGGCTGGACGCCCTGTACGAGGAGGGTGTGTTCATCGCGTCGGGACGCAAGAACCCGCGTGACGGGGGTGTGGTGCTCGCCGTCGGGGACGACCGCGCGCGGATCGAGGAGATCGCGGCGGCCGACCCCTTCGTCACCGGTGGGGTGTGCGCGTACCGCATCACGGAGTTCATC
Source organism: Streptomyces sp. NPDC043861 (assembly GCF_056435905.1). NCBI lineage: Bacteria > Bacillati > Actinomycetota > Actinomycetes > Kitasatosporales > Streptomycetaceae > Streptomyces > Streptomyces sp. NPDC043861. The sequence continues at coordinate 751,024 of NZ_JBWKDP010000001.1, read as the reverse complement.
GCGACGAAGACGGCGCCCGGTCTCGAGCGGTACCGGCAGCAGTTGCCGGGATAGGGCTCCCGGCCGGACGGCCGGAACCACCGGACAGGCACGTTCCCGGTGATCCCGGCCCCGGAAATCCCGGTCAGAACTCCAGTCGGGCGATCCTGCCCTTCTCGCCCGATGCCCAGCACCCGAAGTCGGCCGTGCAGTCGACGGTGTCGTACGACCCCGGGTCGACCGTCCGCCAGCTGCGGCCGCCGTCGGTCGTGAGATCCGTGCCGGTGGGGCCGACGGCCAGGGCGGCGGACCGGCTGTGCGGGAGCCAGGCAACACCCGAGCGGTAGGCCGGGGGCGGGGTCCTGGCCCCGCTCCAGCTGCGGCCGCCGTCCCTGCTCACCGCGCCCGCCTGCGGCGACGCCTGTCCGGTCCGGTAGTCGCCCCCGACCGCGAGCCCGTGGCGGCGGTCACGGAAGGCGAGGGCGAAGACTCCCCGGGCCGGGTCCCCGGCCGGGATCGTCGACTCGGCCGCAGTCCAGTGCAGTCCACGGTCGGCCGAGTGCAGGATCCGCGCACGGGCACCGCCGCCGGTCGCCAGCCAGACGTCCCTCGGGCCGGAGCTGACCAGGCACTGACCGCTCGCCGCAAATCCCGCCTCGCCCGGCTCGGCGGGCGGCATCCCTGCGCTCGGCAGCACCTTCCACGACCTGCCGCCGTCGCCGGTCGACAGGATCCGGTACTTTCCGTCGACCGGGTCGCTCATGGCAAGACCATGACGGCTGTCGAAGAAGGTGATGCAGTCGTAGAAGGCCTTCGGATCGGTATTGCGGAAGGACTCGGTCCAGGTCGCCCCGCCGTCGGTGGTACGGAGGACCCGGGATGCCTCGCCCTCGCCGATGGCCAGTACCACGGCCCGCCTGCCGTCGAAGGCCTCGACGTCCCGGAACTCCAGTTCGCCCGCGCCGGGCGGAGAGACGTTCCGCCAGCTCCGGCCGCCGTCCGTGGTGCGGAGCACCGTGCCCTTGGAGCCCGCGGCCCACGCGGTGCTCCGGCTGACGGCGGCGAGGCCCCGGAACCGCACCTCCGTACCCGTCTGCTTGAGCTCCCAGTGCGGGAGCCGCCGTTCGTCCGCCGCGTGTGCCGGGGCCGCGAGGGCCGCGGCGAGCGCCGCCCCGCACAGTCCCACGGAAACCGCTCGTCTCGTCTTCCCCATGGACGTCATGGCGCGCGAACGTAATCCACCAGCGGGATCCGGTCCAGAGCGCCTCCCGCCCGGGAACGGACGACTTCCGGCCACACGCCAGGTGCGGGACGGCGGTGACGCAGGTCACCCGTGCGACCTCGTCCGGCCGATGCACGGATTTTGTCAATCCGCCGTCTACTTCTGTGCGAGAAGACGTCGCCGCGCCGCAACGAGGAGAGGGAGCAGGCCATGGCCACCATCATCGAGCAGGCCGTGCAGGCCCGTCTGGTCGCCTCCGCGCCGAAGATGGAATCCGTGCCGGCCACCCTCCGCTACGACCGTGCGGATCCGTTCGCCGTCAGCATGGAGTTCCCCGCGCCGGCCACCCTGGAGGGCACGGAGGTGTCCTGGGAGTTCTCACGCGAGTTGCTCGTGGAGGGCATGGAGGCGCCCGCGGGTGTGGGGGACGTACGGGTACGGCCGTACGGCTACGACCGCACCGTCCTCGAGTTCCATGCCCCCGAGGGCACGGCCATGGTGCACGTCCGCACCTCCGAGGTGCGGCGGTTCCTCACACGGGTCGAGGGACTGGTCCCGGCCGGGCGCGAGCACCTCTATCTGGACCTCGACGAGGATCTCGCCGAGCTGATGCGCGACGCCTGCTGACGGCGGAAACCGGCCGGTGTGCACGCCCGCCGGATTAATCGTTTGCCCCACCGCCGGACCGGGCGTAGCTTCGAATCCGGTTCTGTTGTCGTTGATCGGAGAAGGACATTGCTCGTCTGAGGTCCTGAGACACCGTGCGACGCGGCTTTCTGCCCGCGTGCCGTGTGCGACCTCGGCGTACGAGCCGTTCCGTCCCTCCGGACCAGGGCCTTTGTGCCGTCCCCCGGTGTCTCACCCGTTGCCCGTCCATTTCTCGCAACAGGGAGACCCGTATGTCTACTTTCCCCACCTATGTCAATTGCTCCTCCCTCTCCTTCTCCTGGCCGGACGGCACCCCCGTCTTCGAGGACTTCGACCTCGCGGTCGGCCCGGGCCGAACCGGTCTGATCGGGCTCAACGGCTCGGGGAAGTCGACCCTGCTGCGCCTTGCCGCAGGCGAACTCACCCCCACCGAAGGCACCGTGCGGGTGACGGGCGGCTTCGGGTACCTCCCGCAGAACCTGGTGCTCGACACGGCGCTGCGCGTCGACGAGGCGCTGGGGGTCGCGGCCACCCGCACCGCGCTCCACGCCATCGAGGCGGGCGACGTCCGTGAGGAGCACTTCACGGCGGTCGGCGACGACTGGGACGTCGAGGAGCGGGCACGCGCCACGCTCGACCAGCTCGGGCTCGGACACGTGGGACTCGACCGGACCATCGGCGAGATGTCGGGCGGCGAGTGCGTGCTGCTGCGGCTGGCCGCGCTGCTGCTGGCGCGCCCCGGGGTGCTGCTGCTCGACGAGCCGACCAACAATCTGGATCTGTACGCCCGCCGGCGGCTGTACGACGCGGTGGATGCCTGGTCGGGGGTGATGGTCGTGGTCAGCCACGACCGCGAACTCCTCGAGCGGGTCGACCAGATCGCCGATCTGCGCGACGGCGAGGTGACCTGGTACGGCGGCGCCTACTCGGACTACGAGGAGGCACTGGCGACCCAGCAGGAGGCCGCCGAGCGGATGGTGCGGGTCGCGGAGGCCGATGTGCAGCGACAGAAGCGCGAACTGGCCGACGCCCAGGTCAAACTGGCCCGGCGCAAGCGGTACGGACAGAAGATGTGGGACAGCAAGCGAGAGCCCAAGGTGGTGATGGGGGAACGCAAACGACAGGCCCAGGTATCGGCCGGCAAGCACCGCATCATGCACGCGGAGAAGCTGGGTGAGGCCAGGGAGCGGCTCGCCGAAGCGGTGGACGCGGTGCGCGACGACGACGAGATCCGGATCGAGCTGCCCCGCACCAGGGTGCATCCGGGCCGCGGCGTCCTACGGCTGGTGGATGTCGAACTGCCCTACGGGGGTCGGGTCGCGGGCGGTTTCGAGCTCCGCGGCCCCGAAAGGATCGCCCTCATCGGGCGGAACGGTGCGGGGAAGACGACGCTGCTGCGCACCGTCGCCGGGGAGTTGGAGCCGGTCTCGGGTGAGGTGACGGCCGACGTACCGCTGCGCTTTCTGCCGCAGCGGCTGGACGTGCTCGACGACGGGCTGAGCGTGGCGGAGAACGTCGCCCGCTTCGCTCCGGCGGCCACGGACAACGCCATCCGTGCACGACTGGCGCGGTTCCTGTTCAGGGGCGCTCGCGCGGACCGGGCGGCCGGAACCCTGTCGGGCGGTGAGCGGTTCCGCGCCGCGCTGGCCGCGCTGCTGCTCGCCGAGCCCGCGCCCCAGCTGCTGATGCTGGACGAGCCGACCAACAACCTGGACATGGCGAGTGTCCGGAGTCTGACGGCGGCGCTGGAGGCGTACGAAGGAGCGCTGATCGTGGCGAGCCATGATGTGCGGTTCCTGGAGTCCCTCGGGATCACCCGCTGGCTGTTGCTCGACGGTGAGCTGCGGCCCACGTCGGCCGACGAGGCGCGGGCGGCGCTGGGGACGCAGTGACGCTCCGGCCGGGCACCCCCGGCCCTCGTTCCGCCCCGCCGGACCCGGCGGGGCGGATCCGCCCGGTGTCCCCGGCATGGGTCTTTACGGGACCGGGCAGATGCGGCTAATGATGGCGCCGTCACCCCCCGAGCCCGCTCAGGAGACCCCGTGCCGAGCAGAAGAGCACTGATCCGACGTCCGAGCCCGCGCCTGGCCGAGGGCCTGGTCACCCACGTCGAGCGCCGCCCCGTGGATGCGGAGGCCGCGCTCGCCCAGTGGGAGGCCTACGGGGACGCCCTGCGCAGGCACGACTGGGAGACGGTGGAGACCGAGGCCGCCGACGACTGCCCCGACGGGGTCTTCGTCGAGGACACCGTGGTGATGTTCCGCAACGTGGCCCTCATCGCCCGTTCGGGAGCCGAGTCGCGCCGACCGGAGACCGTTGGGGTCGAGGAGACCCTGGCCCGGCTCGGATGCTCGGTGAACTGGGTCTGGGAGCCCGGCACGCTGGACGGCGGCGATGTCCTCAAGGTCGGTGACACGATCTATGTCGGCCTGGGCGGGCGGACCAACTCCGCCGGCGTCCAGCAGTTGCGGGCGGCCTTCGAGCCACTGGGCGCCCGGGTGGTTCCCGTACCGGTGTCGAAGGTGCTGCATCTGAAGTCGGCCGTGACGGCACTGCCGGACGGGACAGTGATCGGGTACGAGCCGCTGGTGGAGCAGCCTTCCCTCTTTCCGCGGTTCCTGCCGGTGCCGGAGGAGTCCGGAGCGCATGTCGTGCTGCTCGGTGGCGGAAAGCTGCTCATGGCGGAAAGCGCACCGAAGACGGCGGAGCTGTTCACAGACCTGGGATACGACCCGGTTCCTGTGGACATCAGCGAATTCGAGAAGCTCGAAGGCTGCGTGACCTGTCTCTCCGTGCGCCTCCGGGACCTGCACACATAAACAGATGAAAGGGAACGTAACGGACGCGGGCTTGGCCCATGGCTTACCGGGCCTTTAACCTACGGTTTCGTAACCTACGAGGCCGTAGGTAAGCGCGCCCGCCTCCCCCTCATCCGGCGGGTCGCCCGAAGGCTTCGGCCCGGCCTGCACCCCCGATATCTCTCCGCGTCCCCAGGAGCACCCGTGACGATCACCTCTCCCCACCTCACCAGTTCGGAAGCGTGGACGGACGCCCGGCTGCTGTACGCGCTGGAAGAGGTGGTGGAGAAGGAACTCAACCGGCATCTCAAGATCGCCAAGGACTGGATGCCGCACGAGTACGTCCCCTGGACGGACGGCCGGAACTTCGCCGGGCTCTTCGAGGACGGCGAGCCCTGGGAGCCCGGCCAGTCCAAGGTCACCGACATCGGCAGGATCGCCCTCGTGGTGAACCTGCTCACCGAGGACAACCTGCCCAGCTATCACCACGAGATCGCGACGCTCTTCGGCCGTGACGGCGCCTGGGGCACCTGGGTGCACCGGTGGACCGCCGAGGAGGGCCGCCACGGCATCGTGATGCGCGACTATCTGCTCGCCTCCCGTGCGGTCGATCCGGACCAGCTGGAGCGCTTCCGGATGTCCCACATGTCGGAGGGCTTCGAGTCCGACAACCGTCACTCGATGCTGCACTCCGTGGCGTACGTGGCCTTCCAGGAGCTTGCGACACGTATCTCGCACCGCAACACCGGCCATCAGTCGGGGGACCCGGTCTGCGACCGGATGCTGGCCCGGATCGCGACCGACGAGAACCTGCACATGGTCTTCTACCGGAATCTTCTCGGCGCAGCCTTCGAGATCGCCCCGGACCTGACGATGCAGGCCGTGCGCGACGTCGTCGTCAACTTCCGGATGCCGGGGCACGGCATGCCTGGCTTCGAGCGTGCAGCGGCTCAGATGGCGATCGGCGAGATCTACAACCTGCGCATCCACCACGACGACGTGCTGCAGCCCGTCCTGCGGTTCCTCAAGGTCATGGAGATCGACGGGCTCGGCCCGGAGGGCATGAAGGCGCAGGAGGAGCTGGGCCTGTACATGGGAGGCCTGGACTCCGAGGCCCTCAAGTTCGACGAGAAGCTCGCCGCGCGCAAGGCGCGGCTCGCGGCGCGCGCGGCGGGCTGACACACACCGGGGCGGAAGCGGACATTCCGAGGGGCGGGGCGTTTGCGCAGGTGAGGGCCCCGTAGGCTGGCCCCGTGAAGCCTCTGACACGCATCCTCCTCGTCGCCGCCCCGGTCGCCGTAGTCGTGTCCGCCGTTGTCGGCGGCGGCGGGGAGTCGGACGTTCCGCTCGCCGACCGGCCGAACGCGGCGGCACAGCGGCCGAACCACGCACCGAACCCCCTGAAGTCGGGCTCGGCCGCGGAACAGAAGGCGCTGGAGGCCCGGATCGCCAAGATGCCGCCGGGCCTCGCCGCCCCGGCCAAGAGGGAGATCGCCGCGCAGTTGGTGGCGAGCGCGGACAGCTCGACGCTCGACTGGCGCAGTCAGTACAACCAGATCGAGGACCTCGGTGACGGCAACGGCTACACCGCCGGCATCATCGGCTTCTGCTCGGGCACCAACGACATGCTCCAGCTCGTCGAGTCGTACACCGCCGAACACCCCGACAACGGACTCGCCCGCTACCTCCCCGCCCTCCGCGAGGTCGACGGCACCGACTCGCACGAGGGCCTCGACCCCGGCTTCAAGGAGGCCTGGGAGCGCGAGTCGCAGAAGGCGGCCTTCCGGAAGGCCCAGGACAGGACGCGCGACCGGGTCTACTTCGACCCCGCCGTCCAGCTCGCCAAGATGGACGGCCTCGGTACGCTCGGCCAGTTCATCTACTACGACGCGATGGTGCTGCACGGTCCCGGCCTGGAGGCCGACGGCTTCTACGGCATCCGCGCGGCGGCGATGAAGAAGGCGAGGACGGCGGCCGAGGGCGGGGACGAGAAGGCGTATCTGAACACCTTCCTCGACGTGGGCCGATCCGTGATGAAGGCCGGGCTTACCGAGACACAGCGCGACACGTCCCGTATCGACACCGCGCAGCGGGTGTTCCTGCGGAAGGGCAATCTCGATCTGGCCACGCCTCTGCAGTGGCAGACATACGGAGAAACGTTTCGCATCCCGGCGAGCTGATCACTCGCCGGGACACTGACGTCACCAGTCGGCTTCGCGGTAGTCCTTCAGGAACACGCCTGCGACCGGCGCCCCTGCCTCTCCCCGCACGATCGGGTCGTACACACGGGCAGCTCCGTCCACGATGTCCAGCGGCGTGCGGGTGCCGACCGCGGCGATACGCGCCTTCCGCGGGGCGGGGTTCTCATCCGTGATCCAGCCCGTGTCCACACTGCACATGTGCACCCCCTGGGCCGCCAGCTCCTGGGCGCTCGTGCGCGTCAGCATGTTCAGTGCGGCCTTGGCCATGTTGGTGTGCGGATGCCCACCGGTCTTGTTCCGTACGGCGAACCGGCCCTCGACGGCCGACACATTGACGATGTAGCGGCGCGGGCGCGGCGACGCCAGCAGCAGCGGCAGCAGCCGGTCGCAGAGCAGCGCGGGCGCCAGGGCATTGACGAGCTGGGTCTCGAGGATTTCCGCCGGGTCGAGCTCACCGATGCGTGCGGACCAGGAGTTGACCGGCGCCGAGTCGGGCAGCAGCCCGGCCTCGTCCACGGCGGGAAGCACGAGGTCGAGCGCATCGGACGGGGCTCGGCCGATGGCCGCCATGGCCGCGTATCCCGGTGCGGCGAGCACGCCCGGGGGCGGTGATGCCCCCTCGCCCGCGGCGAGCAGGGCGTACGACTCGGGGGGTCTGCGTATCGTCTGCGCCGCATTGTTGACGAGTATGTCAAGGGGCTCGCCCTGGGCGCGGAGCCGGTCGCAGAGGCCGAGCACCTGCCGCGGATCGCGCAGATCGATCGCCACGACGGTCAGCCGCCCGAACCAGTCCGCACTGCCCTCGACGGCACGGAACCGCCGCAGGGTGTCCTGCGGGAAACGACTCGTGACGAGAACATCGGCGCCGTCCCTGAGCATCATCAGCGCCAGCTGGAAGCCGATCTTCACACGACCGCCGGTGAGCAGCACACGTCGGCCGGCAAGGTCGGTCCTCAGGGCTCGACGCGCCGCGTTGTCACGGGCGCAGTCCGGACAGAGCCGGTGGTAGAAGGCATCGGCCTGTCGATACAGCGACTTGCAGACGTAGCAGTGCCGCGGTTTCACGTACTCCCCCGGACTCCCCTCGCGCATCGCCAGCGCGCTGTCCTCCCGCCGGTCGAGAGCACCGGTCGCGGTGGCGGCGCTCAGTACCGCGTCCGCCGCCGAGCGCAGCTGCCTACGAGCCTTGCGCCGCTTGTTGCGACTCTCCCGCGCGAACGACGCGGCAAGTTCCTCGCCACGCATCCGCCGGGGGTCGTCCAGGGGCAGTGCCCGCAGTCGCCCGACCATACGGCCGAACGCCACCAGCTCCTCGTCGGTGATCCGGTTGCTCATGCGCGCTGATCGTAATGACGGGTGGCGGTCGTCAGCATCCTGTTATCCCACCACTCGTTGGACGTAAGGCATTTCTGCGCTTTCGAGATGATCTGCCATGGTGGTCAGCCATGAGCCGTGATCTTTCGGTGGACACCGCCCAGTTGGGCCGCTTCACACACGCACTCCAGGAATCACTGACCTCGCTGAGCGCGGCAAGACGCGCGCTGGAACACGTACGCGCGGATCAGCTCGGCACGAAGGAGCTGGACGAGGCGTGCGACGGCTTCCAGGAGCGCTGGAAGTACGGAGCCGACCAATTGCGCGAACGCATCGGCACCGTTCATGAGGGCGTCAGGGCGGGCCATGCGGACTACAGCGAGATCAACCGGGCCATCAAGGCGGCATTCAGGGCGGTGACGCCGCATGACTGACACTTCTTTCCCGCATCTGGGCTGGGACCCCGCCCCGGGCAGCCCGGCCGAGATCGCCGCCCTGCGCACGAAGCTGACCACGTCCGCCGCATCCCTCGGCACGGCCCGCCACCTCGTCGAGCGTCTGCTCGGCGAGAGCTCCTCCTGGCAGGGCGAGGCCGCGAGAGCCTTCCGCGAGGCGCTCGACGGCGACCTCCCGCGCTGTCTGCGCAACGCGCATCTCTCCCTGTCGGGAGCCGCGAAGCAATTGGGCGTCTGGCACGACGACCTGGTCGGCTACCAGGCGACCGCCCGAACCTATGAGGCCCGCGCCAAGCTCGAATCGACGGCCCTCACCAAGGCCGAGGCACACGAGTCCTCCACCCGCGCCAGACCCGATGCCCCCGCCACGGACCTCGCGGCCGCGGCGCGCGGGGTGACGCAGGCACGGGAGGCGCTGGCGGGGGTGCGAAAGCTCGCACGCGAGCTGGAGGAGACGCACCGGTTGCAGGCGGCGCAGATCGCGAAGGGCCTCGGGGAGGCGACGGTGAGGCTGGCGCCGGTGGAACCGGGGGCGTTTGACGGGGTGCTGAAGTGGGTGGACGAGAATCTGGGGGATGGGTTGAGCACGCTGTCGGCTGCGCTCGGACTTGTCGCCGTCTTCGCAACCGGAGTTGCTGTCCCGCTGGTCTTCGTTGCTGCGGGATTAAGTCTCGCAGCATTCGTCGTCCATGCCCGGGACCCGAAGCTACAAACCGCCCTCAAGAACGGCTTCAGCAAAGGGGAATTCGACGGAAAGTTCTGGGCTGCTTCCGCGTCCCTCGCAGGCGACGCGCTAGGTGCCGTGCCAGGACTGGCCGCCATCGCCAAGGGCGCCAAGGGCGCGATCACGGCAGCCCGTGCTTCGGGTACGGCGGAAGACAGCCTGTCAAACCTCCAGGCAGGGGTGCGGACCTTCAGAACTGGTACCGGTGCGGCAATGCAGTCCATCAACGATGCCCCCAAACCCGTCCTGGACTGGACGGTTCGTCGGTCCGGCGAGTTGGTGTCGTCCCAGTCACTCCAAGCGGCTGTTGCCGGCACAGGCGTTGCAACGTCGAGCCTGGGGCTTACGGACTACGAGGATCGTGAGGGCGTTCAGATCGGTGGGGCAGCGATTGATGGCGCGCGTCTCGGCACTTCGGATGCCCCCAATCTCTATTCCGCCATCCGCACTTGGTCACAAGCTCGATAGGAGATCCTCCATGGGCCTTGGGTCTGCTCCACAAGTCGGCAGCTGCTGGTTTGCTCTCCCACCTGGGTACCACGACATCGATCCCGAGAATCTTGACCAACTGCACTTCCGACTGGAACAGGAGCTCCTACTCATCCACAAGGATGCGTTGATCGCTGAGCAGAATTTGGGTGACTTAACTGGTTTGTTCAGCCTGCTGCGTGACCTGTTTGAGAACGGCACCATGCATGCCGCATTCGGACTTCACGTCGGCTCTGAAGGTGAACTTTGCGTCTCAGTCGTCACGTTGTCCGAAATTCCCACGGGTGCTCCGAATGCTGCTCTGGCAGTGGCTACCTGCGGAATCGAACTGGCAGTTGGCAAGTTCGGAAAAATCATGGACAGAGAACTCATCCACCTCCCTTGCGGCATGCCAGCTGCGATCACGAGTCGGATAGTGCCAAAGCCTCCGGCCGAGCTCATGGCTGCCACCGGAATCACAACTGATGCGCCCGAAGTGTTCCAGGCTCGCCTGGCCGTAGCCAGGCCCTACGGATCCGAGGCGCTTGTCATCGACTTGACAACGTGCGCCACGACAATGGCGGCAGATTACATGGACATTCTCCTGGGCATCGCACAGACGATCAGATTCGTTGCTCCCGAAACGCAGACACCACTTCCCCCGAGTCGGCTCCTGGAGGTACTTCTGTGACAGATCTTGCCGCTCCAGCCATCCCGATTTGCAAGACTGCACTCGACTATCCGGCGACCTCAAAGGGGTATCACAGGCTTGTAAAGAGGCGCATCTTCTGGTGCATCGCCTCGATCGTCGGACCTGCGGTGCTGATTGCAACGTTCACATCACTGATGGAGACAGAAGACGCGATCTCGTGGGTAGCCATTACGCTCCTCGTCTCACTACCCGTTATCCCTTTCCTCGCGATGGGAGTACTGGGAGCGCCTCACATCAGCCGAATCCTCCGGTGCTACCCATGGCGAGCCTATGCGTGTACATACATCCCACGGAGCCGGGACTACGTCCTGGTGCTGGCAATCGCTCCGGACCGTGAGGTCGCAATCCATCCCGTCCCTTACCGTTGCGACCTCCGCCGCAAGCAGAACGCCCACCCCGAAGTCATCTGGTTCGCCGGCGATCCCGCATGCGGCGGCGTGGCCTCCCCCGCCGGTGGCCACTATCCGCAGCGCGTCGTCCGGCCGGTGCAGGCCGGCGCAGCGCTTCCCGCGCCCGATGAGGTCGCCGAGCGTGCCGGGCTCGCCAAGAACGGGCGTTACCTCCGGCGGCCCTGGTTCTGATCGCGCCTCAGCCTCACCCGCTCCTTCTCCGACAGGCCACCCCACACCCCGAACCGCTCATCATTCGCCAGCGCGTACTCCAGGCATGCCTGCCGCCCCTCGCACGCCCCGCAGAGCTCCTTCGCCTCACGGACGGAGGAGCCGGGGGCAGGGAAGAAGAACTCGGGGCCGACCTGGGCGCAGAGGGCCGTCTCCTGCCAGGAGAGTTCATGGTCGGTGCTGGTGGTCGTGGTGATGGTGGTGTTGATCGGCATGCGGGACACGTTGCCCGCTGCCGATAAACGACCTGTCAATGAATGATCAATGGGCGACGGGAGGTCACTCCGACGTCACACTCTTCATGACCGCGAACCGTGCCCCGTACGGATCCGCCAGTTTCGCGATGCGGCCCACGTCCTCCAGGTCCAGTGGTGCCAACCGGACCTTACCGCCCAGCTGTTCGGCCCGCGAGACGGTCGCGTCCGTGTCGTCGACCTCGAAGTACGGGAGCCAGTAGGGGCCGTCGGCCGCCTCGGCCGCGTCGGTCTCCAGGGGGACGAGGCCGCCGAACATGCCGTCCGGGCCCGCGCCCGCCGGGTTGACCGTGGTGTAGGTGTCGCCGCCGGGGACCGGGATGCCGTACTCCTCCCAGCCGAAGACCGAACGGTAGAAGCCGAGCGCGGCGTCCGTGTCCGGTGTGTAGAGCTCCACCCAGCGCAACGAACCCGGTTCGTTGACCACGTCGAGGCCCTTGTTCGTGCCGGGCTGCCACGTCGAGAAGCCCACGCCCGCCGGATCGGCGAAGACGGCCATGCGGCCCAGGTCGAAGACGTCCATCGGCTCGGCATAGACGGATCCTCCACCGTCTCTCACCCGTTTGGCCGTGGCATCGGCGTCGGGGGACTGGAAGTAGATGTTCCAGGCGGACGCTCCCTGCTCCGGCGGAGCGGTCATCCCCGCTGCCGCGGTTCGTCCGCCGAGCTGGTACATGCCGTAGCCGCCCGCCTGGGGACCCGCCGACTGGAAGTTCCAGCCGAACAGGCCGCCGTAGAAGGCGCTCGCTCCCTCGATGTCGGGGGTGCCGAGATCGATCCAGTTCGGGGAGCCTGTGACGTAGCGAGTGGTGAGCATGGTGCGTCGCCCTTCCTCGGATTGCCCCCTCATGAGTCTGCTACCGATCCCGCTGTGCCGCACGCAAGGCCGCCCGGGCCGCGTTGTACCCGCACATGCCGTGCACGCCCGTGCCCGGCGGAGTGGCCGCAGAGCACATGTAGACCCCCGGGATGCCCGTGCTGTACGGGTCGGTGGCCGTGCCGCGCGGCCGCAGCGTGAGCTGGAGAGGGCCAGTGGCACCGGTGATGATGTCGCCGCCGACGTGGTTCGGGTTGTATGCCTCCGTTGCGGTGACCGACCGTACGGCTGTCGCGACGATCCGCTCCCTGACACCGGGCGCAAAGCGTTCGAACTGCCGTAGCACGGCGTCCGTCGCATTGCCCCGATAGCCGTGCGGCACATGCGCATAGGCGTACACGGGGTGGATGCCGCCGCGCGACCTGCCGGGATCGGCGAGATACTGCTGTGCCACCAGCACAAAGGGCCGCTCGGGCATCCTGCCGCGATTGATCTCCTGCTCCGTGTACGCGACCTCCGCCGCCGACCCGCCCAGATGCAGGGTGCCTGCGCGCCGGCATGCCTCGTCCCGCCATGGCACACCCCCTTCCACCGCGAGATCGACCTTGTACGCGCCCGGGGCGTGGCGGAAGCGCGCGTAGGCCCTCCGTACGCGCGGCGGCAGCCGGTCACCCGCGATGCGGATCACGGCCCCCGGAGTGAGGTCGAGCAGAACGACGGAGCACGGCGGGAGCTGATCGAGGGAGTCGACCCGTACTCCGGTCTCGACCGTTCCGCCGAGCTCCTTCAGCCGGGCGATGAGCGCATCGCTGACGGCGCGCGAGCCGCCGCGGGCGACAGGCCAGCCGTGCGCATGGCACGCGGCGATCAGCATGAGCGGGATCGCACTGGTCAGCGGGCGGTTCTGCGGGTGGAAGCCATGGGCTGCGACGCCGGCGAACAGCGCCCGTGCGGTGCCGGTGCGCCAGTGCCGGGTGAGCAGGGCCGCCGGAAGTGCGGCGAGGAGGCCGTACCGTGCGAGGTGCACCGGGTGGGCCGGGACGTGGGCGAGCGGCCGCATGATGTCGCTGAACAGGGCGTCGAACCCGCCCGCGATCGGGGCGAGGACCCTGCGCCAGGCGGGGCCGTCCACCGGGCCGAGTGCTCCGGCGGTCGCCTCGATGGACCGGAACATCAGTCCGGGCGGGCCGGTGTCCAGGGGATGGGCCAGATCGATTTCGGGCCAGGCCCACTCGAGACCGTGCCGTTGCAGCCCGAGGGCGTCGAGGGCAGGCGATGCGATGGCGGTGGCATGCACGGCGCAGCAATGGTCGTGCAGCAGTCCGGGCAGGGTGAGCTCACCGGAGCGGCAGCCCCCGCCTGGCTCGTCCGCCGCTTCGAGGACGGTGACGCGCATGCCCGCCTGGGCGAGAGTCACCGCACCTGCAAGGCCGTTGGGACCGGATCCGACGATGATCGCGTCCGTCATGCCGTACAGCGTACGAGGGAGCCCGGTCATGGTCTCCCCCATGACCACGACCAGAGAGGCCCATGCCGGGCAGGCGCCGCCTCCCGTCCCTGCTTCCCTCGGCCCACGCTCCGCCGGGCGTCGCGCCGGCACGTCCAGGGTGCCGCCGTGCCGCCGGGGCTTCATGTCACCCGTCACGGTGGTCCGGCCCGGAGTTGCCACCGACGCCGTCCGCCGCTGCGCGAAGGTGTACAAATGCGCCTCCGCACCATGCCGTTCGCCCTCCTCGTACTTCTGACCGCCACAGGCTGTGTTTCCGTGCAGGGCACTGCGGGACCTCCGGGTCCGCGGGCACCCGGTCTCGCCCCGGCCGGGAACCTCTCACCCTCACCCGTCACTCCACTGCGGCCGACGGCGCGCGAGGAGCTGATGAGGTCGGGAGCGGAGGGCCGGGAAGAGCAGACCGGGCAGGACGGGGCGGGGAAGGCCGAGGGAGCCGCAACGGACCGCGTGAACGGTGTCCGACCGCCGGTGGCGGTCCCGCCCCGGCACGCCGAGAGGCCCGTTCCGCCGGCCCGCCGTACACCGCCTCAGGCCGGTTCCGGCCGAACGCACCGGCCGGACGCGGGCGGGTACCGGCCGCCGCGCCCGCGCCGAGGCTATGACATGACGTATCTGTGCAATGAGTCGGCAGGTGTCGCGGACCCGTCGCTCACGGCTCTGTGCCGCCGGAACTTCGGCCGCTGAACGGCGCAGCGGCCCGACGCAGCACAGCTCGGCACGCGCCGGGACGGAGGGGAGGCGTGGCAGGATGCCGCCATGATGGAGATCAGCCCGTTACTCCCCGGGGATCACCGGCGCTGGGAAGCCCTGGCGCGCGGCTACAAGGCCTTCTACCGCACCGACGAGCCCGACGAGGCGTACGAGGAGACCTGGCAGCGGCTGCTGCGCGGTGATGAACTGCACGGCGTCGGGGCGCGTGTCGACGGAACCCTCATCGGCATCGCCCACTACGTCTTCCACGCCAACGTCTGGTCGTCCGGCGCCTGTTATCTGCAGGACCTGTATGTCGACGAGGCGGCGCGGGGGCAGGGCGCCGCCCGGGCCCTGATCGAGTACGTGGCCAAGGCGACGCGCGACCGGGGTCTGCCGCGGCTCTACTGGAACACCCAGCAGGACAACGACGCCGCCCGCGCCCTCTACGACAGGGTGGCGCGCTTCCGTGGGTTCGTGGTCTACGAATACCCGCTCGGGTGACCGGGCTCTGCGTCAACCGGCCCATCGGCAAACGGCGTCGCCGGTCATCCGCTCGCCCTTGCCCCCGGCCCGGAACCGTGCTCCTGGGTGTGGCCCCCCTGACCGGACGACCGCTTCGCGCCGGCCGCGGCCGGGTGATGCGGGTCGTAACCCGGAATTGTCCCGTCCGGCTTGGCCACCAGGAACAGCCCTGCCATCCCCATGTCCGAGTGGCTCTGCACATGGCAGTGGTACATCCACGCGCCCGCGCCCACATGCTCGCCGGCGATGATCTGGAAACCGAAGGAGTCGGCAGGGCCCGTGATCTTGTTGTCGATGATGCGCGAGGGGTCATCGGGTCCTGCGAGCAGTCCGGTTCTGTTGTCCGCCCAGCGATGACCATGGATATGGAAGGTGTGGTAGTACTCCCCGTGTGTGATCATGACGATCTCGACCCGTTCACCCACCGTGGCCCGGAAGTCCGGACTCTCGTGCCCCGGCCTGTTGTTGATCGTCATGTCGTTGAACACGATCGTGAACTGCCTGTCCGGGAGTATGTCGCCCGTCCGCCGCACCACCACCGGGCCGTACAGGCCCTTGCGGATTCCGCCCGTCCCGTGGTCCGTGCCCACCACATGGTCGTGATAGTGCCAGTAGCCCGCACTTCCCGGCCGCCAGGTGCCGTCCTTCCGCCTGCCCGGGGTGTGGGTGCGCCAGGTGTAGGTGCGCGTTCCGCCGGGTTCGACGTGGCTGCGGTTCAGTCGGGTGCCGTCGCTCGCGATGTCGTAATCGACGCCGTGCGCATGCAGACTTGCCGGGACATCCATCGTGTTCTCGAACTCGATGTGCAGGGTGTCTCCTTCGATCAGTTCGATCATCGGCCCCGGTACGGACGCCTTTCCCTTCTCCAGGCCATAGCCCATCCGGCCGTCCGGCAGCTTCTCGGCATAGAGCTTGAGATGGCGTACGGCACCGCCGGCCGGGGCAGTCTTCGGTGCGTCACCTTCGGCGGAGCTCGCAGGAGCAGCGGCGAACGACAACGATGTCGCGCCGGCGGCCGCGGCAGCGCCGCCTGCCAGCGCGCGCCGGTTGAAACTCCGTCTGTCCATACGAACTCCCCAGCGATGCACGGAATATGGGCCGGACGAATTCAGGCCGGGCGGCACACGGTAGCCGGGTGATCTTCGTTTCTCCACACCCGGGACAAAGTTTGTCGCATTGCAGGCATACCTATTGGCGACTCATCAAAAGAGGTCTAGCTTCACGGCTGTTGCTGTGACCAATGAGGGGTGGGTGAACACATGCACCGTGCACCACATCACCGGTCGAGATCCCGTCGCGGCCCGAGCACGAGGCGCGCAACGGCGGCGGCGCTCCTCGCCGGAGCACTCGGCGCCTCCCTGCTGGGCGGGACCGCCGCCACGGCCCGACCCTATCCGGATCCTCCGGCCACCGGGACGACAACGTTGTCCCTTCCCTCGCCGCCGGGCGGAGAGAATGTTCGGGTCCTCGTCTTCCACGCTTCGGCCACCGAGGAGTCGCCGACGGTCGACGCAGGAATCGCAGCGGTCGAGCAGATCGGGCTGACGGGGCCGGCCTCGGGCCGGTTCCGTACCGACGCCACCGACGACGCCTCCGTCTTCACCAACGCCAGGAAGCTCGGGAGGTACAACGCCGTGGTCTTCCTCACCGGTGGCGGCGATGTGCTCGACCCCGAACAGGAAGCCGGCCTCGAGGCGTACATGGAGGCCGGCGGCGGCTTCGTCGGCGTCCATGACGCGGCCCGCACCGAGCCCTACTCGGACTGGTTCACAGGACTGGTCGGAGCCCGGCCGGCCACCTCGCCGGCCACCGTCCAGCGGGCGGTCGTCGAGGTCGGTGACCGCCGGCATCCCGCGACCAAGAGCCTGCCCCTGAACTGGAAACGGCCCGACAAGTGGTTCAACTGGGCGGTAAACCCCTCCGGTTCCGTCCACACGGTGGCCCGGGTCAAGGAGAGCTCCTACCAGCCGGGCCAGGGCGCCAACGGCTGGGACCATCCGGTCTCGTGGTGCCGTGACTACGACGGCGGCCGCTCCTTCTACACCGCGATGGGCGGCACCGCCGACTCGTATGCCGAGAGCGACTTCCGCGAACATCTGCGCGGGGCACTGGCCTGGACGACACGGACCTCCCGCGCCGACTGCCGGGCGACCATCACCGCCAACTACACGGCGGAGCGCGTCACCCAGCCCAATCAGCCCGGGCAGAACGACCAGATCGGGGAGCCGCACGGCCTGGTCGCCGCCCCTGACGGGCGCATCCTCTACATCGGGCGCGGCGGTGCCGACTCCTCCGCGCCGGTGGTGACCGACTGGAACAACCCCGACATCGGCAAGGGCCGGGGCGAGATCCATGTCTACGACCCGAGGAGCAGGAAGGTCACCCTCGCGGGCGCGCTCACGGTCTTCGGGAACAAGGGCGGCGGCGACGAGCTGATCAAGAACGAGGAGGGCCTCCTCGGTATCGAGCTCGACCCGGACTTCATGTCCAACGGCTGGGTGTATCTGCACTACACACCCCACTCACGGATCAACCGTGACACCCGTACGGCCGAGCGGTACGTCTCCCGGTTCACCCTCGATCCCGCCACCGACAGGCTCGACCTGGGAAGCGAGAAGGTCCTGCTGAAGTGGCCGGTGCAGATCCACAGCTGCTGTCATGCGGGCGGTGGGATGTCCTGGGACTCCAAGGGAAATCTGTACATTGCGACGGGCGACAACAACTCGTCGGGCTTCAGCGGCGGTTACTCGGGGAACAACCCCCAGCCCAACTTCAGGGGGGTGTCCTTCGCCGACGCGCGCCGCACCGCCGGGAACACCAACAATCTCAACGGCAAGATCCTCCGCATCCACCCCCAGGACGACGGCACCTACACCCTCCCCAAGGGCAATCTCTTCACCGGCAAGGAGCCGGACGAGGGCGGAGGCAGGACGCGTGGCGAGATCTATGTGATGGGTGTGCGCAACCCCGCCCGTATCTTCGTCGACAAGGCGACCGACATCCTCTACGCGGGCTGGGTCGGGCCGGACGCCGGTTCGCCGTCCACCACCTGGGGGCCGGCGAAGTACGACACGTTCGCCGCCATCACCAAGGCGGGCAACCACGGCTGGCCGTACTGCATGGGCAACAAGCAGCCCTATCGCGACCGCAATCTGCCGGACCCGAGCAAGCCCCTCGGCTGGTACGACTGCGACGCACCGAGGAACGAGTCGCCCCACAACGACGGTCTGGTCAATCTGCCGCCGGTCACGGCCAACACCATCTGGTACTCGCCTCAGGGCGGCGGCCCCGACTACCCGCGCGACGCCGCAGGTGTGCCCAGCTACAAGGTCGAGGAGCAGAAACTGCTGCTGCCGTGGCTCAAGGGCGGTGGCCAGGCAACCATGAACGGTCCGGTGTACCGGTACGACGCCGCGAGCGGCTCCACGGTCGCGTGGCCCGCGTACTGGGACGGCAAGTGGTTCGTCGGCGACTTCTACGACGGGGAACAGCCGCGGCACGCGGTGCTGACCGACCCCAGGACCGTCGGGAGGGGCGGGCTCCCGGTCCATGCCGAGTCGCTCAGGAAGATCATCCCGGTCGGGACCAACGGCATCCGCAATCTCATGGACTGGAAGTTCGCACCGGACGGTTCGCTGTACGTCCTGGACTACGGGCGCGGCTTCTTCACCTCCGACTCCAAGTCCGCACTGTGGCGGGTGACATACAAGGGCGGTGAGCCGACCCCGGCCGCCGATCAGCTCGTGCGGAAGGCGGCGGCCGAGTGAGACTCGTCAGGCACCGGCAACTCCGCCTGTGGACCGCGCTGCTGGGCGCGCTGACCATGGTCCTGGGTCTGACCTCGACCGTGGCATACGGACGTACCGACGACCGGCAGGCGGGGACCGCGGCCCAAGTCCTCACCTGGACCGCCGGAGACCCCATCGACCGCTATCTCTCCTTCCCGACCACCGCGGTGGCGGGACCGACGACGATCGTCTTCGAGAACAGCAAGGCGACCGGCAACACCACCGGGATGCCGCACACCCTCACCTTCGACGTCTCCGACCCTGAGTACAACAACGACGTGCCACTGAACATCCTGGCCAATCCCAACGACGACCAGGGCGGCAAGCACTCGGTGCAGGTCACGCTCACGCCCGGCCGGTACCGCTTCCACTGCACGATTCCCGGCCACGGCCAGATGCAGGGCATCCTCACCGTGTCCGAGGGCGGCGGGGACGACACGACGGCACCGGAGACGTCGGCGAAGGTCGAGGGCGAGAAGAACGCCGACGGCGACTACATCGGGCATGCGACGGTGACCGTGTCGGCGACCGACTCCGGATCGGGAGTGCACAGGGTCGAGTACGCGGTCGGGGCGGACGGACCCTGGCAGCCGTACACCTCGCCCGTCATGGTCCACGAAGTCGGCACCCACAAGGTCCGCTACCGGGCGACCGACAAGGCCGGTAACGCAGCCGCTGAGAAAGCAGTCGAATTCACCGTCATCGCCCCGCCCACGGACGACAGGACCCCACCGGAGACCTCGGCGACCGTGAGCGGCGAGAAGAACGAGCAGGGCCAGTACCTGGGGACGGCGACGGTCACCGTCACCGCGTCGGACACCGGCTCGGGTGTCAACACCATCGAGTACGCCGCCGGGGCGGACGGACCCTGGCAGCCGTACACCTCGCCCGTCATGGTCCACGAAGTCGGCACCCACAAGGTCCGCTACCGGGCGACCGACAAAGCGGGCAACGCGGCCGCTGAGAAAGGCGTCGAATTCACCGTCATCGCCCCGCCCACGGACGACAGGACCCCACCGGAGACCTCGGCGACCGTGACGGGCGACAAGAACGCGGACGGGGCGTTCATCACGAGCGCCACGGTGACCGTCACCGCGACCGACGCGGACTCCGGTGTGGAGCGGATCGAGTACTCGCTCGACGGCGGCCCGTATCTCGCCCACACCGTGCCCGTGATCGTCGACCGGGTCGGCTTCCACACCGTGCAGCACCGTGCGACCGACAAGGCAGGCAACACCTCCGGGGCGAAGAAGGTCTCCTTCACCGTCGCGGAGAGCGGCGGGGTACCGGCGCCCAACTGCCCTGAATTCGACGAGCGATCGACCGTCATCGTCGGCACGGTCGACACGGGTGTACCGAACCGGGTCACCCGCTCCCGCTGCACCATCAACGAGTTGATCGAGGACGAGAGGGACTGGTCGTCGCACGCGCTCTTCCTCAAGCACGTCGACAAGGTGCTGGACAAACTGCTCACGGACGGGGTCATCGACCAGCGCGAGCACAAGAAGATCCACCAGGCGGCCAGGCAGTCCGGAATCGGCAGGCCGGGCCAGAACACCGGCTACCGCGATCTGTTCGACGGCACGGCGGCATCGTTCGCCAAGTGGCAGCACGTGGGCGGTGGTTCGTTCGCCCTCAATGCCGACGGCACGATGACCAGCGGCACCACCAGGGGCGGCCTCGGCATGCTGTGGCTCCCGCAGCGACAGTACGGCGACTTCTCGCTGAAGCTCCAGTGGCGGGACGACGCCCCGGGCACGGGGAACGCCAACAGCGGTGTCTTCGTCCGCTTCCCGTACGTCCACGACAACCCGGAGGAACCGCGCCCGGAGTGGGTCGCGATCAAGTACGGCCATGAGGTGCAGGTCCTGGACCGGCCCGACGGCGACATGTACAAGACGGGCTCGGTCTACGGATTCGACCGCGTCGGCCTCGGGGGCGCGGGAGTCACTCCGAAGGGCACCTGGAACGAATACGAGATCCGGGTCGTGGACCAGCACTACTCGGTCCTGCGCAACGGTGTCCTGATCAACGAGTTCGACAACACCGGTGGCCAGGAATTCGTCCCACCGCGCGGTGACGACCCGGGCACGGACGGCCGCCGCTACGCACAGGGATACATCGGCCTCCAGGTCCACGGCACGACGGACGTGATCTCGTACCGCAACATCCGCATCAGGGAGCTGTAGCGCAGCCGACGGACCTACGGTGCCCGATTCTGCCGCACGCCGCGTTGTCGGTGGCGTGCGGCAGACTTGCGGTCGGCGCGCCGGTCCGGGCGTTGCCGACGCCGGCGGGAGCAAGGAACGATCATGCAGCAGGGACGCCCTTCGGAGGTCCGCCCCACAGGCCCGGAGCCCTGGTCGTGCGAGGGAACGCTGCCCAGTGATCTTCTCGCGGCGAAGGCGCTGGTGTACGACCCGAGCGGGTTCAGGTGCTCGCAGCCGGTCCCCGAGAAGGAAAGCGCCGATTACGCGGCACACGAGTTCACCCTGGACGGCGCCTCCGTCAGGTTCCGGGTGGCCAGAACCACTCCGACGAAGGCCGGTCAGTTCGTCACGGTGTGGAAGAGGTCGCCGGACGGGCCCATCCAGCCCTTCGACGCCGAGGATCCCGTCGACCTCTTCGTCATCAGTGCACGTGAAGGCGATCGCTTCGGACAGTTCGTCTTTCCGCGCGAAGTGCTCTGCGAGCGGGACATCGTCGCGAGGCACGGTACCGGTGGAAAGCGAGCGTTTCGCGTCTATGCGCCATGGGTGACGACGACGAGCCGCCAGGCCCGTCGGACGCAGGCATGGCAGGCGGACCACTTCCTGCGTGTGCGCGAGGGCGAGGGCGAGCCGTTCGACACCGCACGCGCCCGAGCGCTCTATCACCCCTGAGGCTCCGGCTCGCGTCGTAACGGGCCGGCCAGGGCCCGTCGTTGACAGTGGATCTGGCCGTGAGGCCATGGGCGGGCGTCGCGGTCCGGGCCGTTGCGCGCCCTGCGGGCCGGACGCCCGGCCGCGTCGGGCCGACGGGCGGCACCGAGGGCCGGCACACGGATCCTCGGCACACCCTCGCCTCACTAATCAACGTTGACTAGAGTGCTGGGTATGACCGAGAAGACGATTCCGATCCTGCCGTGCCGGACCATCCAGCCCGTCCTCGACTTCTACACCGCCCTCGGGTTCGAGGTGACGTTCCAGCAGAAGAGCCCAAATCCGTATGCCGTCGTGGAGCGCGGCGGCATCGAGATCCAGTTCTTCGGCATGAAGCAGTACGATCCAGCCGAGTCGGTCAGCACCTGCTACGTCCTGACCGATGACGTCGACGGGCTGTACGCCTCCTTCCGCTCCGGGCTCAAGGCGGCGTACGGCAGGATCCCGACCCGGGGGTTGCCGCGCATCGGACCGCTGAAGGACATGTCGTACGGCGTGCGGCAGTTCCTCATGACCGATCCGGGTGGCAACTGCATTCGCATCGGGAAGCGGACGAGCGAGAACCAGCACCATCGGCCCGCACCCGACGAGACCTTCGCACGGGCCCTGCATCACGCGTCACTCCTCGCGGACTCGAAGCAGGATCCTGCTGCCGCCGCGAAGGTCATCGACCGGGTGCTGGGTCTCGAGGACGAGACGCCCACGCCGGCACAGTTGCTTCGCCTCCTCGTCCTGCGTGCGGATGTCGCCGGTCGCCTCGGAGACGAAGCGACCGCGTCGACCGCGCTCACCGAGGCCATCGCACTCCACCTCACCGCGGAGGAGCGGGAGTCGGTCCGGGACGACCTCGAACGTCTCGAGGAGCTGCGGGCCTGAGGTCCGCCGCGAGCACACCGGTCACGGTCACTCGCCCACGTCGTACCCGGCGCGTGCTCCCCCACGGCAGGTCCAGCTGGCCGTCCCGGTCCCGACGCGTGCCGTGCCAGGCACGTCCGCCGCACGACCACGTCAGCTTCGGTCAGGCTGCGTTCATGGCCGGGGAGACACGCTGGTGCCTCTCGTCCGGATCTTGCCGGGCTCGCGTGCCCCGGCACGCACACTCGCAGCGTTGTCGTCGGACGCCCACGCTCCGCGCGGGCTCCTTCCTCCGCCCTGCGATCGCACGCACCGGACCCCGCTCACCGATCCAGCCCGATCCAGACGAAAGACCCTAGTCGTCACGCCGGGCCCGGCTCGGCTGCACCCGCTTGGGCTCACCAGGCATCTTGGGATACTCCGGCGGGTACGGCAGATCACCCAGACCGTGCTCCGCCTCGTCGCGCCGGGCGAGTTCCAGCAGGCTCTCCAGACCGAAGCGGTGCTCGTCCATGTCGGCGTGCACGTCGCCGACCTCCGCATACCGGGCCGGCATCGTCTTGATGTCGAAGTCCTCCGGGACGGCGTCGTCGATCTCGTCCCAGCGCAGCGGCGCGGAGACCGGCGCATGGGGGCGGGGCCGTACCGAGTAGGCCGAGGCGATCGTGCGGTCGCGGGCGGTCTGGTTGTAGTCGACGAAGATCCGCTCGCCGCGCTCCTCCTTCCACCACTTGATGGTCACCTCGTCCGGCATGCGCCGTTCCAGCTCGCGGCCACAGGCGATCGCGGCCCGCCGGACCTGGGTGAACGTCCAGCGGGGTTCGATCGGAACGAAGACATGGAGACCACGCCCGCCCGACGTCTTGGGCCAGCCGCGCAGTCCGGCGTCGTCCAGGACGGCGCGCAGCTGGTGGGCGGCGCGGACGGCGTCGGCGTAGTCCGTGCCGGGCTGGGGATCCAGGTCGATGCGCAGTTCGTCCGGGTGGTCGGTGTCGTCGCGGCGTACCGGCCAGGGGTGGAAGGTGACGGCTCCGAGGTTGGCGGCCCACAGCACGGCGGCGGGTTCCGTCGGGCACATCTCGTCCGCGGACCGGCCGCTGGGGAAGGTGATGTGAGCGGTGGGAATCCAGTCGGGGAGGTACTTCGGAGCGCGCTTCTGGAAGAAGGACTCGCCGGTCACCCCGTCGGGGTAGCGCTCCAGGGTCGTGGGGCGGTCGCGCAGGGCACGGGTGACGCCGTCACCCACCGCGAGGTAGTACTGGACCATGTCCATCTTGGTGTAGCCGTGCTCCGGGAAGTACACCTTGTCGGGATTGGACACACGGACGGTCCGATCGCCCACTTCCAGTTCCACCGCTCCGGCCATGCCCGCCAGCGTAGGCCGTGCCGAGTTTCCTCGCATACCGGACAATCGCCCTATGGATCTGCCGGTGATGCCGCCCGTGAAGCCGATGCTCGCCAAATCGGTGGCGAAGATCCCGCCCGGGATGCAGTACGAAGCCAAATGGGACGGCTTCCGCGCCATCGTCCATCGGGACGGTGACGAGGTGGTGATCGGCAGCCGTACCGGCAAGCCGCTCACCCGCTACTTCCCGGAGCTGGTCGTCGCACTGCGCGCCAATCTGCCGGACCGTTGCGTCGTCGACGGCGAGATCGTGATCGCTCACGGCGGCCGGCTGGACTTCGACCGGCTCACCGAGCGCATTCACCCGGCCGACTCGCGGGTACGGATGCTCGCGGAGACCACCCCGGCGAGCTTTGTCGCCTTCGACCTGCTGGCACTCGGCGACCAGGCGCTGCTGGACACCCCGTTGGAGCGGCGGCGCGCCCTGCTCACCGAGGCCTTGAGCGACGCCCGTGATCCGGTCCATCTGGCGCCTGCGACGACGGACCCGGCCGTGGCGGCCGAGTGGTTCGAACGGTACGAGGGTGCCGGGCTCGACGGCGTGATCGCCAAGCCGCTCGACCTCCTGTACCGTCCCGACGCCCGGCTGATGTACAAGATCAAGCACGAGCGGACCGCGGACGTCGTCGTCGCGGGCTACCGCTTCCACAAGAGCGGTCCGGTGGTCGGCTCGCTGCTGCTCGGCCTGTACGACACCGCGGGCGCCCTGCAGCATGTCGGCGTCTGCGCCGCATTCCCGATGAAGCGCCGGGAGGAACTGGTCACGGAGCTGGAGCCGCTGCGGATGGACGATGCGGCGGGGCACCCCTGGGCGCGCTGGTCGGAGGAGGCGGCGCACGAGTCGGCCAGACTGCCGGGTGCGCCGAGCCGCTGGTCCGGCAAGAAGGACCTGTCATGGGTGGCACTGCGGCCGGAGCGGGTGGTGGAGGTCGCGTACGACCACATGGAGGGGGACCGTTTCCGCCACACGGCTCAGTTCCGGCGCTGGCGGCCCGAGCGCACTCCGGACAGCTGCACATACGCCCAGTTGGAGGAGCCGGTGGGATACGACCTGTCCGAGGTGCTGTCGGGAACCGGCTGAATCCGTTGTCCCGGGGACCGGCGGGCGGCCCTTCGTCACGAGCCGCCCTTCGTCACGACGGGCGGGCCCTCGTGACGACAGGCGGCCGGACACGGGCCGCGCCGCCCTGGGGCCGGAGCACGCCCGGCTCACCGGTCCGACTTCCTCCGCGGTCCCGGCCAAGTCGCTGCCGAAAGCGACGACATGGCCGTTGCGGATGGCGATCTCCTCGCCGGGAGGTCCGGTTCCCTGGTCCACCGGAGCGCCGCAACCACCTCGGGGTCATGTGGTGTTGGTCACTCCCCCGGGCCGGTCCCACCGTTGCCGGACTGCTCGCCCACGGGATGACCTGGGCGGAGAACACCAACGAGTCCACTTACCCTCCTGCAAGGAGACATCAAACGGGCGGTTCCGAACAGTTGCAGGACAGAGACATCCCGGCAGAGGAACCGAGAAGCTGATCCGGTACGTATAGAGAAGGACAACGCCCACGCCCGGCGACCCCGGCGCAAGCCCAGCAAAGGACCCCCCACGTGACCGCGTCGAACCTCGTCCCCGTCCCGATCCCCGACGGCGTCGCTGCCCTGATCGGGTCGTGCATGCCGATAGGCATCCTCCAGGCGGAGATCGACGCCGAATGCGCCGCACGGGAGGCCCGCCGCTTCCGGGCCCCCTTCTGCCCCGAGGACCAGGCCGACCGCGAACATGCCCTCGCCGCCCTGGCCAGGGCCAACAAGGTGCTGGCGGCCTACAACCCCGGGCTGGTGCTGAGGCCGGGCCGGGGGTTCTGACCGGCGCGGTGCACCGGCACCGGCGAGACCGACGGACTCCGGCAGACCCTACGGACACCCACGCACACCCACGACACCGACGGGCCACTCGCGGCGGCACATGCGGACGCGGATGGCCTGTTCCCGTTCCGGAACAGTCCGCGTCACAGCCCTGTTGGGCGCGAGCGGCCGGTCGGCGCCGGCTCGCGCAGGTCCCGGTGCGCATGATCACGTCGTGTTCCCTGCGCGGGCGGCACGACTCGTGGGTGCGGCCGGCAGCGGGGGGTGAGATCCACATCAAGGGGCTGCTGAGGGGGTTCCCCCGCCACCGCGGAAACTACGGCGGTAGGCATGCGGACTCGTTCCCACCTGGCGCTTGAAGCGGTCACGGAAGGACGTCGGAGATCCGAAGCCGACCTGTGCGGCGATCCGGTCGACCGGGTGGGCAGTGGTCTCCAGGAGGTGCTGGGCCTGGCGGATGCGGGCGCGGTGGAGCCACTGGAGCGGCGTCGTGCCTGTCTGTTCACGGAAACGGCGGTTGACGGTGCGCGGGCTCATGCCCGCACGGCCGGCGATGTCTGCCAGCGTGAGGTCACGGCCGGCGTTCTCCTCCATCCAGCGCAGCAGCGGCTCCAGGGTCGCACCCGCCGGGGCCGGAGGCTGTTCATGGACGATGAACTGGGCCTGGCCGCCCTCGCGTTCGAGGGGCATCACGGAGAGACGCGCCGAGTCCGCCGCGACCGCCGAGCCGTAGTCCCTGCGGATCATGTGCAGGCAGAGGTCGAGGCCGGCCGCCGACCCTGCCGAGGTGAGGAACTGACCGTTGTCGACGTAGAGCACGTTCGGGTCCACCTCGATCTCCGGATACATCCGGGCGAGGTGCGGCGCCCCGAGCCAGTGGGTGGTGGCACGCAGACCGTCGAGGAGGCCGGTCGCCGCGAGCGTGAAGGCCCCGACGCAGACCGAGGCGATCCTGGTGCCGTTCGCGGCGGCCTTGCGCAGTGCGTCGGTCACCTCCGCCGGGGCCGGCACCGTCGGGTCCGCACAGCCGGGCAGGATGATCGTGTCCGCGCCGGCGAGGATGTCCAGCCCCCACGGCGCCCGCAGTGTGAAGGTGCCCGCATCGATCTCGGCAGCCGGTGCGCAGACCCGCACCCGGTAGGCGGCACGGCCGTCAGGAAGCCGGGCGCGGCCGAACGCGTCGATCGGGGTGGACAGGTCGAAGGGGATGACGCCGTCGAGGGCGAGTACGGCCACGGTGTGCATGGCGACAACCTAGGTCATGCACGGAATTCGGCCAACGGCCGCTGGCCGGGGCAATGACGGGCGGCAGCCCCGCGACGACCGGCTGGCGACAATCCGCTGGAAACTGTCAGTACTGCCACTGTTCTGCCCCACGCTCCGTTCGTAGTGTCGGCCCGTGACCAAGATCCTTCTCATCGTGCATGTGCTGGCCGCCATCATCGCCGTCGGTCCCGTCACCGTGGCCGCCAGCATGTTTCCCCCGGCCGCCCGTCGTGTTCTCGCCGAGCCGGACGACGAGCGCGGGCGCGCAGTGCTCCGCAACCTCCACCAGGTGTGCCGGGCCTACGCCCTCGTCGGCGTCGTCGTCCCCGTCTTCGGCCTTGCCACTGCCATCAGCCTGCACGTCCTGGGGGACGCCTGGCTGATCGTCTCGATGGTGCTGACCGCCGTTGCCGCCGCGGTGCTCGCCGCCCTGGTGCTGCCCCGGCAGAGCGCGGTGCTCCAGGGCCCTGCCGAGGTCTCGGACACCAAGCGGCTCGCCATGTACACCGGGATGTTCAATTTGCTGTGGGCCACGGTCACGGTGCTGATGATCGTGCGGCCGGGATCGACGACCAGCGCGTGACCACGCCGGTCGGGCCCCCTGCCTGCACGTCCGCGTGAGAGTCGGGCCGAGCCCGACCACGCCTGCGCGAGGAAGTCGGGCGTGCCGGTGGACGGCGCGGGCGGCTCCCGCAGACACCCGTGCCCCGCGGCGGCTCGCAAGGACGCCGTCGGGCGGGCCGAGGATTTCCGGTCGGTCACTCCTCGATCGTGCCGTCGACGTACACCCAGGCGCCGTCGTGGCGTTCGAAGTTGCTGCGCTCGCGCAGTGCGCCCGGCTCACCGCCGTGGGTGTAGTGCGCGACGAAAGTGACGGTGCCGTTGGTGTGGAACATGCTGCCGTCGGCGGTGTCCACGATCTCCAGGCCGCTCCAGCGCATGCCGGGGTCGAAGTCGACGGACCCGGGCCGGGTGGCGGGATGCCAGGTGCGCAGCAGATAGGTCTCGTCACGGACGACGAAGGCGCTGTACCGGGAACGCATCAGCAGTTCGGCGGTCGGGGCGGCGGCCTGCCCGGTGTGGAACCTCCCGCAGCAGGCGCCGTACAGGGCGGGCAGTCCGCAGGGACAGGGCGAACCGGCGGTGTTCGCGGGCCGAAGGGGGCGTGTGGTGCGTCGGGACATGACCCCATTGTGTCGGGCGGTGTGTCGCGCTGGGTGAATGGGCCCGCACGTGGCTTCCGGGCCACGGGGGCCGTCCGTATGCTCCTGCGCCTGACGCGACAGTTACCGATGAGTAGGGGCGGGGCATGGACCGATCGGGAACCACACGGCGCACCTTCATCGCGGGAGCGGCAGCGGCCGGGTCCGTTGCGGCGCTCAGTTCCGGGAGCGGAACGGCGTACGCGGCGCCGCACTCGCTCCCACCGTCCGTTGCCGTCCTGGGAGGCGGCGTCGCCGGCCTCACCGCGGCTCATGAACTCGCCGAGCGCGGATTACGGGTGACGGTGTACGAGCGGAGGGCGCTGGGCGGCAAGGCCCGCAGCATGGACGTGCCGGGCAGCGCCAAGGGCGGCCGCGCGGCCCTGCCGGCCGAGCACGGCTTCCGCTTCATCCCGGGCATCTACCACAATCTGCCGGACACGATGCGGCGCATCCCCTTCCCCGGGAATGCGAACGGCGTCTGGGACAACCTCGTTGCGCCGCCGGAGATGTCCTTCGCCCGCACCGGCCGCGAGGACCTCCGCATCCCCCTCCCCTGGCCCGGCCACCGGCCTGCCGAGCTCACGCTCGACGAGATCCGTCGAGCCCTCACGGCGTTCTTCGAGACGATCGCGGGCATCCCCCTGCACGAGACGGCGTACTTCGTGAACCGCGGTCTGGTCTTCCTCACCAGCTGCGACGAGCGGCGGAACGAGGCGTGGGAGCGCACACCCTGGTGGGACTTCATCCGGGCCGAGGAGATGTCCTACGACTACCAGCGCATCCTGGCCGTCGGGCTGACCCGGAACATCGTGGCCACCAAGGCCGAGGAGGCCAGTACCCGCACGGTCGCCACCCTCCTCGAGGCCTTCGCCTTCAATGCGCTGGGCAGAGGCGCGGACGGACCGCTCGACCGTATTCTCAACGCACCCACCAACGAGGCCTGGATCGATCCCTGGGTGGTTCATCTGCGCTCGCTGGGAGTGGAGTTCAAGGTCGGCTGGACGCTTCGCGAGCTGGCCTACGGTTCGGGCCGGATCACCGGGGCGGTGATGGAGGATCCCGAGGGGGCACGCCGTTCCGTCACCGCCGACCACTACATCTCGGCCATTCCGGTGGAGCACGCCCGGCGGACCTGGGGCACGGCACTGCGGGCGGCCGATCCCCAGCTCGCGCGGTGCGACAAGCTGGAGACCGACTGGATGACCGGCATCCAGTTCTATCTGACCGAACGTGCCCCGCTGCTGCACGGTCACCTCAACTGCATTGACTCACCCTGGTCCCTGACGGCGATTCAACAGGCGGAGCACTGGCCGCACCGTCACTTCCCACGGGACTACGGCGACGGCACCGTGGTCGACTGCGTTTCCGTGGACATCTCGGAATGGGACAGACCCGGCATCCTCTACGGAAGGACGGCCAAACAGTGCACGCGCGACCAGGTCGCCCGCGAGGTGTGGGCCCAGCTCAAGGCGGCGCTGAACGACACGGGCCGCACGGTCCTCAAGGACGGCGCCCTGCACTCCTGGTTCCTGGACCCGGGTGTGGACGGGCTCGGCACCCCGCACCCCACGAACGACGACGAGCTCCTGATCCACCCCGTGGGTACCTTCCACCACCGTCCGTCCGCGGCGACCAGGGTCCCGAACTTCTTCCTCGCCGGGGACTACGTCGCCGTGGACATCGACCTGGCGACGATGGAAGGCGCCAACGCCTCGGCGCGGGCCGCCGTCAATGCACTCCTGGACCGCATCGCCTCACCGGCGGCGCGCTGCACCGTCGAACCCCTCTTCCGTGCCCCGGAACTCGACCACCTCAAGCGGCACGACCGCACCCGCTACCGGCTGGGGCTGCGGAACGCGTTCGACCTGGGCTGAGCGGCACACGGGGCTCCCGCCCGCGGTGCGGCGAGCAGGGGACCCCGGCTCTGAGCACCTCACGGCCGACGCCCACTGCCGCCGCGGAGCACGACGCTCATCGCGTGCTCGGCGACGGCCTCCATCAGCTCCGGCAGGAACCCCCGTCGGTCCAGCCGGTCGTCGACCGGCTCGTCCAGGACGAGCGGCGCCGGGCGCTCGGCGATCTCCGGGCCGAGGGCGAGCTGCGCGCCCTGGCCGAGCGTTGACTCGCCGCCCCGGTCGCGGCCGACCGGTCCACCCCCGGCCGGCCGCGCTGCCGGTTCTTGCGGCGCGCGTGGCGTCGGCCGCCGCCGGCCGCGTGGATGCCGCAGCAGGGCTCCGCCATGGCTCTCTGCCTCACCCGGGCCGAACCCTCCACCGGGACCGGCCTGCCGGCCGGGCGTGCGGGCGACCGGGTGGCACTCTCACGGCGGGTTCCCTGTGGCGTGACCGCGGGTGAGGCGGCTTACTGGTGCGGGAGAGAAAGTCAGCGCTCTTGGGGTCGAGCAACCCCACGCGGCCCGACCTGCGACCTGGCGAGGACCTGTGACCATGATCGATACCTCACTCCCGCGGCAGATCCTGGACTACGCCAACCGCGCGGACCCGTATCCCCTGTATGCGCAGCTCCGCAAGACGCCGGTCTTCCGCGAGAACGACGGGCCCTACATCATCAGCACCTACTACGAGATCCGCAGCCTGCTCCACGATCCGCGGCTCAGCTCCGACCCCCGGAACCTCACCTCCCCCTCCGACTACGGGCTGCCGGAGTCGGAGGAAGAGACGGCTCTGCCCGCGCCCTTCATCCGGCTCGATCCTCCGGAGCACGACCGGCTGCGCCGCATGACGAACACCTCGTTCGGACCACCGTGTGCACCGCGCCGGATCGACGAGATGCACGGCGAGCTCCAGGAGATCGTGTCCGGGCTGATCGACGGGATCGGGGACACGAGCCGGATCGACCTGGTCGAGCAGTTCTCGTACCCCTTTCCCGTCACCGTGATCTGCCGGCTGCTCGGCGTCCCGCATGAGGACGAAGCACGATTCCACGTCTGGGCCAACACTCTGGCCGCCAGCCTGGACCCCTCCCCGGGCGAGGACCCGACCGAGCGGAACCGTGCCACCGGCGAGGCCAAGACCGAGCTGGGCATGTACCTGGCGGGCCTGGCCGACGAGCGCCACCGGAATCCCGGTGACGACATGCTCTCGGAGCTGGTCAGCGCCCATGGACCGGACGGGGCCATGAGCACGATGGAGGTGCTCAGCACCGTGGGCATGCTGCTGATCGCCGGCCACGAGACGACGGTCAATCTGATCACCAACGGGATGCTCACCCTGCTGCGCCATCCCGAGGTGCTCCATCGGCTGCGCGACGACCCCGGGCTGGCCGTCCCCGTCGTGGAGGAGCTGCTGCGCTACGAGCCGCCGGCCCAGATGCTCGCTCATCGCACCACGCTGGCGGACATCGACATTCATGGCATCACCATCCCCAGGGGATCGGAGCTCTGGCTGGTCCTGGCTTCCGGCAACCGCGACCCCGCGCGCTTCCCCGACCCCGACACGTTCGACCCGGATCGCAAGGACATCCAGCACCTGGGCTTCGGCAGCGGCATCCACAGCTGTTTCGGAGCGCCGCTCGCCCGGCTCGAGGTGCAGATCGCGCTGGCCGAGCTCGCCCGCAGGCTCGACAACCCCCGGCTGCTGGAGGATCCGCCCCCGTACCGGCAGAATGCGGTGCTGCGCGGCCCCCGCCGTCTGGACATCGCCTGCGACGGCATCCGCCCGTGAAGCGCAGTCGCACCGGCAGCGCGGCGGAAAGAGCGCCGTCGGTGGGCAGCCGGGTGACCGGCTGCACCGGATCCCCCTCTTCGCGGCCCTCGCCGGTCTGATTCCCCGTCCCACCCGGGCCGGTGGAGCCGGGCGCGCCCCGGTCCTCGCGGGAACGCCGCAAAGATGACAGCGTTGGTACGGGTACCGGAGCACGGCGTACCCGTATGCCGGCGTACCCGTGTACCGGTTGAGTACCCGGCCACGGAACGAGGAGGGGCACGGGATGAGGCTGACGATTCTCGGCGGCGGGGGATTTCGTGTGCCACTGGTGTACGGCGCACTGCTCGGCGACCGTGCCGAGGGCCGGGTCACCCACGTCACCCTCCACGATCCGGACTCCGCCCGGCTCGGCGCCGTCGCCCGTGTGCTCGCCGAGCAGGCCGCCGGCATCGCGGACGCGCCGTCGCTCACCGTCGCCACCGACCTCGACGAGGCCCTGCGCGGCGCCGACTTCGTCTTCTCCGCGATCCGGGTGGGGGGCCTGGAGGGCCGGACGGCCGACGAGCGGATCGCCCTCGACGCGGGTGTGCTGGGGCAGGAGACCGTCGGAGCAGGCGGTATCGCCTACGGGCTGCGGACCGTGCCGGTCGCCATGGCCATCGCCCGCAGGGTCGCCGAGCTGGCGCCCGACGCCTGGGTCATCAACTTCACCAATCCGGCAGGGCTGGTCACCGAGGCCATGTCCCGGCTGCTCGGCGACCGGGTCATCGGCATCTGCGACTCCCCCATCGGGCTCGGACGGCGCGTCGCCCGGGCCGTCGGAGCCGATCCCGGCACGGCATGGGTCGACTACGTCGGCCTCAACCACCTCGGCTGGCTGCGGGGACTCCGGGTGGCCGGACGCGACCAACTCCCCCGGCTGCTCGCCGACCCCGCCGCCCTCGGCTCGTTCGAGGAGGGCCGGCTCTTCGGCGCCGACTGGCTGCGCTCGCTGGGCGCGGTCCCCAACGAGTACCTGCACTACTACTACTTCAACCGCGAGACCGTGCGGGCCTACCGTGCCGCGACGCGGACCCGGGGTGCCTTCCTGCGCGACCAGCAGTCGGCCTTCTACGCGAACCCGTCCCTCAGGACATGGGAGCAGACCCTCGCCGAGCGGGAGGCCACGTACATGGCGGACAACCGCGAGGCATCAGGGGCCGGCGAACGCGCCGCCGCCGACGTCGGGTCCGGTGGCTACGAGAGGGTCGCTCTCGCGCTGATGCGTGCCATCGCCCGCGACGAACGCACCACTCTCATCCTCAACGTCCGCAACCGGACGACCCTTTCGGTGCTGGACGAGGACGCGGTGATCGAGGTGCCCTGTCTGGTGGATGCCAACGGCGCCCGTCCGTGCGCGACCGACCCGCTCCCGTACCACGCGGTCGGTCTCGTCACCTCGGTCAAGGCCGTCGAGCGCGAGGTGCTCGCGGCGGCGGACAGCGGCTCGCGCGCGACGGCCGTCAAGGCCTTCGCCCTGCACCCCCTCGTGGATTCGGTCGCCGTCGCACACAGGCTCCTCGACGGCTACCTGGAAGAGCACCCCGGCCTCGCCTATCTCAACCGGAAGTAGGTGTCTGCCAGATGCACGACGAACGCCGGAGGATCGAGCAGCGCGTCGAGCGCGTCCTGGACCAACGGATCCGTCCGCTGATCCACTCGGACACCGTGCCCCTGACGGTGGAGGCATGGCAGGTGCCGGACGAACCGGTGCCGTTCGAGGAGGCGAGGAGCGCCGCGTACGAGCCGTTCGAGATGGGCACCCGGTGGGGGCCGCCCTGGGGTACGACCTGGTTCCGGGTGCACGGCGATGTGCCCGCGGAGTGGGCGGGGCGCAAGGTGGAGGCCTGGTTCGACCTGGGCTTCGTCAGCAGCTGGCCGGGCAACCAGGCCGAGGCGCTGGTTCATCTGCCCGACGGCACCCCCGTCAAGGCGGTCAACCCACAGAACCAGCACATCCCCGTGGCCTCCTCCGCGGCCGGCGGCGAGCATGTCGCGTTTCTCGTCGAGGCCGCGTCCAACCCGGACATCCTCGCCGATCGCTTCCGCCACCCGACCCCGCTGGGTGACAAGCGCACCGCGGGCAGTGCGCCGCTCCACACCTTCGCACGCGCCGACCTCGCCGTTCTCGACGAACAGGTCTGGCATCTGTCGCTGGACATGGAGGTGTTGCGGGAGCTGATGCTGGAGCTCGACGAACACGATCCGCGGCGCCACGAGATCATGCACGCCCTGGACCGGGCGCTGGACGCGCTCGACCTGGACGACATTCCGGGGACGGCCCCCCGGACCCGAAGCCTCCTCGAGGGCGCCCTGTCACGGCCCGCGCACGCCGGCGCGCACACGATCTCGGCCGTGGGGCACGCGCACATCGACAGCGCCTGGCTCTGGCCGGTCCGGGAGACCAGGCGCAAGGCCGCCCGGACGTTCGCCAATGTCACCGCCCTGGCCAAGGACTACCCCGAGTTCGTCTTCGCCTGCTCGCAGGCCCAGCAGTACGCCTGGGTGCGTGACGGCCATCCGCAGCTGTGGTCCAGGATCCAGGAGGCGGTGAGGAACGGGCAGTGGGCACCGGTCGGCGGCATGTGGGTGGAGGCCGACGGCAATCTGCCCGGCGGCGAGGCGCTGGCCCGCCAGTTCGTGCACGGCAAGCGCTTCTTCCTCGACGAGTTCGGGATCGAGACGGAGGGCGTCTGGCTGCCGGACTCGTTCGGGTACACGGCCGCCTATCCGCAGCTGGCCAAACTCGCGGGAATGAAGTGGTTCCTGACCCAGAAGCTGTCCTGGAACCAGACCAACAAGCTGCCCCATCACACCTTCTGGTGGGAGGGCATCGACGGCTCCCGCGTCTTCACGCACTTCCCGCCGGTCGACACCTACAACGTCGTGTTCTCCGGCCGGGAGATGGCGCACGCGGTGCGCAACTACCAGGAGAAGGGCCGGGGTACGCGATCGCTGGCACCGTTCGGCCACGGCGACGGCGGGGGCGGTCCGAACCGGGAGATGCTCGAGCGGGCACGGCGCCTGGCCGACCTGGAGGGTTCGGCGAAGGTCGTGATCGAGCATCCGAACGCGTTCTTCGCGGCGGCACAGGCCGAGTACCCGGACGCGCCCGTGTGGTCGGGCGAGCTCTATCTGGAGCTGCACCGGGCGACGTACACCTCGCAGGCCCGTACCAAACAGGGGAATCGTCGCAGTGAACACGCGCTGCGGGAGACGGAGTTGTGGGCGACGGCGGCGGCGCTGCGCGTGCCCGGGTACACGTATCCGTACGCGGAACTGGACCGGCTGTGGAAGTCGGTGCTGCTGCACCAGTTCCACGACATCCTGCCGGGTTCGTCGATCGCGTGGGTGCATCAGGAGGCCGAGGCGGAGTACGCACGGATCGCGGCGGAGCTGGAGGCGCTGACGGCGCAGGCTCTGGAGGCGGTGGCGGGCGCCGGTCCTGCCGCTCCCTGGGTGTTCAACGCCGGTCCGCGCGACCGTGCGGAGGTGGTACGGGTGCCGGCCGCGCTGGCCGGCATCCTCGACCCGGACCTCCCCCGGCTGTCGGACGGCTCGGCCGCGCTTTTCGTCGAGGTGCCCGCCTCCGGCTGCGCCCGCGTCACGTCCGACGCCCCGGCGCAGCGGCCCGTCACGGTCGCAGGACACCGGGTGCTGGACAACGGGCTCGTCAGGGTGGAGCTCGCGGCAGACGGCACCCTCGCCTCCGTACGGGATCTGGTCGCGGACCGTGAAGTCCTGGCCCCGGGCAGCAAGGGCAATCTGCTGCGGCTGCACAGCGATCTGCCCAACTATTGGGACGCCTGGGACATCGACAAGCACTATCTGGGCCGCTACCGCGATCTTCTGGAAGGCGCCGTGGTCACGGTCGCCGAGAACGACCCCCTGCTGGGCGCACTGCGTGTGGAGCGGGCCTTCGGCAAGGGTTCGCGGATCGTGCAGACGGTGACGGTACGCGCCGGCAGCCGGCGGATCGACATCGGCACCGAGATCGACTGGCACGAGGCCGAGAAGATCCTCAAGGCGGCCTTTCCTCTCGATGTGCACGCCGACCGGTCCGCCGCCGAGATCCAGTTCGGCCATGTGCACCGGCCCACGCACACCAACACCAGCTGGGAGGCGGCCCGTTTCGAGGTGTACGGACACCGCTGGGTGCACATCGGCGAGCCGGGCTACGGTGTCGCACTGATCAACGACGCGACCTACGGCCACGATGTCTCCCGTACGACCCGCGAGGACGACGGCGGTACGACCACCACGGTCCGGCTCAGTCTGGTGCGCGCACCACGCGTGCCCGACCCGGGGGCCGACCAGGGCACCCACCGTTTCACCTACTCCCTGCTGCCGGGCGCGACGATCCAGGACGCGGTGGCGGAGGGATACGCGCTCAATCTGCCGCTGCGGGTGGGGCCGGGCGGTGCGGAGCTGACACCGCTGGTGACGACGGACGGGCCCTCGGCCGTGATCGAGGCGGTGAAGCTCGCCGACGACGCCTCCGGCGATGTGGTCGTCCGGCTCTACGAGTCACTGGGCGGCCGGGCGACGACGACTCTCCGCACGGGATTCACGGTAGGTGCGGCAACAGTGACGGATCTGCTGGAGCGTCCTCTGGACGAACCTCCGCTCACCGTCGACGGCGGCGCGGTGAGCCTGTCGCTGCGTCCGTTCCAGATCCTGACCGTACGGCTGACGCGGGAGTAGTCCTTACGGACCTGTGACGCCGCAGCGTGGAACGGGAGCGGATCGTGATCCTCGCCGTAGCGTCGGTGACATGCGAGTTCTTGTCACTGGAGGCGCGGGATTCATCGGCACGCAGATCGTATCCGCCCTCGCCGCGCGCGGCCACGATCCGGTCGTCCTCGATGCCCTGCTCCCGGCCGCCCACCCCGGCCCCCCTTCCTCCGTCTCCGGGCCGGTCCCCGGTGACGTCCACGCGGACGTCCGTGACCGCGCCACGGTCGCACGGGCACTGCGCGGTGTGGACGCGGTCTGCCACCAGGCGGCGATGGTCGGCCTCGGCAAGGACTTCGCCGACGCCCCGGACTACGTCTCCTGCAACGACCTCGGCACGGCCGTGCTGCTCGCGGCGATGGCGGAGGCCGGGGTCCGCGATCTGGTGCTCGCCGGATCGATGGTCGTGTACGGAGAGGGGCGCTACGACTGTCCGGCGCACGGGAGGGTCCGTCCGGGGCCGCGCCCGGTCGCTGCCCTGGAGGCAGGCCGGTTCGAGCCCGGCTGCCCGCTCTGCGGGCGGGAGCTGACGCCCGGCCTGGTGGACGAGGACGCCCCGGCCGACCCGCGCAATGTGTACGCGACGACCAAACTCGCCCAGGAGCATCTGGCGGCGGCCTGGGCCCGGGCGACGGGCGGCCGGGCCCTCGCGCTGCGCTACCACAACGTGTACGGGCCGGGGATGCCGCGCGACACCCCGTACGCAGGCGTGGCCTCCTTCTTCCGCTCGGCGCTCGAACGGGGCGAGGCGCCGCGGATCTTCGAGGACGGACGGCAGCGGCGGGACTTCGTGCACGTGAGCGATGTCGCACACGCCAATGTGATGGCGCTCGAGGCGGTCGGCGTCCGCGAGCCGGGTGCCTTCACCGCCTACAACACGGGCAGCGGCACCCCCCACACCGTCGGGGAGATGGCGGCCGCGCTGGCGGCGGCGCACGGCGGCCCCGCGCCGGTGGTGACGGGCGAGTTCCGGCTCGGCGACGTGCGGCACATCACCGCCGACTCACGGCGGCTGAAGGCCGACCTGGGCTGGCATCCGGCGGTCGGCTTCACCGAGGGGATGACCGAGTTCGCGACGGTGGGACTGCGGGGTACGACCGTATGAATGTCACCGCGGATGTGGTCCTGCCCTGCCTGGACGAGGCCGAGGCGCTCCCCTGGGTCCTGGCACGGATCCCCCGGGGCTGGAGGGCGGTCGTCGTCGACAACGGATCGACCGACGGGTCGGCGGAAATCGCCCGGTCGCTCGGCGCGACCGTGGTCCATGAGCAGCGCCGTGGTTTCGGCGCCGCCTGCCACGCGGGACTGCTGGCAGCCGAAGCGGACTACGTCTGTTTCTGCGACTGCGACGCCTCGCTGGATCCGGGTCTGCTTCCGGATCTGGTACGACGGGTCGCGGACGGCGAGGCGGATCTGGTGCTCGGGCGCCGGCGACCGCAGGTGCGCGGCGCGTGGCCCCTTCACGCCCGCGCCGGGAACCTTGCGCTGGCCCGGATGATGCGCCGTCGCACGGGACTCGGGCTGCGTGATCTGGGTCCTCTGCGCGCCGCACGCCGCAAGGACCTCCTCGGCCTCGGTCTGACCGACCGACGCAGCGGCTACCCCCTGCAGATGGTGATGCGCGCCGCGGACGCGGGGTGGCGGGTCGGCGAGGTCGACGTGCCGTATCTGCCGAGGGCGGGGCGGTCGAAGGTCACCGGAACCTGGCGGGGCACCTGGCAGGCGGTGCACGACATGCGAAAGGTGCTCATGGAGGAAGCAGCCGTGGGGAGCGCGTCATGACCACACTCATGGTGATCGCGAAGGAACCGCTGCCGGGTCGCGTCAAGACCCGGCTCACCCCGTCCTACACACCCCAGGAGGCCGCGGCGCTGGCCGAGGCCGCCCTCGTCGACACCCTGGAGGCGGTGCGGGCCACGGAGCGGGCGACACGGCGGGTCCTGGTGCTCGCCGGAACGCCGGGACGCTGGCTGCCGTCCGGTATCGAGGTCGTGCCGCAGATCGCGGGGAGCCTCGACGAACGGCTGGCCGCTGCGTTCGCCGCGTGTGCGGGGCCTGCGCTGCTCATCGGCATGGACACCCCTCAGGTGACGCCTCAACTGCTCGCCCGGGGACTGGAACTGACGGAGTGCGGGGCCGCGTTCGGGCCCGCCGCGGACGGGGGCTTCTGGGCGCTCGGTCTGGCGGAGCCCGATCCGGCCCTGGTGTCGGGGGTGCCGATGTCCGTGCCCGAAACGGGCGCTCTGCAACGGCGGCGGCTGGTCGAGGCCGGGCTGGCGGTGTGTGATCTGCCCGTGCTGATGGACGTCGACACACCCGCGGACGCCCGGCTGGTGGCGGACGGCGCGCCGGGCGGCCGGTTCGCCGCGGAGGTCGCCCGGCTGGCGCGGACGGGGGCACGGTGAGCGTCACGACGGCGTGGCGGGCCGACCCGTACACCGACGCGCTGCGCACCGGACGCGGCCCGTTGTTCCTGCGCCGTACCGACGGCTGGCTGCTGCCCCTGGAGGTCGAACGCTGGTGCGCGGCCCCGGACGACGCCGACCGCACCGTGCTGGAGCGCTGCCGCGGTCCGGTCCTCGACATCGGCTGCGGGCCCGGACGACTGGTGGCCGCACTGGCGGAGCTGGGGCGGCCGACCCTCGGAGTGGACGTCAGCCCGGCCGCCGTGGCGCGAGCGGTGCGCTCCGGCGGCAGCGCGCTGTGCCGCTCGGTCTTCGATCCGCTCCCGAAGGAGGGCAGTTGGGGCACGGCGCTGCTGATCGACGGCAATATCGGCATCGGCGGCGACCCTCGTGCACTGCTGTCCCGGGTCGCCGGGCTCATCGCCCCGGACGGCCTGCTCATAGCCGAGGCCGCGCCGGTGGAGGTGGACGAACGTGTCGACGTCCGGGTGGCCGACGGCGGCGGAGCCCTGGGGGCGCCTTTCCCATGGGCCAGAGTGGGCACCAGCGCCCTGGTCGCCCATGCCAGGGCGACGGGGTGGGCGCGCGCGGAGCCGTGGACGGCCGGCGGGCGTACGTTCGTGTGCCTGTCCCGTGGTGTCGGCCCTCGCTGCACCGAGGTGCACGGTTCACTCGTCGTATGAACACGGCAGATGTGCTGACGGACGCCTTCGAACGCATCCGGGAGGTGGTGCACGACACGGTCGGGGGGCTGGAGGTGACGGATCTCCATGCCCGGCTCGACCTCGATGCCAACACCATCGCCTGGCTGGTGTGGCACCTCACCCGCATCCAGGACGACCATGTCGCCGACGCGGCCGGCCGGGAGCAGGTGTGGTCGGCGCAGGGCTGGGCGGACCGATTCGGTCTCCCCTTCGACGAGAGCGAGACCGGTTACGGTCACTCGCGTGAACAGGTCGCCGCGGTCCGGGTCGAATCGGCCGAGCTGCTGCTCGGCTACTTCGACGCCGTTCACGCGGCGACGGTGGAGTACGTCCGTGGTCTGAAGGGCGCCGCGCTGAACCGGGTCGTGGACGACGCGTGGTCGCCGCCGGTGACCCTGGGCGTCCGGCTGGTGAGCGTCATCGCCGACGATCTCCAGCACGCCGGCCAGGCGGCCTTCGTCCGGGGCGCGCTCGAGCGCCGCTGAGCCGGCGTGTCAGGACCGGCTCCCGGCTCCCGGCTCCCGGCTCCCGGCGACTGTCACCGGACAGGTGCCGGGATCCTCATTCGGAACGGACGGTGAAGGCGAACCTCACGGTCTGTGGGTGGTGATCCGACAACGGCTTTCCCCGGGAGTCCAGGAACCGGTCGTGCTCGTTGCCGTAGTACGTCGCGTTCAGCGTCACGTTCCCGCCGCTGCGGTAGAAGATCTTGTCGACGACCTCGCACTCGGCGGAGTCCTTGCACAGGGGCGCGTCGTCGTCCACCTCGGGCGTCGTACCGTCCTTCACCAGCTGCACCCAGGGGTCGGCGAGGCCGTTGTCGTCGCGCAGCTCCCGGATGCTGTCACCGGACCGGGTGTAGCGGCTGTTGGTGTCGCCCATGACGATGACCGCCCGGCCGGCGGAGTGCTTCTTGATGTAACCGGACAGCTGGGCGATGTTGTCCCGCCGTACGCGCAGCTTCTTCTCGGTGTTGGAGCCCGCGTTCATATGGGCGTTGTAGAGGTCGAGCGTGGCTCCGCCGGGAAGTTCGAGCTGGAGATACGTGAAGCCTTTGGGCGTCAGGCAGTTGGGATCGGTGCACCGGTTCCATGTCACTCGGTCGAGCTTCCTCAGTCGGAAGTCGGACAGGGTGTTGAGCCCGTCCGAGAAAGGCACACCGGGCACCCACACGGGAACGGACGGAGTCGTCCGGTGGGGATGCTCGTCGTGCTTGATCAGATCGGCGTGATAGGCGAAGTCCTCCTGGACGTTGACCAGGTCGTAGGCGTTGATGCGCGAGGAGATCTTCTTCGTGTTGACCGCGGGTCTGCTGCCGGAGAGGGGTTCGGGAAGTCCGGCGACGTTGTACGTCAGCACGCTGAAGGTCCCGGTGGTCGCAGCGGGCGGGGTGGCCTCCGCGTACGTGGCCGGGCTCAGGACCAGGGTCGTAGCGGCGGCCAGTAAGCCCGCGGCGAGCACATTCCTCTTGCTGGTCATCGGTCGTCCGGACACAACTCTGCCCTTCTGAGGGGGGATTGGGCGGGACACAGGCCGTGCCGATCACCATGCCCCCGGCAACTGCCGTCCACTGGCGCTGTCCGGTCGGCCGGGCGATCGTTCCGTGAGTCGGCAGGGCGAGCCGACGATACCCGCGGTGTTCCTCCGTTACCAGAGCGCGGCCGGTCAGGACTTGCCCGAGCCCG
Source organism: Streptomyces sp. NPDC043861 (assembly GCF_056435905.1). Classification (NCBI taxonomy): domain Bacteria; kingdom Bacillati; phylum Actinomycetota; class Actinomycetes; order Kitasatosporales; family Streptomycetaceae; genus Streptomyces; species Streptomyces sp. NPDC043861. The sequence goes on along the minus strand of NZ_JBWKDP010000001.1, from coordinate 709,564 downwards.
CCGTCCGGGTCCTCTCCTCCCGGCGGGCACGGCGGCGCCCCGCACGCCCCGACAGCGCCCGCCCGACACGTGGCAGCAGCAGCGCCGTGGCGGTCAGAGCAACGACCGCACCCAGCGTCAGCAGCCAGTTGCGGAGATAGTCCAGCGGCAGGGCCGAAGGGTTCGTCGGCGCTCCCGGGCGCAGCAGGGGTGGAAGGGCCACCAGCGTCAGGGAGCCGCAGACGATCAGTGCCGCCCGGATCGTGCCGCGAGCGGGGAGGGCCGCCACCAGGAAGCCGACAGCAATGACGAGCGGCGCGACGAGTCCGTCGTGCAGCACGACCGCTCCGGCGAGCCACACCACCACCTCCCACGGGTCCCTCACACCACCCGCGCCGAACAGCAGCCAGGCGCCGAAACCCATCAGTCCGGCGCCCACGACGCCCACGACGAAGCGGAGCATCACAGCACCTCCAGCCGGCTGACCCACTTGGTCTGCAGCACTCCGGGCCGGTTGGGGGCGATGATGCGCGCGGGGAATCCGTGATCGGGTGAGAGGATCTCGCCGTTGAGCCGCAGCGCAAGCAGTGTCAGAGGGTCACGTGCGTAGCCCCGGCCCATCTCCATGATCCGGTAGGCGCCGCGTCGCTCCAGCGAGACCACTCGCAGCAGCGCCCCGGGCGGCGCGGCCGCCCGGTCCAGCAGATCCCGGATGCGTACGCCCGTCCATTCGGCCGACTTGCTCCAGCCTTCGACACAGGCGATCGGCAGGGTCACGGTGTGCTGGGGCATGGCCCGGAGCTCGTCCAGCGAGAGTTCGTAAGGGCGCGGGCCGGCCACCGTCAGCCGCCAGCGTCCGGCCGAGACGCCGGTGACCCCGGCCGCGGCGGCGGTGCGGTTGACCGGCAGTCCCTGCGGACCGTGGTCCGGGTGACGGGGGGCCAGCAGATCGAAGCGCTTCAGCGGGGTGAGCGACTGGCCCACCGTGACGAGGGTGACCGCGCCCACGGCCGCGGCGACACCGGCCAGGAACGAGCGCCGGTCCGGCTGGTCCTCCGCCGGAAGCTCCAGGGTTCCGGGCGAGCGACGGCTCCAGTGCGCGGTGATCGCGGGTGCCTTCACCGCGATGTGCAGCAGCAGCGCGCCCGCCAGCACCCAGGCGACCGCGTAGTGCACCGGTACGAACGAGAACGGCCACGGATACCACTGCACAATGTTCAGCAACCCGCTGAACAGCTGGAACACGGCCGCTGCCACCAGGACCGCCACCGAAAGCCGCTCCAGTGCATGTCGTACGGAGCGGGCGGGGGGCCAGACGAAGAGCCGCGGATAGACCGTCCACAGCTTCGCCATGAGCAGCGGGATCGCCGCGATGCCGCTCGCGACGTGCAGTCCCTGCGTCAGCCGGTATCCCCAGACGGGCCTGGGCGGAAGCACTGGCTGCAACCAGTCCGGTGGCTTCTGCAGGAAATGGCTGATCAGCCCGGTCAGGAAACACACGGCGATCGCGGCACCGAGCCAGCGGCCGATGGCGGTGGCGGTACGCGGATCGTGGAGCCGGCCCCTGAAGGACGGCAATGGCGGCCGGCGCAGGACCGGCAGTCGTGGCCTCATGTCTCCATGAGACCCCCGTAACCGGTGCCAGGGCCGGTCGGGACACCTTACGGATCGCTGACATCGGTGCGCGGTACACCGTCGGCCGGCCCCCCGGCTGCCACGCTGAACAGGTGATCAACCCACGAACCCTTGGCGCCGGCCTGCTGCTGGCCGGCCTCACCGGCACCCTGGCCCTGACCGTCCGGCAGGACTCCTTCTTCTCGGACCCCATCGGCCTGAGCTGGTGGTACGGGGCGTGCTGGCTGCTGTTCGCCCTGGCAGTGCTGTGTCTGCGGACGGCTCCGGCCCGCCACACCGTGGCGCTGGTGCTCGGTGGCTCGGTCGTCGTGGCGGCGACAGGGCTCCTCGCTCCCCCGCGCACCAGCACCGACATGTATCGCTATGCCTGGGACGGCCGGGTGCAGGCGGCCGGAATCTCGCCGTACGACCATGTGCCCGCCGATCCCGCGCTCACCGCGCTGCGCGACGGATGGCTCTTCCCCAAGGGAGCGGGCTGCGCGGGACCGGACCGGGTGCGGATCGCGGCGCCCGAGGACGGGTCGCGGGAGGTGCGGTGCACCCGGCTCAACAGGCCGGCCGTGCCCACCATCTACCCGCCGGTCGCGGAGGGTTACTTCCTGCTGGTCGACGTTCTCTCACCGCAGGGTGCCCGGCACAAGCCCCTGCAGACCGGCGGAGCGCTGCTGTCGGTCGGGGTGACCGCCGGACTGCTGGTGGTGCTGCGCCGACGGGGGGCCGACCCGCGTGGTGCGGCGTACTGGGCATGGTGCCCGGCGGTCCCGCTCGAAGCCGTCAACAACGCCCACGCCGACGTTCTGGGCGTGCTGCTCGGGGTCGCCGGCCTGGCCGCCGTCGTCCGTCACCGGGCCGCGGGAGGTGCACTTCTCGGTGCTGCGACGGCGACCAAACTGATGCCGGCGATGCTGCTGCCCGGCGCACTGGCCGGGGTGCGCAGATGGCGTGACGCGGCCGCGGTACTGCTGCCCGCGGCCGCGGTGGTCACCCTCGTCTATCTTCCGTATGCGCTGCTCTCCCGGGGTTCCGTCCTCGGATATCTCAGCGGCTATGTCGACGAGGAGGGCTACGGGGATGCCTCCGCACGCAGCCGGTACGCGCTGCTGCGTCTGGTGCTCCCGGACGACTGGGCGCCCTGGGTCATGGCGGCGGGCATGCTGTGCGCCGTCGGGTACGTGCTGCTGCGCGGCGACCCGGAGCGGCCGTGGAGCGGTGCCCTGCTCGTCATCGGCACCGCGTTTCTCCTGCTGACACCGCCCTATTCGTGGTACGCGCTGCTGCTGATCGCTCTCGTGGCCCTGGACGGCCGCTGGGAGTGGCTGACGGTGGCCGCCGCGGGCGCCGCCAAGTACGTCACCGGCCAGTCGGACGCCGATGCCTACATCGTGAGCGCCACCGCCTACGGGATCGCGGCGTGTGCGGTTCTCACGGGCTGCGTCCTGCGACGGGCACGCGGCCGCGGTGCCCGTCGAGACCGCACGGCCGCAGGGTCGCGCCAGAGCCGGGACGGTGACGTGGTTGACCTTGCCCCGGAGGGCAGGGTTTAGCGTCGGGGCCAGGAGGTGGGCATGCGGATAGGTGAACTTGCGCGTCGCGTCGGTGCGACGGCCAAGGCCGTGCGCTACTACGAGGCACTGGGCCTCATCCGGCCCCGGCGGCTGGCCAACGGCTACCGGGACTACGACGACGGTGATGTCCGGCTGGTGCAGGAGATCAGGACGCTCAGCCGGATGGGCATTCCCGTCGAGCGGACCCGGCCGTTCCTGGAGTGCCTGGCGGCGGGCGGGCGGCACTCCGACGACTGCCCGGCCTCGCTCGCGGGCTACCGGGACGCGATCGACGACCTGACCGCGCGCATCGAGGCGCTGACCGCGCGCCGCGCCGTCATGCTCACGCAACTGCGCAAGGCGGCCCACCGGGGCAGTGTCGCCCCGGCGACCGACGACGTCGGGAGTCACCTGCACGATCCCACCCGGCTGCCTGCCGGCCTGCCGGTACCCGGGGACGACGGGGCGGCCGGCCATCTGCCCGGTCTGGGCATGCCCCCCATCACTCTGCCCGGCACCTCGGGGGAGCAGATCCGCCTCGACCGGCCAGGTCCTGTCCGCGGTTGCGGCCGCACGGTGCTGTACATCTATCCGCTCACGGGCCGTCCGGACACCGATCTGCCCGAGGGCTGGGAGAGCATTCCCGGTGCGCGCGGCTGCACCGCCGAGGCCTGCGGCTTCCGCGACCATCACCAGGAGCTGCTCGCGGCGGGCGCCGAGCGGGTGTTCGGGCTGTCGAGCCAGGAACCCGCCTACCAGCAGGAGGTGGTCGAAAGGCTGGCCCTGCCGTACTCCATGCTGTCCGATCCCGCCCTGCGTCTGGCCGAGGCACTGGATCTGCCCACGTTCGACTTCGGCGGACAGACCCTGTTCAAACGGCTGACGCTGATTCTGCGCGACGGCGTGATCGAGCACGTCTTCTATCCTGTCTTCCCTCCTGATGCGCACGCCGGGCAGGTACTGGCCTGGCTCCGCGACAACGTCTGATCACCCGTCGGCGGACAGCCGGCCCGCTGGGAACTGGAGCGACGGACTCACCGGAGGCGGTCCGCGGGCATCTCCGCCAGGCGGATCACCCGCGCCCGCAGGTCGGTCCGACCAGGGGGCCGGACTCGGCTGGTTGGCCAACTCCGCTCTCTTTACGGCCCGTTGATCGCAGTCCTACGCTCCCGCCCCATGGACACCTCCGGCATTCGTCTTCCCAGAGCAGCTCTGGCGCTCGCCACCGCGGGCACCCTGCTCTTCGGTCTCATCGGCCCGGCGTCATCCGCGTCGGCCGCCGTTGCCGATGAGCCGGTGACCGAGAACGCCACCGTCGTGCCCGTCCAGACCACGGGCCCGGCCGACAAACGCTTCAACCTCGTCCTTCTCGGCGACGGTTACACCGCAGCCGAGAAGGACGAGTTCCGCGCCGATGTCGACAAGCACCTCAATGTGCTCTGGAGCACCGAGCCGTTCGCCTCGTACCGCTCGTACATCAATGTCTGGACGGTCGAGGTGCCGTCCCCCGACTCGGGTGTCGACTGCGATCCCTCGCTGGACGCGCCCCGTCGCAACACCCCGCTGAACATGGGCTTCTGGAACGGCTGCGATCCCGACAGCGTGCAGCGCCTGCTCACGGTCGACAGCGAGGCGGCCGTTGCACTCGCCGATCTGGTGGGCGGCACGACGAGCGCCAACCGTCAGATCGTGGCGCTCGGCAACAGCGCCACCTACGGCGGCGCCGGCGGTACGTATGCCACCGCCTCGGGCGGCAACGCCCTCTCCTCGCTCATCACCCCGCACGAGATAGGCCACTCGCTGGGCAAGCTGCAGGACGAGTACGACTACTACGCGCGCGGCGTCCCCGGCGGTACCCATCAGGACGGCGAGCCGTCCTCGGCCCATCACACACTGCTCACCGAACAGCAGATGCGTGAGCAGCGCGCGAAGTGGTGGCGCTGGCTGGGCGAGAAGAGCGAGTCGGGCGGTGTCATCGGCCGTCACGAGGGCGGGATGTACAGCACCAGGGGTGTCTGGCGGCCCAGCAAGCACTCGATCATGAAGACCCTCGGCTATGCATTCGACCAGGTCGGACGGGAGGTCATGGTCCAGGCGATCTCGGCGAAGGTGAATCTGGTCCAGGGCCATGCTCCGAACACCGCTCCGATCGGCACCGACCGGACGGTGTGGGTCGAGACGCTGCACCCGGTCGGCGGTGAACTCGATGTCGTCTGGCAGCTGGACGGGCGTCCGTTGCGCCGCATCGATGGCGCCCGCACCCTCGATCTGCGCCGGCTCGGAATCGAGCGGGGTACGCACACCCTCACGGCCACCGTCAGCGATCCGACTCCGTTCGTGCGCGACCCCGCAGTCCGTGCCTCGGCCGCGCTGACCCGTACGGTCGGCTGGACGGTCGACACCTCCGTACGTACCACGCACACACCGGCCCCGGGCGCCTTCACGGGACACACCGTCACCGACAGACCCCTCGGGGGCACGTCGGTCGTGTACGCCGACACGACCCACCCGACGGACCGGGCGTACGCAGTGCGCTGGTCGCTCGACGGCCGCCCCGTCCCGAACCCCGGCAACGACCGCGACCTGGATCTGGGCGCCCTGCGGCTGCGCCCCGGGACACACGTGCTCACGGCCGCGATCGCCGGCACGTCCGCCGTACTGCGCTGGACGGTGGACGCGACCCCCGCGCGCGGGTCGTACCGGCTGTCGGAGCCGCTGCGCACGGTGAACAGGCCCGGCAGGCCGCCCGAGTACGTCTACGACGGCCCGTTCACCATGCGGCTCAGCGCGCGCGACGACCAGTCCGGCACGGTGGTCTCGCAGTTCCGGGTGGACGGTGACGGCTGGTACACGTACTACGGCTGGCCGACGGACGCCGACGCACCGTTCCGGTTCACCCCGGGCGGAACGGTCATCGACGATCTGGTCTACGGCAAGCTCGGCACGGCTCGTGTCGTGCCCTGGGACGACGCCACGCCCGACTACGGCACCCACACGATCGAGCACCGCACCATCGACGCGGCCGGAAACGTCGGCAGGGCGACGAGTTTCCTCGTCACCCTGCTGCCCGGTGCCTGATCGACGGCGCCTACCGGGCTACGCGGGCGACCCCCGCGTAGCCCGGAATGGGGTCGTCACCCATGACGTCGACGGCCTCTCCGAGCTGCGGGTGCCACTCGGCGGTCAACGAGATGCCGGGATCGACGAGTTCGAGTCCCTCGAAGAAACGCGTGAACTCCTCGCGTGAGCGCAGACGCAGGGTGAGCCCGCGTGCCTTGTACATCGCGCGGGCCTGCGCCGCCTTCTCCGGGTCGAAGTCACCCGTCGTGTGGGACAGCACGAGGTGACTGCCGGGTGCGAGCTGCCGGACCAGCCGGTCCACCAGCTCGTACGCACCGTCCTCGTCGTCCACGAAGTGCAGCAGTGCGAGCAGCGACAGGGCGATCGGCTGCGAGAAGTCGAGGACCTTTCCCGCCGCCTCGAGGATCGACTCCGGTTCGCGGGCGTCGGCCTGGATGTACTCGGTGGCACCCTCCGGGGTGCTGCGGAGCAGGGCCTCGGCATGGGCGAGCACGATCGGGTCGTTGTCGCAGTAGACGATGCGGGACTCGGGGGCGACCTGCTGGGCGATCTGGTGGAGATTGGGCTCGGTGGGGATGCCCGTGCCGATGTCGAGGTACTGGCGTATGCCGTTCCTGCCGAGCCAGCGCGTCGCCCGGTGCATGAAGGCCCGGTTCACGCGGGCCATGTCCCGTCCGCGCGCGTCGAGCGCGAGGAGCTGCTTGGCCATCTCCTCGTCCACCGGGTAGTTGTCCTTGCCGCCGAGGAACCAGTCGTACATCCGGGCCGGGTGCGGCTTGCTGGTGTCGATCCGTGCGGAGGCGGGTTCCTGCCCGGTCATCTGACGTCTCCAGGGGTCTGCGACGGGTGTGCGACAAATGGACGAACGAACGCAACTGTACGCAATGCGCGGGCGGTTGATCCTGCCTGGGCTGAACCGGAAGCAGGAGCAGGGCCGGTCATGTCAGAAGAAAGTCCGCCTGACCGGACTTGGCCCCTTGGATGAAGGCGGCGATCTCACCGTGCGTGTAGATGAGGGCGGGGCCGTCAGGGTCTGCGGACTGGCGTACGGCAACCCTTCCGTCGGCCAGCTTCATCGCCTCGAAGCAGTTGCCGCCGTTGCCGCCGCTCCACGGCTTGTGCCACCCCTCGGAGCCGAGCTCCCGGGCAGGCATGCCGTTGTATATGCGATCCATTCACAGCTCCTTGCGGACACCCCGGAGGATGTCCTTCGTGCGTTGCGCGGTGGCGGCCTGGGCGGCCATGCGGTCCATGACCTCCAGGTGTGACGCCACCTCAGGGCGCGCGTCGAGGTAGACCGCGCCGGTCAGGTACTCGCTGTAGACCATGTCGGGCAGCTCGGGCACCGCGAACCTGAAGAGGACGAACGGTCCGTAGGTTCCGGGGTGCGGTCCGGTCGCGAACTCCGCGACCTGGAGGGTGACATGGGGAAGCTCGGCGGCCTCGAGAAGCCGGTCGATCTGAGCCCGCATCACCTCGGCACCACCGGCCGGCCGTCTCAGCACCGTCTCGTCGACGATCACCCAGAATCTGGGGGCATCGGACCTGTTGAGCAGTCCCTGTCGCTCCATGCGCAGAGCGACGTGCCGCTCGATGTCCTCGGCACTGGTGGCGCCGAGGGCTCCGCTGCGCATGACCGCGCGTGCGTAGTCCTCGGTCTGCAGCAGTCCCGGGACGAAGTGGGGCTCGTACGCCCGGATGAGGCTCGCGGCACCCTCCAGGCTGACGTACATGCTGAACCAGCCGGGCAGGACGTCGTGGAAGCGCTGCCACCAGCCAGGCTTGTTCGCATCCTCGGCGAGCTGGACGAAGCCCTCGGCCTCGTCGTCCGGAATACCGTACGCCCGCAGCAGGAGCTGCACATAGGGGATCTTCAGCGCGACCTCGGCCGTTTCCATCCGGCGGATGGTGGCCGGGGCCACTCGGAGAACCTTCGCGGCCTCCTCACGCTTGAGGCCGGCTCGCTCCCGCAGATCCTGCAGTCGCTTGCCCAGTACGACCTGTCCCACGGTGGGGGCGGACCGCGGCTCGCTCACTACAGACCTCCCCAGCGCCCTGTTCTCGATGTCACGACGAGTGTGCCATGCCACTCTCCCCCAGCACCCGACACTCTGCAATTTTCAGAGTGCCCCTTGCCAAGTGTCTTGTTCGGGTGGAGAGTGAGTCGGTGAACCAGTTCACGAGGCTGCCGCGCTCTGCCCGGGGAGAGGCGCGCACGGCACCGCTTCCCCACCGTGAAGGATTGGTCGTGGCTCCTGGTAACGCGCGTAGCACTCAGCTCGCTGCCTCGTACCCCATGTCCGCGATCCGCCGTTTCGGCTTCGAGCTGCCCGGTCGTACCGACTCGGTCGCGCGGGCACGGCGCCTCATACATGAGCGGATGCAACGCTGGGGCATAGGAGGGGACCATCTCGACACCATCGCGCTGATCGCGTCCGAACTGTTCACCAACGCCGTCGTGCACACCGCGAGCGAGCGCGTCCTGTGCGAACTGCGCGACGCGGAGGGTCAGTTGCGCATAGCGGTGCAGGACCAGGGCTGCCCGCCCAGCGAGCCGCGACTGCGGCACGTGGCGGCGGAGGAGCGCGGGCGGGGACTGCTGCTGGTGGATGCCGTGAGCAGCGCCTGGGGGGCGCACGACGCCCAGCCGGGGCCGGGCCGCATCGTCTGGGCAGAGCTCGCGCTCGGCGCGGGGCGTCCGTGCTGAGGACGATGGCCGCTCTGCTGTCCCGCCGCCAGGCCCGGGAGGAGGCCGGTGCGATCCGGCTGCAGCGCCTGGACGTACCACCCGGACTGCCGACCACGCTGGGTTACGACGCGGTCGGCGTCCCTGCGCGGCACGGACTCCGGCTGCTGACCAAGCTGCCGCACACAGGCTGTGTCTACGCGGACACGGACTGGTGGTGGTGGATCGTGCCCGCCGGCTCCGACCTGGAGCTGACCTGGCCACTTCCCTCCTGCTATGCCCACGGGGGGTATGTTCCGGCCATGCGGCCGCGGCTGATCCACTGGCCCGACGACGCCAGCCCGTACACCCCGCCGATCCCGCTGTACCTCATGGTCTGCCAGATCACGGGAACCGCCCCCGCCTGGGCGAACCACGGACTCAGGAGCGCACAGGAAGCCTGAGCGGCGACGCCGGCCGGAACACACCTGCCGGGCCGGATATCTGACCTTCCGTCAGCACGGACCTGGGGTCTTTCGTGGCAAGATCCGAACGAGAGGCCCCAGGGGTGGCGGAAGGCGCCTCCCGGCCCCTGGCAATGGGAAGATCGACACGATGTCCCGGCAGGCCGTCCGCACACGGGGGTTGCATTGTCTCTGCTCGCCATCAGTGATCTGCACATCAATCATCCCGAGAACCGCAAGCACGTCGAAGCGCTGCGGCCCCAGTCCGACAACGACTGGCTGCTGGTCGCAGGTGACGTCGCCGATCTCGTGCCGGACGTGGAGTGGGCACTGAGTGTGCTGCGGGACCGGTTCGCCACGGTGGTCTGGGCACCAGGGAACCACGAACTGTGGACGGTCGCCGCCGACCCGGTGCAGGCGCGCGGTGCGGAGCGCTACGCACTGCTCGTCGAGCTCTGCCGGCGGCTCGGGGTGCACACGCCCGAGGATCCCTACCCGGTCTGGACGGGCGAGGACGGCCGGCCCCTCGCGATCGCGCCGCTGTTCCTGCTCTACGACTACACGTTCCGCCCGGACGGCACGGCCACCCAGGAGGAGGCCCTGGCGCAGGCGTACGACGCCCATGTGGTCTGCACCGACGAGCACTTGCTGCACCCCGATCCGTATCCGAGCCGCGAGGCCTGGTGCCGGGCCCGGCTGGAACTGACCCGGGAACGGCTGGCCGCCGTGCCCGATGGACTGCAGACAGTGCTGGTGAACCACTATCCACTGGTGCGCGAGCCGACACGGGTACTGCGCTACCCGGAGTTCGCACTGTGGTGCGGAACCGAGCACACGGCGGACTGGCACGTCCGGTACCGGGCAAAGGCGATGGTGTACGGACATCTCCACATTCCCCGGACCACCTGGCACGACGGAGTGCCGTTCCACGAGGTGTCGGTCGGATATCCGCGCGAATGGCGTCCGCGGGGCGGGGGCCCGGCGCTGCCGACGACGGTGCTGCGCTGACGGCGCCGGCCGGGGGAGGTCAGTGCTCTGCCGTGGGTGGTGTGTGGACGCCGAATGCCGCCCCCTGCGGATCGTGCAGCAAGGCGAAGCGCAGCCCGTCCTCCATCTCCACCGGTTCCAGGAGGACTCCCCCGCCCGCACCTGCCGCCGTGCGCGCGGCCGCGTCGGCGTCCGTCACCTCGAAGTAGGGCAGCCAGTGCGCCGGCGCACCGGCCGGGAAGCGCTCGGCGTCCATCGTCAGCATGCCGCCGAAGTCGTCGCCGCCGGTGCCCCACTGGGTGTAGTGCTCCGAGGTGCTGACGGTCCAGCCGAAGACGGCCGGATAGAACCGCTCCGCCTGTGCCGGATCACGTGTCAGCAGCTCGACCCACCCCAGGGCGCCCGGGGCGTTGAGCAGTTCGGCGCCGGCGAAGTCGCGCCCCTGCCAGAGCGAGAAGACCGCGCCCTCGGGGTCCGCCACCACCGCGAACCTGCCGTCCTCGAAGACATCCATCGGTCCGGTGAGCAGTGCGCCACCCGCGTCGGTGACCGCTGCCGCGGTGGTGTCCGTGTCGTTCGTGGCGAACGAGACGGTCCAGGCCGTCGGCTGCTCGTTCTGGTACAGCGGGGTCAGCGCGGCGACCGCACTCCCGCCGACGCGGGCCACGGTGTATCCGCCCGCCTCGGCCCGGGGGTCGGCGGCCGTGCGCCAGCCGAAGAGCTTCTCGTAGAAGACCTGTGCCACCGGCATGTCGCTGGTGCCGAGCTCCACCCAGCAGGGACCGCCGACGACGGGCGTGGACGTCCTCATGGTCGCACCTCCGCGGGTCGGTTCCCCCGCAAGCACGCTATGCCGGTTGCGTCACAGCGGCCACCGGTGCATCCCCCGTACGATCAGGCACCGCTGCGCCCGGCCGGGCATGGCGAGACCGTCCGAAAGGCCGAGGGTGTCCCACTTCGCGAGCCAGTCCCCCGACGGTGAGCCCGGTGCGGCCGCCGAACGCCCCGCCCGGGCGTTCCCGACCCCCAACGGCCTCACCGGCATCGGCATGATCGTCGTCGACCGGAGCGGCCGGATCCTTCTGGGACTGGCCCACAACGGCAGCTGGGAGCTTCCCGGCGGCAAGGTCGACCCCGGTGAGAGCTTCGAACGGGCAGGGGCCCGGGAACTGGCCGAGGAGACGGCGCTGCGGGTCGGCGAGGAGGACGTGACGATCGTCGCCGTGGTCCTGGACGGCGAGCGGGGCATCCCCAGGATCTCGGCCGCCGGCCTGGTCCTGGATGTCGAGGGCGAGCCTCGGGTCACCGAGCCGGACAAGATCGTGCGCTGGCACTGGCACCGGCCGGACGAGGTACCTGCCGAACTGTTCGCGCCGTCCGCCGCGGTACTGCGGTCCTGGCGACCCGATCTAACACTTCCGAATGTTCCTGCGTACTCCTATGCGATTTCTGTTATCGGGGCGGAGGCAGGGCGTCTCCCCTTCGACGGAGGAGACATGCCCCCCAGGAAGAGAGTGGACACAGCGTGAGCAGCGAACGCGAAGTCGCATTGGTCAAGGCAGCGCAGGACGGGAGCCAACAGGCGCAGGACGCGCTCGTCGCCGAGTACCTTCCGCTGGTCTACAACATCGTCGGCCGGGCCCTGAACGGCCATGCGGACGTGGACGACGTGGTGCAGGAGACGATGCTCCGGGTCCTCGGTGGCCTGGACGGTCTCCGCAGCCCGGAGAACTTCCGCAGCTGGCTGGTCGCCATCACGATGAATCAGATACGCGGCCACTGGAGGGAACGCACCTCGGGCGCGATACCCACCGGTGGCGGCCTTGCCGACGCGTTCGATGTCGTCGACCCCGGCGCGGACTTCGTGGACCTGACCATCACGCGGCTCGGGCTCTCCGGTCAGCGCCGCGAGACCGCCGAGGCGACCCGCTGGCTGGACGAGGACGACCGGGCCCTGCTGTCCCTGTGGTGGCTGGAGGCCGCCGGGGAGCTCTCACGCGCCGAGGTCGCCGAGGCGCTGGAGCTGACGCCGCAGCACACGGCGGTACGGGTGCAGCGGATGAAGGCCCAGCTGGAGACGGCCCGCGTCGTCGTCCGTGCGCTGGCCGCCGAGCCGCGCTGTGTGCTGCTGGAGCAAATAGTCGCCGGCTGGGACGGCATACCCTCGGCCCTCTGGCGCAAGCGCCTGGCCCGCCACGCCCGCGACTGCACGGTCTGCGCGGGCCACTGGTCCAACCTGGTGCCCGCCGAGGGCCTGCTGGTCGGCCTCGGCCTCGTCCCGGTGGCGGCCGCGCTCGCGGACACGGTCGCCACGCCGGCCCTGGTCACCACGGCCTCTGCACACGCGGCCCAGGCCCCCGCCTCCACTGCCGCCTCCGCCAGGACCCAGGCCCGGCTGGAGCGTGCCAGGCGCCGGCGCCGTACCACGACCGTGGCCGCAGCGGTCGCCGCGCTGGTCGCCGCAGGCGGGGCGGTCAGTCTTCTCACCGGCCCCGAGAAGAAGGACGAGACCTCCCCTTCGACGGCGGCCGCGCCTGCCTCCCCCGTGCTCCCCCCGGCCACCGAGAGCCCGTCCCCCTCCCCGACCCTCTCGGCCTCCCCCTCCGCGAAGCCGAAGCCGAGTCCCAGCAAGTCGTCGGCCAAGCCGTCGCCGAGCCCGAGCAAGGCCAAGCCGAAGCCCCAGCCGAAACCCGACACCCCGCAGGCGCCCGACCCGGAACCGGCCACGCCGAGCGGCACCGCCGAGCAGGTCATCGCCCTGGTCAACACCGAGCGTTCCAAGGCGGGGTGCGGCCCGGTGAGCAACAACAGCAAGCTCGCCTCGGCCGCCGGCAACCACTCGTCCGACATGGCGGCCCGCGACTTCTTCGACCACAACAACCCGGACGGCCAGGACCCCGGCGACCGCATCACCGCGGCCGGCTACCGCTGGAGCACGTACGGCGAGAACATCGCGCGCGGGCAGCAGACCCCGGCCTCGGTGATGGACTCGTGGATGAACAGCCCCGGTCACCGGGCCAACATTCTCAACTGCTCCTTCAAGGAACTGGGCGTGGGCATCCACAACGGTGCCGGTGGCCCGTGGTGGACGCAGGCCTTCGGCACACAGCTCTGACGGTGCGGACCGACAGGTCCGCCGCGCCGGGACCCACCGCTCGATTCCGCCGGCCCTCAGTCCCGCCGGCGCTCCCCCTCGACCGCCAGCTCGTTGAGGGGGCCGTCGGCGAGCGTGGCACTGGTCGGTGACGACCGGCAGCCGTGAGAGCGCGGTGGGGTCGTTGAGTCCCACCTGGGCGAGGACCGACGTCTGGTCCCAGTAGATGTGCTCGCTCGAGATCAGGGCGCCCTCGAAGGACACCACCGCGATCACGGCAACGCTGACGGGCCGCCCGGTGGGCGCCACTCCGGGCAGGATCCAGTGCACCTCGATGTCGTGCGTGAAGGAGACGAGCATTTCGTCGACGATGCGGTCGTGGCCGGTGGTGCGTGTCAGCGTGGTGATCGTGAAGTCCCGCGGATTGTGTCCCACGAACCAGCGCCGGTAGAAGTCGCGCACCGCCTCTCGGCCGCGGGCTCCCACGGCCGTGGGCACATGGAGCACCGCGGGCGCGCCCGTCATCGTCGTGTCGATGTCCGCGGTGGTGAACCCACTGCTGGTGTGGAGATCCCAGACACGTTCCAGGTCGGCGGAGCCCGGGGCGGTGGTCATGCCGGCTCCCGGTGGTTGAGCGTCGTGTCCAGCCAGTCGAAGACCCGCTGGTCGAACAGCGAGCGGTTCCATGCCTGGCACGGGCCGGAAGCACCGTCCTCGGCACGGAAGCGCACCAGGGTCTTGGGGACGTTCAGCGTGTCGAAGAGCAGCTGGGCCTGCCCGGAGAGCGGATCGGAGTCGTTCGCGACGACGAGCGTGGGGCAGCCGATTCCGGCGGCGATGCCGGACAGCCGGTAACGGTCCATCTCGACGACCCACTCACCCAGTGACCCCACCCCGTGCACCCACAGGGCCTGCTGGACGAGCCGCCAGCGCATGACGGGATCTTCGGCCACCGTGGCCATGAACGCGTCGAGGGCCTTGGGGTCGGTGTCGGGCAGCCGGTCCTTCAGCTCCCGAGGGAGCGGAAGGGCGTCAAGGGGATCGAACTGACCCGGGTCGGCGATCAGGGCGGCGACCCGGTCGTCCCCGGACACGCCGCGCGGCGCGAGACAGCCGCCGAAACCCCACCCCATGACGGCGATGCGTCCGGCGTCGATCTCCGGCCGTGCGACGGCGTAGTCCAGGACCGGCCGCAGCACGCTCTCCCAGTCCGGGCGCATCCGCAGCCCCTGCTCCACCAGCGCACGGCCCTGCCCCGGACCGTCGGCGAGAAGGCATGCGTAGCCGCGCCGCACCGCGGGCAGGGCGTGGGACCAGTACATCTCGTGGATGTTGGAGTCGTAGCCGTTGACGGCGACCACGGCCGGCCGTGCGACGCTGTTTCCCTCGCCGGCCGGGAGGCAGAGACAGCCGGGCAGTGTCGTGTCCTCGAAGGGGATCTCCACCAGTTCGACGGGCCGGTCCGCCAGGGCGGCGTACCGTGCGAAGCACTCGCGCTCCCGCTTGAAGGCGGCGCCGAGCCTCGGGTCCACGGGGAAGCCGAACAGCGGCTGGTACGACATGCGGTTGTACGTCGTTGCCCGCCGGAACCCCTCGGCCGCGCTCCTACGGTGCCCGTGGCCGGCACTGGTCTCGGCCGCCGCCGCAACCCTGGCTGCGGTCGCCGACCAGGCCCGGTGCCACACATCGCGGTCGCCGGGCGCGATGTGTGCCGCGGTCACCGCGCATTCTCCGTACTCGGCGCCCCCTCGGCCGATCAGCATCAGGGCCCGCTCGGCATGCATCTGGAAGAGCGGGTCGTCGAACAACTGCATGGCGATCCTCATTACGGAACGGACGGCGGTGAGCACCTCGTGGGCCCGCCCCCGCTCTCCGGTCGGGGGCGGCGAAGGGCCCTCTCCCGACCGATCCTTCACGGGGCGCTGTCCACGCCGCCGAGGCGCGCCGGGCACGGGGCCAACCGGGTCCGGCCGGCGCCGCGCCCTCGACCGCGCCGGACAGCAGCACCGGAACCGTATCTTCCGGAAACCTGCACATTGAACACTCAACCACTGCGGCGGAGCTGAGCCCCACTCAGCACACCAGCACCACTTGGGGGCATGGCAATCCATTGGTGCGGGAGTGTCCGATTCGAAGCCGGGACCGCCACCCACCCATGAGGAATTCGACCCGTGAAGCTTGTGAAGAAGTCGCCACCGAGGCGTGGACACACCTGCACGCGAACGTAATTCCATGACCTGGAGGCCGCTGGACGGCAGTTGTCGGATTGGCTGTGCAGCACGTCGTCGTGCTTTGATCCTGCGCACCGCGGAAGTTGCGCCGACGGTTCCTGATCCATCGGGTATCCGCACGACCGCTGACACGGCCGGATCGTTTTCCGGCGGAGCCGGCCGTGACCTTTGAGAAATATCCACATGAAGGGAAGCTCGATCATGGACTTCACCCCCCAGGTTGCAACCGCGGAGATCTCCGACAGCGACCTTGACGGCATCTCCGGCGGCCTGCAGAGCGCCGTTGTCAGCGGTGTGGTCGGCAACGCCACCTCCACCCTCGACTCCGTCGCCCCGGTTTCGGGCATCCTCGGCACCGCCGTCGGCACCGTCGAGTCCGCCACGGGCCTCAACACCGGTGCCGTCACCGGTCTGGTCGCCGGTCTCTGAACCGGTCCGAGTGAGCCCCGGAACCTTTCCCGTTCCGGGGCTCACCGTGCTTTTCACACACTGACACCCTGACCCGGACATTTGCAGTCGAGGGAAGAGTTACGTGCAGTTCCGCCAGAAGGCCCTTTCCAAACTGCAATCACCCGAAGAAATAGATCTTCCGGTGCGTTTTGCCCGCCCGCAGGGATGGCTTGCGCTGACCGTCACCGTTGCGGCGATGGCAGCAGCCTGTTTCTGGGCCGTAAACGGCTCCGTTTCGTCCACTCTCAGTGCACCCGGCATTCTTACGCATGCGCAAGGCAGTTATGTCCTGCAGAGTCCGGTCGGTGGCCAGGTCACCGCAGTTCTCGCCGACGAGGGTGAGCGACTGGCCGCGGGAGCCCCGTTGCTGAAGGTCCGTACGGAGCGGGACGAGCGGACGGCCGACGGCGAAGAGCAAGCCACGCAGGAGGAGCAGGACGACACCGTCGTCCGTACCATCGCCGCGGGCCGCGTGACCTCCCTCGTGGCCACCATCGGCGCGGTCGTCACCACCGGGGCCGATGTGGCCGTCGTGGAACGGGTCGAGAACGCCGAAGCCCCGCTGATGGTGATGCTCTACCTGCCGCCCGACAGCGGCACCGCCGTCGCCCTCGGCGCCCGCGTCGACCTCACGGTGCAGTCCGTCCCCGCCCAGCGGTACGGAGTGCTGCGGGGCAGGGTCAAGGCGATCGGCAGGGTCTCCCAGACACGGCAGCAGATCACCGCGTTCCTCGGCGACGGCCAACTGGGCGAGCAGTTCTCGGCGCAGGGCCGGCCCGTACCGGTGCTGGTGGGGCTGGAGAGGTCGTCCCGGACGAAGTCCGGCTACCGATGGTCGTCGCCGGACGGGCCGCCGTACGCGCTCGCCTCCATGACACCGGCCACCGGCACGGTCCATCTGGCGGACCAGCGCCCGGTCGATTGGCTCCTGCCATGACCGGCGCACCGCCCCGGACCACCGCCCACGGCCGCCGCCGGGCCCCGTCCGTGCCGCGTGTGCGACCGGTGGTGCAGAAATCCGTCCGCACGCCCACCGTCCTCCAGATGGAGGCCGTGGAGTGCGGCGCGGCGACGCTCGCGATGGTGCTCGGGCACTACGGCAGGCATGTACCGCTCGAGGAACTGCGCATCGCCTGCGGCGTCTCCCGGGACGGCTCACGGGCCAGCAACATCCTCAAGGCGGCCCGGAGCTACGGTCTGCAGGCCAAGGGCATGCAGATGGAACCGGCCGCGCTCGCCGGGGTCAAAGCGCCCGCCATCCTCTTCTGGGAGTTCAACCACTACGTCGTCTACGACGGCATGGGGCGCCGTCTCGGCCGTCGCGGGGTGCACATCAACGACCCCGACAAGGGCCGCCGTTTCGTGTCGACGGAGGACTTCGACACCAGCTTCACCGGCGTGGTCCTGGTCCTCGAACCCGGTGAGGGGTTCCGCAGGGGCGGCAGGCGGCCAGGTGTGCTGCGCTCCGTCCCGGCCCGGCTGCGCGGCACCACCGGCACCATGCTCGCCGCGCTGTTCGCCAGCCTGCTGCTGGTCGCGGTCGGCGCGGCCCTGCCCGCGCTGAGCCGTACCTACATCGACATGTTCCTGGTGGGCCGCCAGACCTCGCTGCTCGGTGCGCTCTTCGCCTCGATGGCCGCGATGGTGGTGCTGACGGCCGTGCTCACCGGCCTCCAGCAGGCGAATCTGCTGCGCGGGCGGGTCATCTCGTCGACCCTGAGCAGCGCCCGCTTCTTCCGGCATCTGCTGCGGCTGCCGGTGACGTTCTTCGCCCAGCGCAGCCCCGCCGACCTCGTCCAGCGGCTGCAGTCCAACGATGCGGTCGCCGAGACCCTGGCGCGGGATCTCACCGCTTTCGGCGTCGACGGGATCGTCGTGATCCTCTACGCGGTGCTGCTGTGGACGTACGACCCCCAGCTCACCGTCGTCGGCGTGCTGATCGCGCTGCTCAACGTGGTCGCCATGCGGGTGGTGGTGAGGCTGCGGGCGACCCGTACCCAGAAGCTCCGCGCGGACAACGCCCGGCTCACGAACACGTCCTACAACGGCATCCAGCTGATCGAGACCATGAAGGCGACCGGCGGTGAGAACGGCTACTTCCGCCGCTGGGCGGGGCAGCACGCAACGACCCTCGAGGAGCAGCAGCGGCTCGGTGTCCCGAGCGCCGCGCTCGCCGTCGTGGCTCCCACGCTCGCGACGTTCAACAGCGCGCTCATCCTGTGGATCGGCGGGCTGCGGGCGGTGGAGGGTCATATGTCGATCGGTCTGCTCGTCGCCTTCCAGGCACTGGTGACCCGATTCACCGCGCCGATCACCCGGCTCAACGGGATGGCCGGCCGGATCCAGGACTTCGCGGCCGATGTGGCCCGGCTCAAGGACGTCGAGAACTTCCCCGCCGACACCCTCTACACCCGCCGCGAACCACCCGCGAGCACCCGCAGGTTGATGGGCCATGTGACGCTGGACGGCATCACCTTCGGCTACAGCCCACTCGACAAACCGCTGCTCACCGACTTCTCCCTGTCGGTCGGGCCGGGCCGGCAGGTCGCCCTAGTCGGCGGCTCTGGCAGCGGGAAGTCCACCGTCTCGCGCCTCATCGCCGGGCTCTACAGCCCATGGGAAGGGGCCGTCCGGATCGACGGGCAGCGTCTCGACGAGATTCCGCGCGGCGCGCTCGCGGCCTCGGTCTCCTTCGTCGACCAGGACGTCTTCCTCTTCGAGGGGACCGTGAGGGACAACGTGGCACTCTGGGATCCGTCGGTCACGGACGAGGCGGTGACCGACGCGCTGAAGGACGCGGCGCTGTACGACGTGGTCGCGCGCCGTCCCGGCGGTGTCCACGGCCGGGTGGAGCAGGACGGGCGCAACTTCTCCGGCGGGCAGCGGCAGCGTCTGGAAATCGCCCGCGCTCTGGTGCGCCGGCCCAGCGTGCTGGTGCTCGACGAAGTGACGAGTGCCCTGGACGCGGAGACCGAGCAGCTCATCATCGACAATCTGCGGCGGCGCGGCTGCGCCTGCGTGGTCATCGCCCACCGGTTGAGCACGGTCCGCGACAGCGACGAGATCGTGGTGCTGGACCATGGCTCCGTCGTGGAGCGCGGGCGGCACGAAGAACTCGTCGCGCGCGGGGGCGCGTACGCCGAACTGGTCAAGGAGCACTGAGGTGATCCCGGTTCAGCCCGGCCACCAGGCCGCCTCGGCCCATCCGGAGGACATGGTCCTGGCCGCTCTCGGCGGCCTCGGAGGGCACATCGACTGCACCGGACTGCGCAGCCTGCCGTTGGAGGGGCCCCAGGTGCTGTGGCTCGTGGTGGGCGGGGCACTGGATCTGTTCGCGGTCGACGCCGCCCAGCAGGGCCACTGGCATTTCCTGGGCCGTCTCGAGACGGGCACACTGCTGCTCGGCCCCGTCGACGGCCCTCGGCACACGCTGGTCGGCAGGCCCTCACAGGGGTGCGTACTGCGCCGGATCCCGCTGCGGGAGCTGTACCGGCCGCAGGAGTACACCGACCCCTGGTCGTACGAGCAGCAGTACCGCAGCCGGTACGACAGTCAGGACGGCACCCTGAGCCTGCTCGAGCACGCCTTCGCGCTCGGTGCCGGCCGGGGCCAGCGCGTGCTGTTCGAGGCGCCGCTCGACGGCCGGACCACGGACGAGGCGGCGGCGACCGACGAGGACGTTCTGTGGCTGCCCGTGTTTCCCGGCAGTGTGCAGTACGGCGCCGCATTCAGTGCGGAGGCCGCATCCGATCTGCTCGTCGACGGCACGCTGTGGCAGCAGATGGTCAATCAGCAGTACCGGCTCCTGTCAGGGCTCGACCGCTGGATCGAGCGGCTGGAGCGCGCACACGAAGACCGGGCGGCAGCGGGCATGAAGGCGGGCGAAGCGGTCCGCGTCGGCGCCGACCAGGCGCTGCTGGCATCCATCGGCCGGTCCCCCAGGGCCGCCCGGGTGAGCGGGGATCCCTCCGTGCCGAGAGGCGCAGCGGGCGCGTCTGACGACGCGGTGTACGCCGTGTGCCGGCTCGTCGCCTCGGCAGCCGGGATCACGCTGACGGAGCAGCTCGTCGGCGGCACGGGGAGCCCTGCCGACGAGCGGACCGGCCCGGTCGAACGCATCGCGCTCTCGTCGCGCATACGCACGCGCACGGTGCGGCTCGAGGGGAGCTGGTGGCGGGAGAACTGCGGTCCGCTGGTGGGCCATCGTGCCAAGTCGGGGGCACCGGTGGCCCTCCTGTGGCGCCGCGGCGGATACCGGGCGGTGAACCCGGCGACGGGCAGCCGCATGCGCGTCGACGAGCACAACGCCGAGGAGTTCGCGTCGCGTGCCGTGATGTTCTACCGGCCGCTGCCCGAACGCCCGCTGAGCGCCTGGCGACTGGTCCGTTTCAGTCTCCACGGCACCCGTCCGGACCTGCGCAACCTGGCGGTCGCCGGCCTGGTGGCGGTGGCGCTGGGGGCACTGGTGCCGATCGCCACGGGCCAGGTGCTCGGTGTCTACGTACCGAACGGCGCGACCGACCTCATCGTGCAGGTGTCCGTGGCCGTCATGGTCACCGGCATCGTCTCCGCGGCCTTCATGCTGTTGCAGAACCTCACCATTCTCCGGATGGAGGGCCGGATCGAGAGCACACTCCAACCGGCTGTGTGGGACCGCCTGCTGAGGCTGCCGACCACGTTCTTCGCCGAACGCTCGACCGGGGAACTGGCAAGCGCGGCGATGGGCGTGAGTGCGATCCGCCGGCTGCTGTCGGGGGTCGGCCCCGTGGTCGTCCAGGCGAGCACGGTGGGCGCGATGAACATGGTCCTGCTGCTCGTCTACAGCGTCCCTCTCGCACTGGCGGCGATCGGGATGCTGCTCGTCATCGGAAGTGTGTTCCTGACCCTGGGCCTGTGGCAACTGCGCTGGCAGCGCCGGCTCGTGGAGCTCGGCAACAAACTCAACAACCAGGCGTACCAGACCCTTCGCGGGCTGCCGAAGCTACGGGTCGCCGCGGCGGAGAGCTTCGCCTACGCGGCCTGGGCCAAGCAGTTCGCGCGCAGCCGCGAACTGCACCGGAGGGCCGGCCGGATCCGCAATCTGATCACCGTCCTCGATGCGGTCTATCTGCCGTTGTGCGCGCTGATCATGTTCGTCCTGCTGGCGGGTCCGGCGCGGGACAGCCTGACGGCCGGCGAATTCCTCACTTTCCACACCGCCGTGACGATGATGCTGGCGTCGGTGACCCAGCTGACGGGGGCACTCGTCTCGGCCGCCGCCGTGCTCCCGATGTTCGAACAGATCAAGCCGGTGCTGGAGGCGGCGCCCGAGGTGCGCGGGGCCAGCACCCAGCCCGGTGTGCTCACCGGCGCGATCGAGGCCCGGAAACTGTCGTTCCGCTACACCGATGACGGCCCGCTCGTGCTCGACGACGTGTCGCTCATGGTGCGGCCGGGCGAGTTCGTCGCGATCGTCGGCCCGAGCGGCTGTGGCAAGTCGACCCTGCTGCGGCTGCTGATCGGCTTCGACCAGCCGGCCTCGGGCAGCGTGCTCTACGACGGCCAGGATCTCGCCGCCCTGGACCAGGCGGCCGTGCGCCGCCAGTGCGGGGTCGTCCTGCAGAACGCACAGCCGTTCACCGGCTCGATCCTGGAATGCATCTGCGGCACCGAGCCGTTCACCCAGGACGAGGCCTGGGAGGCGGCCGCGATGGCGGGCCTCGCCGAGGACATCCGTCGTATGCCCATGGGTATGCAGACCATGATCGCCGGCTCGGGTGCCGTCTCCGGCGGTCAGCGCCAGCGTCTGATGATCGCCCAGGCCCTGGTGCGCCGCCCGCGCGTCCTCTTCTTCGACGAGGCCACGAGCGCCCTGGACAACGCGACCCAGCGGATCGTGACCGAGAGCACGCGCGCGCTTCGGGCGACGCGGGTGGTGATCGCCCACCGGTTGTCGACGGTGATGGACGCGGACCGGGTCATCGTGATGTCGGACGGACGCATAGTGCAGGAGGGACCACCGGCGCAGCTGCTGGCGGACACGGGCGGGCGACTGCACGAGCTGGTCCGGCGGCAGATGGCGTGAGAGCCCGCCGTTCGGCCGGCCGGAGGGCGGTCCGGCACTCTCGTGGCGGCGCCCGAGCCCGCCGGTTCAGGACCCCGCCGGTGCCTCCGACCGGACCATGAGACGGCCGAAGGCCCCCGGCATCCCCCCGAGGGCGACGGCCTGTCGTCGAAGACCGGCCAAGTCCCGGGCGCCGCTGCAGTGGTTCTGCTCCGGGCCCCGGCCGAGGGCCGCGAGGCCACGGAGGCCTGTATCAAAGCGGACGGTGCAGGGAGGAACAGGGCCCGGGCGCCGGCGTGACGGTGCTGGTCGGCCGCCCTCTCATCGAACGTGATAACTATTGTTCCCGGCAGGACACGGGATCGGTGTCGCGCCTTTCTTGGCGCTCCGAGTTGCCCAACAACCCATCCCGAAGTCCTCCTTCATGCCCAAGACCGCTGAGCTTGATCGCACCGCCACCCCGAGGGCCCGAACACCTCCATGACTTCCCACATAGCCGTTCTCCGGCGCCGCCTGCCCCTTTGGTCGATCCCGATGCTGTGGACCCTGGTCCTCGGCCTCTGGGGGCTGCACCGCCAGCACAGCGTGTGGCGTGACGAGGCCGCGACCTGGCAGGTGGCCCAGAGGTCGATTCCCGAGATTCAGCACATGTTGGGTCAGGTCGACGTGGTGCACGGGCTCTACTACCTGCTGATGCACGGACTCTTCGAATGTTTCGGGCCCAGCACCACGACCCTGCGACTGCCCTCCGTGCTGGCCATGACCGTCGCGGCGGCGTGCGTGACGGTCATCGGCCGCCGACTGGCCGGGGCCTGGGCGGGCTTGGGAGGCGGACTGGCCCTCGGTCTGCTTCCCGCCGTGCAGTTCTATCTCCAGGAGGGCCGTCCCTACGCGCTCGTCACGGCCGGAGCCGGGATCGCGACTCTGCTACTGGTGACCATCATCGACGAACGTGGCCGGGCGATGTACTGGGCGGCCTACGGCAGTACGGTCCTGATGTGCGCGCTGCTCAACTGGCTGTCGCTTCTGATTCTGCCCGCGCACTTGGCGACCCTGATCTGGACGAAGACCCGGCGCGGGGTATGGGCACGCTGGGCGGTGACCTCAGCGGCCGCCATGGCAGGTGCGGCGCCGTTGATCCTGTTCAGCCGAGGCCAGTCCGCACAGGTGTCCTGGATACCACCGCTGACATGGCACATGATGATCGGTCCGGCGGTCCTGCTCACGATCGGCGGGTTGGGGGCCCTGGTCGACCGGCCGCAAGCCGGCCGACTGTCGGCGGCGGCGGTCGGGCTGCCACTGCTCGCGGTGCCGCAGATCGCGCTGATCGGCCTCTCGCTGGTGCAGCCGTTGTTCCTGGACCGCTACGTTCTCTTCAGCATGCTGGGTCTTGCGCTGATGATCGGTGTCGGGCTGGGTGCTGCGGTGAGGGCGGCCACGCCGAGGTTCCCGAAGGCATCGATATGGCTCCTCCCCGTGTTGGTCGCCGTGGCCATGGTGGCGCTGCTGCCGCAGTCGTTGGCCAAGCGGTCTCCGGCGAGCCGGGTGGACGACGTCCTGGCAGTGGCGGCAGACGTCCGGCGGTTGAAGCAGAACGGAGATGCAGTGCTCTTCGTACCGGCGGCGCGGCGCGACACGGAGTTGGTCTCCCCCGACGCCTTCACCGGTCTGCGGGACATAGCTCTGGCCGAGAGCCCGAAGAAGTCCGGGACGCTGAAGGGTGTGGAGGCCGGTCCCGCTCGCATACGGGCTGCCATGCTGACTCAGCAGCGGATCCTCCTGGTCACGGACGCATCGAAGGTGGCGAGGCCGGTCTCGGCGGAGCGGGACAAGGTGAAGACCTCCGTACTGAAGAAGTACTTCACGGTGACAGCGGACGAGCAGGTCCGCGGTCGCAGGGTGACCGTGTACGTGCAGCGGGGGCCGGCTCGACGACCGGGCACCGGAGCGTGAACCACGACGGCGCATGCTGCTGGGCCGGCAGGAATCCGTCTCGCATCCCCCATTGCGGTCCGGATGCGGAACGCAATCGTGCGCTCGGTGGGCGAGGAGCACACTGACCGCTGGAGACGGCACGGGAGCCCGGAACGGGAACCTCTCGCCGACTGTGGTCCGTGGGGGTCAGTGGACATCGTTCGTCCGATCGAGCAGGGGAATGTCGGCCCAGACGGTCTTTCCAGGGGGCGGGTGCGAACGTACCCCCCAGTCGGCGGCGAGTGCGGCGATCAGCACCAGCCCACGACCGCTCTCGTCCCCGTCGGTCACCATGGGCATGGACGGGAATCGTTCACCACGTGGATCGGTCACCTCCACTCTCAGTCGCTCCGGCTCGAGGGCGAGGCTGAGACGGAAGCCGCGGCCCGACAACCTACCGTGGCTGACGGCGTTCGCCGCCAGTTCGGCGACGACGAGCGCGGCGACTTCCGTACGCTCACCGTCCCGCGCCCAGCCCCATTCCACGAGCTGCTCGACCGCGAGCAGACGAGCCAGCCGGGCACCGCGCGGCGTCGAGCTCAGCAACTGTGTGAACTGCAGGACCGGTGCACCTGGTTGCGGCATACACGTCAATACGGTTTCGCTCGCCGCGGCACTCATCCGCGGGTGCGGCCCCACCGCAACAGACCGGGCACAGCCCGGAGAGCAAAGGGGACAGTCGACGGGCCTCGATGCCCCCGTCCGTGCGCACACCGGCTGTCGCTCACCCGGCTCAGGGACGTTGGCGGAGTTCGCCGCTGTCATTCGGGCCGCGGCGGGTCCGTGAGCGGAAAGTACGGCGGTAGGTGTCCGGAGACACGCCGACCGTGCGGTTGAAGTGGCGGCGCAACGTCGTGGCGGTGCCCATACCGGTGGCCGCCGCAATGGTGTCGACGCTGCGGTCGGTGGTCTCCAGCAACTCCTGGGCGTGGCGGATCCGCTGGGTCAGCAGCCATTGCAGCGGGGTGGTGCCGGTCACCGACCTGAAGTGGCGGCCCAGGTTGCGTGAGCTCATCCGGGCCCGGCGGGCCAAGTCCTCCACGGTCAGCGGATGGTCCAGCCGTTCGATCACCCAGGGGAACAGTTCGGCGAGCGGGTGGTTGTCCGGCGCCGGCACCGGAGTGGTGACGAACTGGGCCTGGCCGCCGTCCCGATGCGGCGGCACGACCAGGCGGCGGGCCAGGGTGTTGGCGATCGACGAGCCGTGGTCGAGGCGGACGAGGTGCAGACACAGGTCCATGGCAGCGGCCTTGCCGGCGGAGGTGAGCACACTGCCGTTGTCCACGTAGAGGACGTCCGGGTCCACCTTCACCTCGGGATAGCGGTCGGCCAGGGCCCGGGTGTGCGCCCAGTGCGTGGTCGCACGCTTCCCGTCCAGCAGGCCGGCGGCGGCCAGTACGAACGCGCCGGTGCAGAGGGAGGCCACGCGTGCGCCTGCCTCGTGGGCCGCGCGCACCGCGTCGACCAGGTCTTCGGGTGGGTTCTGGTCGACGTCGGCCCAGCCCGGGACGATCACGGTGTCGGCGCGCGGGAGCCGGTCGAGGCCGTGGTCGGGCTCCATCCGGAACCGGCCGACCCGCACGGCATCCGGCCCACAGACGGCGACGTCGTACCAGGGGCCCGTCACGGCGGCCGGGGCGGATCCGAAGACCTCGTAGGCCAGGGCCAGTTCGAAGTGCAGCATCCCGTCGGTGACGGCCAGCGCGACAGTGTCCATGTCCGGAATTGTACGGGGCATGGCGTTCCAGACACTCGCGTGGGGCGCCCGGCCCTCGTCAGGATGTCCATGACGGATCACAGCAGATCATTTGAGCACGGGGGAACCCATGGGGTCGAGGCAGACGGTGACGGTGTTCGGCGCGTACGGGCACACCGGACGGTTCGTGGTGGCACAGCTGCGGGAGCGCGGGTTCGTCCCGGTCCTCTCCGGCCGGGACGCCGACGAGCTGACGGTACTGGCGGCCTCACAGCCCGGACTTGACGTCCGCCCGGCGACGGTGGACGATCCGGCTTCGCTCGACCGTGCACTGGCCGGTGCGGCGGCTGTGATCAACTGCGCCGGGCCGTTCGCCACGACGGCCGCCCCCGTGATCGAGGCGGCACTGCGCGCCGGGATCCCGTATGTGGACGTGGCGGCCGAGATCGAGGCCAATGTCGATACGTTCGCGCACTTCACGGACCGCGCCCGGGCCGCAGGAATGGTGATCGTCCCCGCGATGGCCTTCTACGGCGGCCTCGGCGACCTGCTGGCCACCGCCGCGATGGGCGACTGGACGACAGCCGACGAAGCACACGTCGCGTACGGGCTGAGCAGTTGGCACCCCACCGCCGGGACTCGCGCCGCAGGCGCCGTCTCCCGGGAGCGGCGGGGTGGCCGACGCATCCGCTACACGAAGGGGCAGTTGGAGTACTGCCAGGACGCCCCGCCGACCCTGGAGTGGCCGTTCCCCGACCCGATGGGCCCGCGGGCCGTCATCGGGGAGTTCTCGATGGCTGACGTGGTCACCGTGCCCAGCCACCTCGCCGTCCCTGAGGTGCGCAACTACATGACCGTCGAGGCGGCCACGGACCTGTCGGCCCCTGACACACCGGCGCCGAGCGCGGTCGACGAGCACGGGCGGTCCGCGCAGACTTTCCTCGTCGATGTCGTCGTGCGCTCCGGCGGCACTGAACGGCGAGCCGTGGCGAGGGGCCGTGACATCTACGCCGTCACCGCGCCGCTCGTGGTGGAAGCGGTTGACCGCATCCTCACGGGACGGACCAGGACGGTCGGTGTCGCCTCCGCCGGCGAGATCTTCGACGCGCCCGACTTCCTCCGCGCCCTGTCCCCGCACATTTCCCTTGAACTGCGCCACTGAGGGCTGTCCCGCAATCCCTGGTGTGGATCAGCGCACGGCGTCGGACGCGCGGGGTCTCCCCGGGCACCGCCATGGCCGAGGGCAGGCATCGCAAGGCGGAGGGGAGCTCTCGTACCGGGCGTGTTCGGGCACTTGGGACGACGCGGCGTGGGGGTCCCCCAGCGGTAGCCGATGGAGTGCCGTGGCCGTCGTCGTGCGCCCGCCGGGGCTGACGGGACCGCCCTTGGCCCCGATTCGCCCGCGCCGTGGCGCCGGGCTGCCGGCCAACCCCGGCGCCTGGAACCGCGTTCCGAAGGTGTCGGCACCCCCGGCACACGGGCGGAGACCCCCACACCCTCCAGCACCAGGCTGCCCCCGGCCGGGATGACGGCTGACGTCCGCGTGGAATTGGGCAGCGCCCCCCACCCTCACTATGATCCGCCGATGATCACACGAAAGCGACTGGCGGCCGCGCTCTGCGGCGCGCTGCTGGTCATGTTGACCGGTGGCCTGCTCCCGGCCACCGCCTCCGCCGATTCGGCCGACGAGCCGGCGGCGAAGGAACCGCCCAAGGTCGAGCTGGTTCTCGATGTCAGCGGTTCGATGCGGGCACGGGACATCGACGGCCAGTCCCGCATGTCCGCGGCCAAGCAGGCGTTCAACGAGGTGCTGGACGCGGTGCCCGACGAGGTCCGCCTCGGGATACGCACGCTCGGCGCCGACTACCCCGGTGACGACCGCAAGGAGGGATGCAAGGACACCCGCGCTCTCTACCCCGTCGGCGAGCTCGACCGGACCGAGGCCAAGACGGCGGTGTCGACCCTGGTTCCGACCGGCTGGACACCGATCGGGCCCGCCCTGCTGGGCGCCGCCGACGACCTGGAGGGCGGTGAGACCACCCGCCGGATCGTGCTCATCACGGACGGCGAGGACACCTGCGCCCCGCTGGACCCGTGCGAGGTCGCGCGCGAGATCGCGGCCAAGGGCATCAACATCACCATCGACACACTCGGCCTGGTCCCCAATGCCAAGATGCGTGCTCAGCTGATGTGCATCGCCGAGGCCACGGGCGGCACCTACACCTCCGTTCAGCACAGGGAGGAACTGTCCGACCGGGTCGGTCAATTGGTGGACCGAGCGGCCGAGCCGGTCGTCACGCCGGTCGCCACGAAAGGCGCCGACAGCTGCGAGGACGCCCCACAACTGAAGGCAGGCCTCTACAACGACCGTCAGACCTTCGGCCGGCATCGCTGGTACCGCGTGGATCTGCTGCCCGGGCAGGAGCTGCGTGCATCGGTGAGCATCGCCGTCGACCGTGCCGTCAACCCTAACTACGGCGTGTTCCTGCGGGCATCGACGCCGAACGGCCGGGAGATCGTGCGCGGCGAAGCCGCCGGGGACGGACGCACCGACGTCATATCGACCGGCCTGCGACACCCGAAGCCGGAGATCGACGGCGCCGGCACGGACAGGCCGACGGCGGAGACGGTCTGTCTGCGGGTGAGCAACTCCTTCTCCGCACCGGCCTCCGTCAAGACCTCTCCCGGTCTGCCCGTCGAGCTGGCCCTCGATGTGGTGGACGGCCCCGACGATGCCGACGACGTCGCCTTCCTCGGCCTCGGCCGCGGCTGGTGGCTGCTCGGCCTGATGGTGCTCACCGGCTTTGCCGCCGGTGTGTTGTGGGGCTGGATCTCGCGCTGGCGCATCGCCGTCTGGAGGACCAACTGATGCGTACCGTACGCACCTTCGCGGCCGCGCTGCTCGCCGCCTCCGCGCTTCTCGCGCTCCCCGGGACCGCCACGGCACAGACCCCCTCGCCGAGCGCGAGCGAGGAGAACAAGGAGTCCGCCGCGCCGACCCAGGCCGGCACGTCCTTCCGTACCGCGACCGTCGTCAGCCCCGGACAACGGGCCACCGCACAGGCGTCCACGGGTGACTACCTCTACTGGGCCTTCCCCGCCGACACGGGCGCGCAGGCGACCGTGCGGGCCACCGTGAAACTGCCCGAGTCCACCGCCCGGCACGGCTCCCACACCTGGCGGCTCGAGGTGTACGACGGGCTGCGGCGCCGCCAGGCATGCCGTTACGGCAGCGACACCAAGGCCGCACCGGCCGAGGCCGCATCCGTCGAGCTGTCCTGTGCACTGCGCACGGTGCGCGCCTGGTCCGAGCCCGCGGCGAACGACCCGCTGCCCGGCACCTACTACGTGCGTCTGACCGTCGTCGACGCCCCCACCGAGGACCTCGGAGAAGCCGTCGACACCGCCTTGGAGGTCTCCGTGACCGACGGCGGCGGCGCCGCCGCCGTGGACGGCACGCTCGGCGCACCGCTGGTGCCGGCCTCCGGCCCCAGGGTCGAGCCGGACGGCGGCTGGGCTTCCGGCTGGTGGTCGTCCCGGGTGCTGTGGACCGCGGGCGGCGCGGTGCTCGCAGCCCTGGCCGGTATCTGGGGTCATCGCCTCACACGCGGAGGCGGCCGCCCGGCGCACGTACCGCCCGGGGCCTGACGTTTCCGGTGCCGCCCGCCTCACCGAGCGTGGGCGGCACCGAGCGGCCCTCCCCCGGGCGCGTTCAGACCGTGACGCCGAAGGCTCCGGCGGTCCACCGGCCGACCGCCCATGCGAAGCCGTAACCCGCGTCATTGACGGCGCAGTGCAGGGCCAGCGGCGGGATGAGGCTCCCCGACCGTCGACGGAGTTCACAGAACACCACCCCTGCAAGGGCGGTGAACACGACCGCGGCGGCCACCGACAGCGCGACACCGCTCCGGCCGGTGCCGAAGACCGCCTCGACCGCCTCGTTCGCGCGTGTGAGTCCCCGGGACGGCCGAATGTGCCACAGCCCGAAGAGCACCGAGGAGACGGCGGTGGCCCAGGCGGCGCCCCATCGTCGCTTCACCATGGCCCACAGGACACCTCGGAACGCGATCTCCTCCAGAAGAACGGTCCCGAGCGGCACACGCACCAGCATGCGGTACACCAACTGCCCGGACGACAGTGCCGCAGCGCGGTCGTCCTGGAACGCCCGGCGCGTCAGCGGCACGGCCAGCACCACCAGGCAGACCACCAGTACGGCCGCGACGAGGACGAGCCCCCAGCGCAGACCGCGTCGGACAGAAGCACGACCGAGGCCCAACTCGTCCCATGTGACCCCGGACCACCGGGCGATCAGGACGAGCAGGGCGGCCGTGGCGACGCAGACGGGCACGTACATCGCCGGCTCGACCCGGTTGGTGAGGACATTGGCGGCCGCGAGCACCACGACGGCCAGAAGAAGCATCCGCATGGTCACGCCAGAATGCCCTGTTCCCCTCGCGGTCTCCCCCCAACGCGCCGCTCCGGAATTGCCTGCTCGCCGATTCGGGCATGTGCACGCCTGAACTCACCACCCCCCGGCCCGCTAAGGTCGAATCGCCCGCTGCGGCCAAGGGCTGTCCCGCAATGAGTGAAGGCACACCGACGTGAACGACATGAGCAAGCTTCAGCCGAAGGTCCTCCATGGGCGCACCACGTCCCGTGCCCGCGGGATGCTGCTCGGGCTGGCGCTGGGAGAATCCATGGGGGCAGCGGGCAGGGCATTGCCCGACAACGGTCCGCTGCGCGCCGGTGTCTGCACCCAGCTGGCCTGCTTCACCGTCGAGGGCGCCATACGCGCCCTGGTCCGCGAGAAGCACAAGGGCATCTGCCACGCCCCGTCGGTGCTGTGGCACGCCTACTGCCGCTGGGCAGCGCTTCAGGGCATCGAGAGCGACCGGATGAGGCAGCGCTGGGGCACGTCCGCGGGGGCCGCGTGGCCCGACGGCTGGCTCGCCCAGGTGCCTGCGATGGCGGAGCGGCGCGGTTCGGCACCGGCCACCGTCAAGGCGTTGACCACCATCGAACAGGGCACCGTGGACCGGCCGACCACCTCCAGCCGCGGCTGGCACGCGCTCGGCCGCACCTTGCCCGTTGCCGCGCTCGGCAGTCCGGAAGCCGTGCAGCAGTGGAGCCGGCATGCCCGTGACGTCGCCGCCCTCACCCACGGTGACCCGGCAGCTCAGTCGGCGGCCGCCCGAGCCACGGTCCTCGCCCGGCACTGCCTCGCCGGTGAGCATGCGAGGGACGCACTCCGGAGCGGGCTCTCCACCCTGCGCACTCTCGAGCCTGCAGGCGGCGACGACCAACTCACCCGCCTGGCCGGAGCGTTCGACGAGGCCGTCCAGGGACCGGCGGACCTCTCGCGCCTCGCACGGCTCGCACCGGATGCCACCGCCCCGTCGGCCCTCTTCGGCGGACTCTACGTCGCCGCCTCCTTCCCCGACCGGGCCCAGGTGCACACCGCGCTGCACTTCGCAGCCGGCGCACCGGACGGCGAGTCCGTCGCCTGCGTGGCCGGCGCTCTGCTCGGCGCGGCCCACGGAATCGAGGCCCTGCCCCTGGACCTGGTGAGCCGGCACGAACTGACCTGGGTCCTCGACACCCTGGCCCGCGATCTCCTGACGGAAGTGTCGGACGACCCCAGCGGCACCGAGTACACCAGCGGTTGGGATCCTCACTGGCGGAGCCGCTACCCCGGTTGGTGAGTCGCGGCTCCCGTCCGCCCGCCGCACCCTCGAAAGCGATGCCACCCCACCCGCGGCCGTTCTCCGGTCTCCCTCCGACCCCAAGGACATCAGCAATCATCATGACCGACACGACCGCCCCCTTCGAGCTGCTTCCCGGCGCCGACAACTCGCCGGTGATCCTTCACGTTCCGCACTCCTCGCGAACCGTGCCCTCGGACGTGCGCTCCGGCATACTCCTGGACGACCGCGCGCTCGAAGTGGAGCTGGGCCACATCACGGACGCACACACGGCCGAGATCGCCGCCGTTGCGGCCGGCGGGGCGCCGGCCGCGCCCTGGCGGTTCATCAACCGGCTCTCGCGGCTGGTGATCGACCCCGAACGGTTTCCCGACGAACGGGAGGAGATGCTGGCGGCCGGCATGGGCGCCGTGTACACCCGGACCACACACCGTGAGCGGCTCCGCCCGGCAGGACTGGACCCACAGCCGCTGATCGACCGGTACTTCCGTCCGTACGCCGAGGCCATGTCGGCCGCGGTGTCCGACCGACTCGACGCGGTCGGACGCGCCGTCGTCATCGATGTGCACTCGTATCCCTCGAAACCGCTTCCGTACGAGCTGCACGGCGACGGACCACGTCCCCCGATCTGTCTGGGGACGGACGGCTTCCACACGCCCGCCGGGCTGCTCGCCGCCGCCGAGCAGGCATTCGGTGGCTTCGGCGGCACGGGGCTCGACAGCCCCTTCGCGGGCACCTACGTACCGCTGGAGTTCCACGGCAGGGATCCGCGGGTGAGCGCGCTGATGATCGAGATCCGCCGCGATGTCTACATGGAGGAGCCGGGAGGCCCCGCAGGACCTGGGCTGGACCGGCTCGGCTCGGCGCTCGCGGAACTGGTGACCGCGGTCTCCCGGGGTGCGGCGGATTGACCGGCCTCAGCCGCGTCCCGCCGCCCATGCCGTCAGCTCGTCGCGCGCACCGCGCAGCAGCTCGTCGGACGGTTCCGTCGCCCCGTTGGTGACCAGGGCATAGTGCAGGCCACCGGTGTTCGCAGCGGTGAGCAGGAGGCGGCGGCTGCCGGTCCCGCCCGGCTCAGGAGCCACTGCGACGGGAGTGCTGCCGTCGTACGACGGAGGGGCGTACACCGTCCCCAGGTCGGAGACGACCGTCGTCCGCGACGTCGGGTAGGTGGCCGGGAGGTGGAGTTCCGTGGGAGCCGACGTGCCGTCCGAACGCCACAGCAGGAGCCCGTACTGACCGGTGCCCACGAGCTCGCGAACGCGCGGCAGGGACGAGGGCACCGGGTTCCATGTGAGCGTGGTGGAGCCGTCGCGGGAACGGTCCTCATAGGTGAAGGCGAGCACACGGCCCGCGGTGGCGCCCGGGTAGAGACGGTCCAGCAGCCGGGCGTCCTGGCGGAGTACCGGTGCGCCCGTGTCGTCGAGACGGACCGCCGAGAGATCCTCGTCGTTCCAGGCGTCGGCCGCGGTCAGGACCTTGGCGGGATTGCCGTTCATGAGCTCGCGGTGGCGGCCGCTGTAGATGTCCCACTGCCACTGGGTGCCGGACAGGACAGGGCCCGAGTCTTCGGGCCGGGACCACCAACTCGCGCCTGGAAGACGGGAGTCGAGTGCCTGGTACATCGCTTTGTACACGGTCGGCGCCTTGTCGGAGACGGTGCCGCCGAGCGGATGCCCGAACTCGCTGACGACGGCCGCGGTTTCCGCGGTGGCCGCACGGTCCCGGACGGTGCCGAAGTCTCCGGCGTACTGGCCGTCCTTCGCCTTGCCCCACATGAACACACCGGAGATGGCCTTCTGGTCGTAGAAGTGGGTGTTGAAGACATAGCGGGGACCGATCCGGCCGGCGTCGAGAAGGCCGCCCTCCTGCTTCTGGAAGTCCAGGTTGGCGTTCCAGAAGAGGTTCGGCTCGACGAAGGCCGGCTTCGTGCGCCATCCCGCCGCGTCCATCCGGGCGCGGAACTTCTCGTAGAAGGGCCAGAGAACGTCGCGTTCCCAGGTACGGCTGGTCTGACCGGAGTCATACGTACCCGCATGCGGCTCGTTGTACGGATCGAACCCGACGACGCCGGCGAACTCGGACTCGTTGAGATGCTCGGCGAGGTACGCCATGGTGGTCTGCGCTGTGTCGAGGAACGCCTCCTGAATTCCGCCTCTGTCGTGCCAGAAGTCGTACGCCGCCTTCGTCACGGCCTTGTTCTGGGTGATGTTCTGTCCCCAGAAGAGGCAGATCCCGCACGACTCGCGCGGATATCCGCCGGCATCGACGACCCACTCGGGTGCTCCGTCACCGGTGTACCAGCTGCCTTCATGGAACAGGTGCCGGGAGAACAGGTCCTGGTGGAAGTCCGGGTAGACACGGATGCCGACCCTGAGGAAGGCGCGCATCTGGGCGGTGGCGGCGGCCAGATAGGTGCGGTCGACCTGTCCTCGTACGGGTTCGGCTTGCGCCCACGACAGCAGGAAGCGCACGGCATTGCCGCCGCCCAGCACGCGGAGCGCGGCCGCGGACCTCTCGGCGTCGGCGACGGAGGCGAAGGGCAGTCCTCCGTTCTCCGCAAGCTTGGTCTCGCCGGAGACGTTGTACCCGCGCAGGACGACCTCACGGTCGAGTCCGTCGACGAAGCGACCGTTCTGGACGGTGAACGAGGCGGCGGCCTCGTCGTCGAACCAGAAGACGTCGGGCGGGGGCGGTGCGGCCGACGTCGTACCCGACCCGATGAGGGAGGTGGCAACGAGAACGACGAGAACCAGGACGCTCATGAGGCGCACGCGCATCGTCGGCATGACGTCCACATTCTTGACGATGCATCAATTTGTCAACGAGCAGAGTCACTTCCGGTGCGTGACAGTCAGGCGGCGCAACGGTCCACGCGGGTCCGAGGCCTGTGGTGGATCCCGACCAGCAGATAGGGTCCGGTGCCATGGCCACGCATGAACGCGAGATCGTCGATCCCGTCGACCTGTGCCTCGGTGACGGGCGGATCGATCCGGCCGCGATCGGCTGGTCGCGGCGGCCGTTGCACCGCTCACGGATACGGGGCTGGGGGCGCACGAAGCGGTGGGAGTACTGGTGCGTCACCACACCGACTCATGTGGTTGCGCTGACCGTCGGCGATCTCGACTATCTGGCACTGAGCTCGGTCTATGTGCTGGAGTACGGGCCAGGCGGCCGTGAGTTCGAGCGCACGGCGATCACGCCCGTCGGACTGGGTGTCCGGCTCCCCGACACCGTCGCCGGCGCCCAGGGCGCTCCTCCCGTCGTGGTCGGACCGGAGCGGCCCGTCCGAGGGCAGGTGCGGATCGAGATCCGGGGCGAGGGCACCGCCACCCGGCTCCGGGCACGATGCCTGAGCCCGGACCGTGTGCCGGTCGAGGTGGATCTCCTCGTCGCGCTGCCGGACGGACACGAGACGCTGTCCGTCGTCGTGCCGTGGAGCGAGCGACGCTTCCAGTACACCTCCAAGCACACGGCACGCCCCGCATCGGGCTCGCTGCGCATCGGCGACGACGTCCTGGAGTTCGGCGACGACGCGTGGGGCACCCTCGACCACGGACGCGGGCGGTGGCCGCGCTCGGTGGAATGGAACTGGGGCGCCGCCTCCGGTCGTACCGACGGTCGCACCGTGGGACTGCAGTTCGGCGGGCGCTGGACGAACGGCACCGGCTCCACCGAGAACGCGCTGTGCGTCGACGGCCGCATCAGCAAGATCGGCCAGGAGCTGGAGTGGCTCTGGTCCCCCGACCACCACATGGCTCCGTGGACCATCCGCACTCGGGAATCCGACCACGTGGACCTGGTGTTCACCCCGTTCCACAACAGATCGACGCGTACCGACGCCGGGCTGATCGCCAACCGCACCGACCAGTGCTTCGGCCACTACACGGGCTCGATTCGCACCGACGACGGCGAACGGATCGCCGTGGACCGGCTGCTGGGGTGGGCGGAGGACGTCCGTATGCGGTGGTAGCGGAGGCTGTCGGGCATCAGCAAGCAGCGACACGACCGTGATCGTGGGCACGCGGCCCCGGCGACAACGCGCGACCGGTGCCGGTGAGTCTCGGAGATCCTTCGGACAGTCGCCGACGCCGCCCGGCCGGTCATGGTGGCCATGATGCCTACAGCCTCGTCCTCAGCCGCACCCGTCATATGTGCACCGGGAACGACCTCTGATACGCGAGCCGTTCGTCCGCGCCCTCGCCGATGCGGTTGAGCAGTTCATCGAACGCCATGTACTCCTCCCAGCGCTCGCGACCGGTGGCACCGGCGAGGTGGGACAGCACGAGGTCCTCGAGGTCCGCAACGCGCTTGTTCTTCCAGATTTTGTCGGCCGTGCTCACGAGCAGGTCCTCGATGGTCGACTTCACCGTCCACGAAGCGTGGTTGCCGGCGAACCGGGCCAGCTCCGGGCCGAAGCCGTGCTCGAGCAGCAGCGTCCGCCCTGCCTCCTCGTGTGCGGAACCCGGTCCGGAGAGCTCCTCACGGTGCACGGCCTTGCCGATGTCATGTGTGGCCGCCCCGAAAAGGACGGCCTCGCGGTCGGGCGCGAGGACCGGACACCGGTGTTGCACCCAGTCGAGCAGTTGGTGGGCGACATCGTGGACGGCCCGGAGATGAGCCGCCAGCCGCGGTGGGGCCTGCAGTGCCACGAGGAGGTCCGCCACAGGCCGGGGCACCGGTCGCAGAGGCGGGTCCCAGGGCTGATGGAGAGCCTGGGTCAGCAGGTCGGGGCGCGTCGTCATCCGGTGAGGCTACTGTCCCCTCATGCATACAGGTCGATGCCGGCCACATGGCGGCGGCCATCGGGAAGGAGGCTCGGAGTCCCTTCGGTGCCCGGACGATCAGCCAGGATCGACGTACACCGCCCTGGCGTAGGATCACCCCGCATGGACACAGCACTGCTGCTTCTCGTGATCGTCGTGGTGGGCATGCTGAGCGGATCCCTCGAGACCAAGGTGAGCCGCGTGGACCGCAGGCTCTCCAGGCTCGAGCGCAAGGTCGACCGTATCCTCGACCACCTCGGGATCCAGGACGAGGACCCACAACTGGACCAGGTGGCCGCGCTGGTGCGCGAGGGCAGGAAGATCGAGGCGATCA
This sequence comes from Streptomyces sp. NPDC043861, assembly GCF_056435905.1. Taxonomy (NCBI): domain Bacteria; kingdom Bacillati; phylum Actinomycetota; class Actinomycetes; order Kitasatosporales; family Streptomycetaceae; genus Streptomyces; species Streptomyces sp. NPDC043861. Next base: position 672,919 of record NZ_JBWKDP010000001.1, on the reverse strand, counting down.
AGGCCTACCGCAAGATCACGGGCGAGGGTCTGAAGGAATCGAAGGACGCTGTCGAGCGCCTGGAAGCCGGTCACTGAGCGGTCCGTACGGCAGAACGGCCGTACACCTGTGTCGGTCTCCGGACGGCCGGGCCCTTCCTCGGCACGGACAGCCGTGACCCCGGAGCCCCGGCAGCTCCTCTCCGCACTCGGCACGGCTTTCCCTGAGTGCCGTGCCGAGTGCCTTCCGATGAAGCAGACAGGGCGCCGGCCCCGCCGTACGGCGGGGCCGGCTCCGGGGACTACCGGCTCGGCGTCCCGTCGCCCACCGTGCCCGGTACCGGGGCGTAGCCGATGGCGCGGGTGGTGAAGGTGCCGCGGCCCTGGGTGCGGCTGCGGAGCCGGGTCGCGTAACCGAAGAGCTCGGCCAGCGGGACGGTCGCGGTGACCACGGCCGTGCCCGCCCGTGCGGTCGAGCCGGAGACCCGGCCACGGCGCGCGGCCAGATCGCCGAGGACGCCGCCGACGGCGTCGTCGGGCACGGTGACCGTGACCTCGAGGACCGGTTCCAGCAGCACCATCGTGCAGGCACGCAAGGCCTCGCGGAGCGCGAACCGGCCCGCGGTGCGGAACGCCATGTCCGAGGAGTCCTTGGAGTGGGTAGCTCCGTCGGTCAGGGTGACACGCACTCCGTTGACCGGATGGCCGCCGAGGGGACCTTCCGCCAGAGCGTCCCGGCAGCCGGCCTCGACCGCCCGGACGAACTCCTTCGGCACACGTCCGCCGACCACGGTGGAACGGAACTCGAAATCACCCTCGGTCGGCTCCACATCGAGCACGACATGGGCGAACTGCCCGGCCCCGCCGTCCTGCTTGACGTGCCGGTACACCAGCCCGGTCACGCCGCGGACGACCGTCTCCCGGTGCGCCACCTGGGGCCGGCCGACGGAGATCTCCAGCCCGTGGGCCCGGCGGACCTTCTCCACCGCGACCTCCAGGTGCAGTTCACCCATCCCGGTCAGCACCGTCTGGCCGGTCTCCGGGTCGGTACGCACGGCCAGCGAGGGATCCTCCTCGACCAGCCGTGCCAGAGCTGATGCGAGCCGGTCGGTGTCGGTGCTCCTCCGGGCCTCCACCGCCATGGTGACGACGGGTTCGGCCACGGTCGGCGGTTCGAGGACGAGGGGCGCCGCCGGGTCGCACAGGGTGGCTCCGGCACACGCAGCCCTCACCCCGACCACCGCGACGATGTCACCGGCCACCGCCTGGTCGACGTCCATGTGGCGGTCGGCCTGGACCCGCAGGATCCGGCCGATACGCTCGGTGCGTCGCGCACGTACGTCCAGCACCGCGTCCCCCTTCCGGATCGTTCCCGAGTACACACGCACATAGGTCAGGCGCCCCGTGCTGGTCGAGTTCACCTTGAACACCAGTCCGGCGAACGGCTCCGCCGGGTCGGACACCCGCTCCTCCGCCTCGCCGCCCCGGGTGCCGCGTACGGCCGGCACGTCGAGCGGCGACGGCAGGTAGGCCACCACCGCCTCCAGCAGCGGCTCGATCCCGCGGTTGCGGTAGGCCGAGCCGCACAGCACCACCACGCCGTCACCGGTACGGGTCAGGTCGCGCAGGGCGATGCGCAGCGTCCCTGCGGAGACCGTCGACTGCGTGCAGTACTCCTCCAGCGCGGCAGGGTGGAGCTCCGCCACTGCCTCCTCGAGCAGCCTTCGGCGGCGGTTCGCCTCGTCCCGGAACTCGTCGGGCACCGGGCCCTCCTCGACGTCGCCGCGCCCGTCGGCCCAGACCAGCGCGCGCATGCCGAGGAGATCCACCACTCCGGTGAACCGGTCCTCGTGCCCCAGCGGCATCTGGACCACGAGAGGGACCGTCTTCAGCCGATCCCTGATGGACTCGACCGCCGTGTCGAGGTCGGCGCCCGCACGGTCCAGCTTGTTGACGAAGGCAATCCGCGGAACCCCGTACCGGTCTGCCTGACGCCACACCGACTCGCTCTGCGGCTCAACCCCGGCAACGGCGTCGAACACCGCGATCGCGCCGTCGAGCACGCGCAGGGAGCGCTCCACCTCGTCGGAGAAGTCGACATGGCCCGGAGTGTCGATCAGGTTGAACCGGTGACCGTCCCAGTCGCAGCTCACCGCCGCGGCGAAGATGGTGATGCCGCGGTCGCGCTCCTGCGGGTCGAAGTCGGTCACGGTCGTGCCGTCGTGGACCTCGCCGCGCTTGTAGGTGGCGCCGGTGACGTAGAGGATCCGCTCGGTGATGGTGGTCTTGCCGGCGTCGACATGGGCAAGGATGCCCAGATTGCGGACGGCGGTCAGGGGATGGATGGCATGACGGTGCAGATCGGTGCGCACGGCCCATGGCCTTTCAGATGGTTCCGGATCGGGCAGCGCGATTCCGGACGAAAGGGCCCGCGGTCGGGCCACTGTGCGAACCCTGGCGCGACAGGCCAGGAGTCAGGTGTTCGTCGCGGACGTCCGGTTCCGGCCGCGCAGCCGGAACCGGGCGTACGAAGACACCAGGATCACCTCGTGCAGCGACGGGGGGACGACGACAGCGGTGCGGTCACGCACGGCTCGCTCCCCTCATTCGTCAACTCGTCACGATGCGCGCCGCGTTGGCTCAGTGGCGCGCTCGGTGGCGAGTCTAGTGATCTCGGAGCGGACGGTGCACCGGGTTTTCTTCCCCCACCGCGCCGCTCCCGGGCGGGACACGGACCGGGGCGGACCGTGTGACGCGAACGGGTGCCGACCTGGCTCCGGTCCGCACGCAGGAGCAGTACGCGTCCGAGGAGGACGGATCAGAGCCGCGGGGCGTCGGCCGCAGCCTCATCCGTCCGGCCCGGCAGTGCGGCGTCGATGATCTCGGCCACCTGCGCAAGCCGGCTGTCGAGGTAGAAGTGGCCACCGTTCATGACGTGGAGCTCGTAGGAGCGGCACGTCTCGTGCTCCCAGGGCCGCATGCCGTCGACCGGCACACGGGGATCGCTGTCGCCTGCGAGCCCCACCACCGGGCAGTCGAGCAGCGGGCCGGGCCGGTACACACATGTGCGCAGCAGCTGCCAGTCGGCGCGCAGCGCGGGCAGGGCGAGCCTGAGCAGTTCGGTGTGTGCCAGCAGCTCGCCGTCGATACCGCCGAGCAGTCGCAGCTCGCCGAGGAGCGTCTCGTCATCCGCATCGTCCAGCTCGGGCACGCCCGGGGGTGGCCACGGCAGCCGTGGCCCCTGCCTCGCCGACACGAAGAGCACCATGGGCGGGACGCCCATGCGCTGGAGACGGCGCGCCGTCTCGAAAGCCAGGACGGCACCCATGCTGTGCCCGAACAGACCAAGGGGCCTGCCATCGGCGAGGGTCGGCCCGAGCTCGTCCAGAACCGCGTCGACGATCCCGTCCGGGTCCTGCGCGAACGGCTCTCCGTAGCGGTCCTGCCGTCCCGGGTACTGGACGGCCAGCGTCTCCACGCGGCCCTCGAGGGCCTTGGACAGGGCGTGGTAGGCGCTGGCCGAGCCGCCGGCGTGCGGGAAGCACACCAGACGGGTCGCGGCTTCCGGAGCAGGATGGAAGCACCGAATCCAATTACTCACGCCACCCCCGACGAGACCTGTCACCCGCAGACGATCTTTCAGCCGACACACTACCCCGGACCCGAGGCGCGATTCCGCAGGCCGGGCCAGGGCCGGAACCACAGCCCTGCCTCCCCGTGCACGCTCCACAGAGGTTGAGCGGGAACCCGATGGGTGACCGCGTTGTGTTCCAGGGGTCGGACGCGCCTCGTCACTGCAGGGCACGCACTCAAGGCACGTGCCCCGGCTCAGGCGTGCCGGATGAACACGCTGCCCGCGCCGCCGGCACACGACTGTCCGTCAGAGCCCTCACGCCCGACCGCATCGCCGTCGGTCCGGACCGCCTGGCTGCGATGGTGACTGATACGGCCCGACGTCTCCACACCACTGGCGCACAGCCGGTCGGCAACCGGGGCCTCTACATCTCCCGGCCACCACCGCCCAGTTGCCGTCAGGCACGGTTCGACGGATCGTAGGCCCGGAACCGCCGACCGGAATGGCAGTTGATGCCCCACTGCTGCCGCTGTGGGGTCGAGCTCGGTGAGGGGCTCCGCCGTGCACTGCGGCGGAGCCACCTCGACCATGCGCCGTTCGATGGCGCAGACGCGCGCCTGGCGCGGCCGGGCCCTTCACGAGGGAAGGTGTCCGGCCTCAGGAAACCCGTTTGATCGTCCAGGTGTTGGGGTCGAAGCTGGGCACCGCCGAGTACCGGCAGGCGCCACTGTAGAAGCGTCTCACCTGCACCCAGCCCTCCGGGGGCAGCGTGGAGGCGCAGGCGTTCACGGTGGAGCCGATGGGCATGCCGGAGACCTGCTGGATCTTCTTCTGGTTGGGGTCGAACGTAGTCCCGCACGCCCAACTGTTCCACCACTGCACATCGACCCAGCCGGACGGCGTCAAGGAGCTCGAGCACATGGTCGCGGTGTCGCCGGGGGCGGCCGAGGCCGATGGCACGGTGAGCGCGACGCATGCGGCAGCGGTCAGCACGGCCAACGAGGCCGAACGGAGACGCACCATGGTGGTTCCTCACAATTCATCGATGGGTACGCGAACTCCACAATCCTTACTGTTCCTCCACATGCGGCAGTAGTCGGTTATCGGACTGAGCCCATCGTGACCGAAATGGGCGCTGTCACGATCACGCGCCCTGCTTCCTCCCGCGGAGGACGCACAACGCATCAGCAACGTCGGCAGGCCGGTGACGGCACCTCCTGCAGATGCAGGGCGTTCCCTCCCTGAGCCGCTGCAATCACTCGACGCCCGACCCACCGGACGGGTTCGTCGACGGGTGTCCCGACCGCGCCGTCAGCCGACCCGCCGGGCCAGTACCTGTCCCGGCCAGCCCTCGGACTGGAATCGGCCGGTGGGGTGGAAACCATTGCGTTCGTAGTACGCGACCAGTTCGCCCCCGCCGCCCGCCCAGCAGTCGACCCTCAGCAGCTCCACACCGGCCAGGCGGGTCTCCTCGGCAGCATGGGCCAGCAGCGCCGCCCCGATGCCCAGACCGGCGCACCGCCTGTCGGAGACGAGCAGCCGGACGTACCGCTCGGGTTCGTCGGCCGGCGCGATCGGCATCTGCGGGCTGGGCCCGGAGTCCAACACCAGGGCACCGACAGGTGCTCCGTCCAGCTCCGCGATGTAGGGGGCGTTCTCGGTCGTGTACCGCTGAACACGCGCCACCCCGCCGGGCTTCTGCGAATACGGTGTCGTGCCCCACTGCTCGGTGTTGCCGCGCTCGTTCATCCAGGACACGGCGGTGTCGAGCATGTCCAGAATGACCGGTGCGTCGGCGAGGTTGCCCGGTCTGATCCGTATGCCGTGTGTTGTGTCGTTCACGAGGGAAGGCTAAGGGCTGTCGAGCGGGCCGCAGAATCACCGGCCGAAGCCGGAACCTGCAGAACCGTCTTCCAGGAATCCGCGATCAACGACTCACGGCCGCAGCGAGTGATGAGAACATGCCGGTGACGTTTCAGGCCGACTCTCCCGAACGTCCCGTCCGGCTGCACCACTTCGACACCGGCCAGGAGAAACGATGACATCGGCGCGCAGCGACCGGCCAGGGCGGCGGTAACCGTGGCAGACCATGATCTGACCGGGTTCGACCGCTGCACGTTCACGCACGAGGGTTCCACCCGCCAGGTCCTGCGGCGCGGCTCAGGACCCGCTGTGATCGTGATGGCGGAAGTACCCGGCATCACTCCCAAAGTGCTGGAGTTCGCCGAACGAGTGGCTGAGCTCGGCTGCACCGCCGTGCTCCCCGTACTGTTCGGCGTACCTGGACGCGACCCGCATCCCGAGGCCCACGGGCGGCTGAAGTCCGGGCTCTACACGGCCTCCACGTTCTGGAAGGTGTGCGTGAGCCGCGAGTTCACGCTGCTGGTCACGGGGAAGGCCTCACCCGTCGTGGGGTGGCTGCGCGCCCTGGCGGCCCACGAGCACCAGCGCTGCGGCGGACGCGGGGTCGGGGCCGTCGGCATGTGCCTCACCGGCGGTTTCGCCCTGGCCATGGCCGCCGACGACCGTATTCTCGCTCCGGTCGTGTCCCAGCCGTCGCTGCCGCTGGCCATCACCAGGAGCAGGGCCGCCGGCATCGACATCTCCGCCCAGGACCTCGCCACCGTCCGCGGGCGCTGCGAGCGCGAGGGTCTTGAAGTGATGGGGCTGCGATTCCGTGGAGACCGGCTCGTACCCGGCGACCGGTTCGCATTCCTGCGCCGTGAACTCGGTGACGCCTTCATCGCCGTCGAAATCGACGGCACCGCGGCGAACCCTGACGGTGTCATGCCGCCGCACTCCGTACTGACCGAGCACCTCGTCGACGAACCGGGCCAGCCGACACGCACGGCACTGGACCAGGTGCTCGACCTCCTCCGTACCAGACTGCTCCAGCCGGACGGCGGCCCCGCCGCGGGCCCGTCGGCCGTCCCCGGAGACGGTGTCCTGTGAAAGGGCACGGTCACGCACGGCTCCATGCGGGCGGCCGGCCGGGCGCGCTGCGCGTATGTACGAGCAAGGGTGCATACGTGTTGCGGTGAGGCGATGCCGGAGGCACCCCGGGAGCGCCGGGTGTCCTCACGCCACAATTCAGTTCGAGCGAGTTGCCAACCCCCTGGCTCGCGGGTCGAGAAGCCGTCGCAGCTCGTTTTTCGGCGCGCCCGGGCGGATCGGAGGTATTCGGCGCCGCCGTGCCGGCGGTGGACCGCACCCCCGCACGTTCCTGAGGGCAGCGGTGATGTTCACCGGTGGAGGACTGGCAGGGGAACTTTCCGGGAGGCGCCGGTGGGCCCGCACCGGCGCCCCACGGCATCGTGCTCAGCGTGTGGCGAGGTCCACGATGCGCTGGAGTGGAAGGTCTCGCACCGGTGATCCTGGTGCGGGGAGGCCGACCGTGACGTGGGTCAACTCCGGCGCAGCACGCGGTTGGCGGAGGTTGCGGCGACGGTTGCCAGGAGCCAGCCCGCGCAGATCAGCAGGACGGCGAACCACTGGAGCGGGCCGTCCGCCGCGTAGAAGCGGTCCTGGCCGAGATCGGTGAGCGGGATGAGAAGGTCGAGCGTGTAGAGAGGGGGGTTGAAGGCCGGGTACGGCCCGTCGCCGACCGGGCTCGGGTGATGCACCGAGAACACGGTCGACCCGAGAGTCAGGAGCAGGACGAGCAGCCACGCGGCGCGGCGGGGCAGGTACCCGTACCCGATGACCAGGTCCTGGAGCAGCCCCCACAGCCGCTGCGGCAGCGGCAGGGTGGCCCGCAGCCGCCGGTGCTTGGTGAGCAGCACCGTCCGGGCGTCGGCGTCGCGGCCCATGCGCTGGTAGTGGGCGGCGAGCTGCTCGTACGGCTGGGGGACGAAGCCCGCCGGGTCCCGCATGAGCCAGGCCAGCCGCTCGACCGTTCCGGCGCGGCCGGGCAGCGCGTCGTACTGGAGGCCGTCGAGAATGAGGACGGGCGGCCAGGTGGCGGCGTCGTCGCGCAGGACACCGAATCTGGCGAAGCTCAGGTCGATGCGGCCGACCGGCGCCTCGCGCAGTCCCAGTGACAGTTCGGGGACGTCGGCGCGGCGCAGGATCAGGGCATCCTCGCCCTCGGAGGTGGGGATCGCCGCCCCGGCGAAGGAGATCCGATTCCCTACGGAGGCGCTGCTGAGCCACACGGTGCCACGTGCGGTGAAACCGTCCAAGCAGTCGATCCGGGCGCCGACCACCAGGTTGCGTCCCCGCACCGCTATCCCCTCGTGCCCGGTGAGGTCGGCGCCGTCCAACTGCAGCGAACCGCCGATCCTCGCCCCGGACAACTCCATCACTCCCACCGCGACGAAGCCGTCGCGTGCATGCAGATCCCCGCCGACCTGGATACGGAACGCCCTGACCGCCGGACCGTGACGATTGACCACTCGGGCGCCGTCCAGGTTGACCGTTCCCCGGATCTGGGTGTCGCGCAGGTCGACGCAACCGCTCACGCGCACACCCTTGCCGGCTTGGAGGTTGCCGTCGACGGTCGCGCACACCAGCCCCAGCGCCGTCTGGCCCCGGCCGGTGCCGCGACCGGTCAGTGTCGCCTCCTCGATGTGGAGCGAGCCGCCGATGGAAGCCCGGTAGAGGTTGATCGGCCCCTCGTTGAGGAAGCCCCGGTCGAGGTGGAGGCTGCCACCGACCACGAGTTCGGATGCCCGGAGGCGAGCTTCCGGGCCGAGCAGCCGCGCGCCGCGGAAGCCCAAGTACTCCTGGATGCTCGCGCTGTTGAGGTGGACGGCGCCGGTGCAGCGAAGTCCGCCGGCGGACATCCCCTGCTCCACACTGAGCGATTGGGCGTCCAGGGCCGGACGGCCTGGGAGGGCTTCCAGTCGGGAGTCGTCCAGGCTCAACCACGCCCCGGCTCTGAACGAGCGCAGGTCGAGCGTGCCGGTCACCGTGCAGTCGACGATCTTCAGCTCCCGGGCGGTCGAGGCGCCAATGGCCACGAGTCCCGGCACGTCACAACCGACGAGCTCCACAGCGTCCAAGCGGGCACCCCGCAGGACCAGCGGACTCCCGAAACTGCACCCGTGCATCCGTACAGGCACACCAATACCGGCATCGGCCAGGTCAAGCGCCCCGGTGATCCGGGCACCCCGCAGGTGCAGCCTCGCCGAATGACCGGCCTCCGGCGCAGGAGCGGTGAGCAGCAGCGAGCGTACGGCCTCCGCCCCGATCTCGTCGGCCTCGCACCACCCACCACGACGGTACTGCCGCCACATGAGCTGCTCGTCGGCGGTCCAGTGGTCCGGCGGGCTGAGGGACGGCGTCACCAGTGTCAGGTCCTCTCCGGTCCCGGCGCGGACGGCGGTCGTGGCCGGGTGGCCGCCAGCCGGTGCGGACTCCCGGCATGCACCTCAATGACGAAGTAAAGCAGGGGAGTTGAGAGAGACGGAACCGGATTTGCCGTCGGCCCGAGGACCAACCGCCCCAACCACCCCGTACAGACCGGCGAGTTGCGCCGTCGCCTGCGCCGACACAACGGGAACACCCGCCATCCCTGTGCTCTGGCGACTCCAACGCCGTGGACACCTGTGGATCCACGCGGCGGGCCACCGAGGCGACCGGGTGCCGTCCTTCGCCGGACCCACGCAGCCAGACCCGGGCAGACGGACCCGCGCAGCGGACCCATGTGGCCCTCACCTCGCCACCCGTTCCCACACGACCACCCCGCCCCTTTCGTACACCCGTCGCCACCCGGCGTGCTCCGCCTGCCGGAGCACTCTGCCGACCGCTCCCGGGGGGAAGAACTCATGGGTGTCGGCGACAATCCAGTCGAGATCACGGTGGCGGGACAGCACTCCGTCCGCCACCAGATGGACCGTGGCGCGGTCAGTGAGGTGCGGCGCCAGCCTGTTGCTCGCGGCGACGCGAGCGCCGTCCGGGATCAGCGAGAGCGCCTCGCGCGATGCGGTCTGACGCGGGCCGTCCCGCCAGAAACCAGGGTTGGCCACCTCGGTGAGAGGCTGCGTGGGCAGCAGCGCAACAGCGATGAACAGCGGTAGGGAGCGCGGCAGCCGCACACCCTTGCGCAGCACATCGATCAGTGCGGCGAAGACGATCGGCATCAACACGGCCGAGTAGTGGAACCCCGGGCCCCAGTAGGCCGGGTTGGGCGAAGTGAAGCGCCAGGCCAGGGTGGGGAGCAGCAGCAGGACCAGCGGGCTGCGGACCACCAGACCGGCCGTGACGGCGAGCAGCAGGGCGAGCGTCAGCGCCTTGACCGACCAGCCGTCGAACGGCCCGTGGGCGTACTGCTGGCTCAGATAGCCGTAGCGGCCGTCCGGCGCGAGAGCAGGGATCAGGACGCACACAATGAGCGCGGTGGCCGCCAGGGCGCCCGCGAAGAGCGCCAGCCCGAGACGGCGTCGGTGGCGCATCAGCAGCAGACCGAACACGGCGACCGTGATCCCGAGGTCCTCCTTGACCAGCAGCAGCCCGGCGGCCCACCAAGCGGCCGCCGTCCACCTGCCGTCGACGTAGGCACCGCAGGCCAGAGCCAGCAGCGGTACGGCGAAGGCGACCTCGTGGAAGTCGAACGCGATGAGCTCCTGCAACCCCCAGGACAGTCCGTGTGCAAGGCCGATCGACACGGCCGCCGACCGCCGCCGCAGATGGCGCCCTGCGACGCGGGTGAGCACGTAGGACGATCCCGCGACGAGTGCCGCCTGTGCCAGCAGCAGGACCTCGATGTGCGGGACGAGACGGTACAGCGGGGCGAGCACGGCCACGACGGGGTGGAAGTGGTCACCGAGCAGTGGGTATGTGTCGGCCGTGAAGTCCGCCGGGGCGGTGGCGGTGCGCAGCTCCGACCCGGGTGCACGCAGTTCGGCGTAGGAGCGGACGGCCTGTCCAAAGATTCCCAGGTCGTAGCCGGTCGTCCCGAAGAACGCATGCACCCTCAGGGCGTAGACCGCGTACAAGGCGAAAAGGGGCCCCGAGACGAGCAGGGCAAGGGTGCGGGACGAGGGGTCGAACCGTACCCGCACGCGGGACGGTTCGCAGGAACCGAATGCACCGGGCTGCCGGGGGTCCGTGGCGACGTCGGCGGGCGGAGTGATGAGCTGCATACGGGCGGACCCTGCGCCATCACCGCTGAAGGAAGGCTGAAGAAGGCTGAGGATTTCTTCAGCATGTGCGCGAATGCCCGGGTCATACTCGGTGGGTGCGACTGCTGGTGATAGAGGACGAGGAGCGGCTCGCCGCCTCCCTGCAACGGGGTCTTTCGGCGGTGGGCTACGCCGTGGACGTCGCGTACGACGGCATCACCGGGCTGCACCTCGCCCGTGAGCACCGCTACGGCGCGGTCCTGTTGGACATCATGCTGCCGGGCCTCAACGGCTACCAGGTCTGCTCACGGCTGCGGGCCGAGGAGATCGACGTCCCGGTGCTCATGCTCACCGCGAAGAACGGCGAGTACGACGAGGCCGAGGGCCTGGACACCGGGGCGGACGACTACTTGGCCAAGCCCTTCTCGTACGTCGTCCTGGAGGCGCGGTTGCGGGCGCTGCTGCGGCGCGGCGGACCTCGTGCGCACACGGTCCTGGAATGCGGCGACCTGTGGCTGAACCCGGCACGGCGTGCCTGTGGACGGGGCGAGTCGGCGATCCCACTGACCCCGAAGGAGTTCGCAGTGCTGCAGAGCCTGCTCCAGCGCATGGACGAAGTGGTGCTCAAGCAGGACCTGCTCGACGAGGTGTGGTCCGCGGACTTCACCGGCGACCCGAACATCGTGCAGGTCTACATCAGCGCACTGCGTCGCAAGATCGACGCGCCCTTCGGACGGGAGACCATCGAGACCGTCCGGGGCGGTGGCTACCGGATATCGGGCGTACCGACGGGCGCCGCGTCCGGCACGGCCGTGGCGCCACCCGATGCGCCGGACGACCCTCACGGTGCCCCTCGTGGCTGAGCCGACAACGCCGCCCCCGTCGCGTACGGCCTGGGGCGCGGGCATGGCCGCGGCGTTCGTCGTGATGGCGGGTATCGGCTGGCTGAGGTTCGCGGACGGGCGCGCGGGAGCGCTCGAACCGTTCCGTCCGGAGCTGTTCCAGACCGATGGCGTCGGCCCCGACGTGGCCCTGCTGGTCTGGCCGGGATTTCTGCTCGGGGCGCTGTTCGTCGCGGTGATGAGCTGGGCGGCCGCCTACGGGCAACCGGCTGCCCTGCGCATCCGCGCGGCGCTCGCCGCGGGCGGCGCCTCCGGGCTGCTGTTCTTCACCGACGCCAAGTGGCTGGCGGACTACAACCTCGACCTGCCGTACGCAACGGCCGACGCCGGGCTGGGCTGGGCGCTGATCCTCATCGCGCCGACAGCCGGGTTGATCACCGGCATGGCCGCCAGGACCGCGCTGGGCCAGGGAGCGGGGCGGGGGCGCCAGGTGCTGACCGCGGCCACGGCCACCGCCACCCTGCTCCTGATCGCCGTGCACCTGCTGCGCGAGGTCCAGGACCAATGGGGCCGTATCGACAACGTCTACGGGATCACCCTGACGACGGGGGTGCCACTCGCCGGGCTGCTGACCGGGATCCTGGTCCACTACACCGCGCGCCGTTCACTGCGTCCGGTCGAGGCCATCCGGCGGGAGATGGAGGACATCACCAGCCAGTCCCTCGACCGGCGGGTGCCGGTGCCGGCCGGCACCGATGTGATCGCCCTCCTGGCCCGCACCACCAACGAGACGCTCGACCGCCTGGAACAGGCCTCCGCGCGGCAGCGGCAGTTCGTCGCCGACGCCGCTCATGAACTGCGCAGCCCTCTCGCCGGGCTGCGTGCACAACTCGAGTCGGCGCTGCGCCACCCCGAGACGGTCGAGTGGCCGTCGGTGGTCGACAACGCTGCGGCGGACGTCGTACGGCTCCAGGCCCTGGCCGACGACCTCCTGCTGCTGGCCCGGATGGACGGAACCCTGCACCGGGCCCTGGAACCGAAGGCGGTCGATCTGTCGGCGATCGCCGAGGACCTCGTACGCGAGCACCAGCACCTGCCGGTCGCCCGCGCCCTTGAACTGAAGTGCGAGGCGGAGGGCCCCGCCCCGGTCATGGGCGATGCCTCGCAACTGGAGCGGCTGCTGCGCAATCTGCTCGGGAACGCCTGCCGCCACGCCTCCCGTACCGTGGTGGTGCGCACCCGTCACGACATCTGCACCGGCACCGTCACCGTGGAGGTCGAGGACGACGGCGCGGGCATTCCGCAGGCCGACCGGGAGCGCGTCTTCGAGCGCTTCACCCGCCTCGACGAGGCGCGGACGCGTGCCTCCGGCGGTGCCGGTCTGGGCCTGGCCATCGCCCGCGAGATCGCCGCGCGACACGGCGGAACGCTGACGATCGCGGACAGCGCCCCGGGTGCACGCCTCGAAGGCCGATTTCCCCTGGGCCGGCTCCCGGAGGGACACATGCCACCGGGACGTCCGGGGACCGGCGCGTCCCCGCCCCGTTCAACGACCACCCCGGGTGCCGCTCCGTCATGGCCGGTCTGAGCTCGCCGCAACTGCCCGGCGGAGCAGGGTGGTGACGTGCTGATCGCCGCTCTCGATTCCCGGTGCTGCGTACGGACCTGGACGACGACTGCGTTCGAGGTCGGTCCGGAAGGTGCCGGCACACCGGGACCGGTTCGAGTGCGTGGCGGGGTGTCCCGCACAATGGCTGCGCAGTTCCCTGCCCGAACGCCTCATGAGAGGAAGCGCCGTCGTATGGCCGGCAATGCAGACATGGTGGCCTTCATCGAAGCACGCCTGGCCGAGGAGGAAGAGGTCGCGCGGGCTGCCGGAGGAGCGAGTTGGCGGTGCCGGGCGGATGCGCCCGGGGAGGTTCACGACCGGACGTCGGGAATCGCCTTCACGGTGCGCGACGCAGGCTACGACCGGCACATCGCGCTCCAGGATCCGTCCCGGACCCTGGCCCGTATCGAGACCTGTCGTGTCCTGCTGAGCGAGTACGCCGAGGTGTCGGACCGGGACACCGACCGGCCGGACGACGACTTCGCCTCCGGGCACGCCGTCGGTCTCGGTTTTGCGGTACGGCAGCTGGCGGCCGAGTACGCCGGGCATCCCGACTACACCGCCAAGTGGCTTCCCCGGTTCTTCCGTTAGCGGATTCAGGACGCGGCCGGGCCACGGTCCTCCGTCCGCCCACCGAGGCGCGACGGCAGGCCGCCGGTGGTCTCGACGACCTCAAGCGCGCCGGCCGCTTCGGCCTCTGTTCCCCCGTTTCCGGCTCATTCCCCGGGACCGGGCCCGGTACCGATCGATGACCTTCGGCGCCCAGTTCGCCGCCCCCGGCGCCCCGCCGTTCAGGACGGCCGGGGCGCGCGCCTGTGCTTGCGCTGCTCCAGCTCTTTGTCGTCGACGAGCACGAGCATGGGCTTGTCGGGCCGACACATCATCGTGACGAGGAAACGGACCGGTACGTCCGCGCGATGGTTGCCGTCCTGGTAATGGATCACATCGCCACCCGGCTCCCAGAACGCCTCCCCCGCCCGGATCACCCTCTCGGGCTCTCCCTCCAGCTCGAACAGCATCTCTCCCTCCAGCACATAGCCGAAGGCCGGTCCGAAGTGCCGGTGGGGCGGTGTGCCGGGGTCCCCGGGAGGAAATTCGACCAGCACGGTCATGGCGTGTGCACCCTCCGGAACGACGGGTGGTTTCGCCTCCTGGATCACGGTGACCGCAGTTTTCCAGGCCTCGGACCGTTGCCCTTGATCCGCTGAAGGGCCGGCCGCAGGCTTGTCGTTCGCCATCACGCCACCTCCGGTCCGGGCGCCGACATGGGGAGCCTGATCGGGTCGGTTGTGTCACGGGTGGCCGCATCAGACACAACGGCGTCGGCCGATGGTGCGGCGCGGGTGTCGTCTCGTCGCGTGGACCGAGCAACCGCCGACCGCAGCCGGCGCCGGGCACCGGAGCGGACAGGCGTTGTAGGCCAGACTACTCCGCCTCCCTACCGGCCACCCCTCGTCGCGGCCTCCTGGGCACCGTGCTCGACGGTACCGGCCGCTCACCTGGTGCTCTCGTCACCACGGCTCCCAGGGCTCGCCCAGCGGTGCCGAGGCTCCGCGACGGCCCGACGGCCGACTTGGTCGCACTGCGGCCGTCGCACTGTGGGGCGTACCGTGGTCACAGGGCGACGGGTTCCGATCAGGAGCCACCGGGAAGTCGGCCGTGCGCGGCGCGGTGCGACAAACGCACGCCGGGACGACGACGGCGGCCCCGCCCCGCAACAGGCCGTTCGACCCAAGTCGTTGTTGTCGTCCTTGTGTCGTCTCGCTGCCCAGCGGCACGGAACGCTTCCCTGGACGCATCGGGAACCTGCTCACACACTCGACGAAGGGGTGCGCCATGAAGTTCACGGTCCTGGGGGCAACCGGCCTGATCGGCGCGCAGGCCGTCGAGCGACTTACGGCGGCCGGCCACGAAGTGGTACCGGCTTCGCTGTCGACCGGGGTCGACGTGCTCAGCGGCAAGGGTCTGGGGGAGGTTCTCTCGGGCACCGAAGTGGTGATCAACCTGACGAACTCCCCCGCTTTCGACGCATCCTCCATCGACTTCTTCGAAACTTCGATGAACACCATCGGGGCCGCGGCGGAGAAGGCCGGCGTACGCCACCAGGTGATCCTCTCGATCGTCGGCGTGGACCAGGTGCCCCAGCTCGATTACTACCGGGCCAAGGTCACGCAGGAGAACATCCTCGCGAACGGGCAGACGCCGTACTCGATCGTACGGGCCACACAGTTCTTCGAGTTCGTCGAGGCCATCATGTCCTGGACGACCGACGGCGATCTGGTCCGGCTGCCTCCCACCCCCGTTCAGCCGATGGCGGCCGCCGACGTCTCCGCGGCAGTCGTGGGTACCGCCTCCGGCGCCCCGCTGCAGGGCATCCGCAACGTCGCTGGCCCCGAGGTGTTCCCGCTCGACGAGCTGGGCCGGATCACCCTTGGTGCCCGCGCCGACGGTCGCCGTGTGGTCACCGACGATCAGGCGGGAATGTTCGCCGGGGTCGCAGGAGACGTGCTCACCGCGCCGGAGGGCGCCGACCTGGGCCCGACGTACTACCGGGAATGGCTTGCGGCCCCGTAAGGGCTGTCCCCTTCCCGGCTCCATCGACTCGACAGACCTCAGGGTGACGGATGCCCGCGGGCGGCCATCCCTGCCCTGCGGATACGTGAAGTGCCCCAAGTAGCGATCGAGGACCGGGACAGGGGTGAGGTGCCTGCGCGCCCAGGCATCGCATGCCGGGCAGCGCGCTCCGACCGCGCGCGCGACAGTGGAGGTTGAGGCGGCCGCGCAGTCCCCCGATCGACACCGACGCCCCGGGACCGAGGGTCCCCCGGTGCCGACGGGTGACGGGACCCGGACCGTACTCCATGAGCCGTTACGCGAAGGGAGCCGGTCATGTCGTACCCCATGTATCCGGAGCCGCGGTATCTCGGGGAAGGAGGTGAGGTCAACGCGGTCTTCCGGCCGGCGGACTCCCCTGCCGACCTCACCGCGGAATCGGGGAACAGGACGAGCTATCTCGCGACGCACGCCTCGACGGGCGGGGAGTTCGGGCTGTACCGGGTCGACATGGTTGCGGGCTCGCCCGGGCCCAGCACACACTTCCACCGGTCGATCTCGGAGTCGTTCTTCGTACTCGCCGGAGAGGTGAGCCTGTTCAACGGCGAGCGGTGGACGACCGGGCGCGCGGGAGACTTCCTGTACGTCCCGGTCGGCGCGTTGCACGCGTTCCGGAACGATGCGGACGCGCCCGCGTCGATGCTGCTGCTCTTCGCGCCGGGTGCGCCGCGCGAGGAGTACTTCGAGCAGGTCGCGGAGATGGCACGCAAGGGCGGCGAGGAGTTCGCGGAGTTCCTCGTTCGCCACGACTCGTTCTTCGTCGACACGGAGGGCGGGCCCGGCAAGGCCTGACACGGGATTCGGGCGGGGAGTGAGGGCAGTTCGGCCCGTGCCCGACGGAGCCGATGGGCGCAGTCGGACACGGGCCGGTGGGCGGCGGAGGGCTGGGGGATGCCCGCCGCCGCCCTTGTCGGCTCTCGGTGCGCCGGCCAGGTCCCCACGGGCCGGACGCTCCCGGAACCGGGATCAGGAGCCGAGCGCGTGCTGCATTTCGCTCTGCCGTTGGGTGACGGTCGCGTACTCGTCCGTGAAGAACTCCGCCGCGAGGTTCAGGGTGAGGGGCCTGTCTTCCGAACCTGCACCGCTGTGCAAGGAGGTGTTGATGGTGGATCGACTCCCGGTGGTGATGGTGGATGTGTGAAGGTGGATTTCAGCGACGGTTGATCAGGGCGATCATGACCACGGCGCAGAGGATCAGGACGCCGATCGCGACAACATCGGTGACACTTATGGGGGTTCGCATGGCTGCTCCCTGTTGGAGTGGTGCGGCACTGACTCTGTGGGGCGAGTGGAGCGACGCGCACGGGACGGCGCTCCGTGTGTGCCGCGGCGGAGCCGCCGCGGCACTCAACTGGGGTGGATCCGCACACGATCACGGCCGTGCCCCGGGCCGGTTGCCCCAGCCTGGTTACCGTCTGGGTCCCGCGACGGCGTAGGCCGCGGTGCCGACGACCGTGATGACCAGGGCCGTCCAGGTGCCCACCGTGCTGTCGGGCGGCAGCAGCATCCAATTCGCCGCCTCTGTCGGCACACCCGTCGGGGACGGGGCGAAGAGCGAGAACGACAGCCAGGCGACCGGCAGCGTCCATGCGTACTGCGCCCCGCGCACCGCCGCCCCGAGGGCGGCGACCCCCATCAGCCCTGCGCTGTCTCGGACGATGAATGCGCCGGTGGCCAGGTCATCGCCCATCGTCTGCACCGCCAGGAGCACGGCGCCGATGAACGCGCCTGCAACCAGCACATGCGTCGCCCTGCGGGGCACCCAGCGGATCGCTGCCGTCCGGTCCAGCGCGGGGTCCTGCCCGCCGAGCCCGATCGAGGCCGCCGTCACCCCCGCAGTGAGGGCGAACAGGGGCAACTGTGGGTCATTGGGCCCACTGCCGTCCTGGGCGAGGGCCCACACCGCCAGCGCGCTGATCACCACCACGGCGAGCGATACCGGCACCTGCCGTGAGCGCGCGTACAACGTCAGCCATCTCACCGGGACTCACCGCCGTCCAGCTCGAGGAGCGGGTGGCTCTCGCAAGAGAGCGAGCCGGCGTGCATCGCGTTGATCCGCGAGAGCTGTTCCGCCCGTGGGAGCGCCTTGAGCCTCTTCCACACCGGGTCGGCCAAGTAGAGCTGGTCGGACGCAGAGTGGTCGGTTCCGCCGAGTGGCTCGAGGTCGCCGAGGACCCAGCCCGCCGCGATGCTCTGCGCGGCGATTTCGTCCGGCATTCCGCTCTGGCCGGCACCGCGGGGGACGCACGTCGGGGCCATGCCCAGGGCTACCAGGGCCCGGGTCAGCTCCTTGTCCTTGTCGGTGGCGAGGATCCCGTCGTCGAAGTCGATGAGCACAGCCGTGCGGGACCGTTCCGGGGTGGTGCCGCGCGCCCGTGGGGCGGCGATCTCACGGACGGAGACCGGCGCCTGGCTGCCCAGGGCGTCGTGCAGGAGGCGCAGCGCCTTCTTTCCGGGGCCCGCGATGTCGGCGAGTCGTGCCTCGTGCGTCTTCGTCACGCACACCGGGCCTTCGCACACCATCGCCGCGCCGGCCTCGTCGACGACATACGTGCGGCGCGGGTCGGAGGGGAGGATGAGCAGGGCGATCGCCGCGCCCGCCAGAAGAGGTGCCAGGGCGAGCAGCCGGGCGCGCAGGGACACGGCGAGCAGCAGGGCGAAGCCCGTCGCGGCCATGCCGAGCAGCCAGACCGTCTGCCCGATGTGTACGGAGGCAGAGAGCGTGAGGAGCACTTCACGCACCATGGCCACTGCCGGGGACAGCAACGAGAGGCGGTTCGGCACCGCGGCTTCCGGCACCGCCGGACTTTCCGACACCCGCAGGAGGTTGGTGAACACCAAGGCGGCCACGGCCAGCGCGGGTGGCGTGAGGGGCGACGGCAGGGCGCGCCCGGCCCCCATGCCCAGTACGGCCCCCGCGATGAGGGAGAGTGCTCCCACCAGCGAGATCGGCAGCCAGCCGAGGTGCGTGTACGCGCCGTCGGCGAGTACCTGGACCGAGCCGACGAGAACGAGGAGCGCGAAGGCCGAGGCCAGCGTGGTCGCCGTCGCTCCCGCCAGTGCGACGGCGCGGTGCCGGGCGGGCCGCGGCGTGCTCGACAGCAGTTCGCACATCGTCGAGCGTCGGTCCCGCAGCCCCTGGAGTGCCCCGAGCCCCACGGCGAGCGGCCACAGGAGGATCAGCAGGGAGCGGGTCCACATGGCCATGGACGTCCACTGGGCCGTCCATCGCGCAGTGCCGGTCCACCACATTCCGGGAATCAGGTACAGGAACGCCAGCGCGACTGCCAGGCTGACGATGCCGGCCCAGGGGGCGACGGAGCGCTTCAGTTCGATGCGCAGGACACGGGAGTTCACCAGGTGCCCCTTCCCTGCTCGGGGTTGCGCAGCAGCGCCGAGTAGCCGCGCTCCAGCGGGCTGTCGCCCACGTGCTCGGGGCCGCCCGCCGCGGCCAGCTCGTCCGGGGTGCCCTGGAAGACCAGCCGGCCCTCGGCGAAGAGCACCACGTCGGTGCAGGCGGCGGCGACGTCCTCCACCAGATGGGTGGAGACCACCACGCACGTGTCCTTGCCCAACTCCTGGAGCAGCTCGCGGAAGCGCAGCCGCTGCGCCGGGTCCAGGCCGACCGTCGGTTCGTCCAGCAGCAGGACCGTCGGGTCGTTGACGATGGCCTGGGCGATGCCGACCCGCCGTACCATGCCGCCCGACAGGGCCTTCATCCTCTCGTCGGCACGGTCCGCCAGTCCGACGCGCTCCACGGCGCGCTGCACCGCCGCGGGGATGTCCGCCTTGGGCACCTCCTTCAGCCACGCCATGTACTCGACGAACTCGCGCACCGTGAAGCGCCTGTAGTAGCCGAACTCCTGCGGCAGGTAACCGATCCGGCGGCGGAGCGCGCGGTGCTCGCCCATGCCGCCGGCGGACTCGCCGAGCAGTTCCAGGGTGCCCTCTGTGGGGCGCAGCACGGTGGCCAGCGCCCGGATGAGGGTGGTCTTGCCCGCCCCGTTGGGGCCGAGCAGACCGTGTACGCCGGTACCCAGCGACAGATCGAGCCCGTCGACGGCCATACGATTCCTGCCGACCCTGACCTTCAGCCCGGTGGCCTGGATCTCCCAGGCGTAGGCCGTCGGTGCGATGTCGGCCGCGTTCACCGCGGGCATGGTGTGATGGTCCTTTCCGATGGTCATCGATGGGCTCCCAGCACGGAGTACGCGCCCCTGCGGGCGATCACCACACCGGTGCCGAGCGCGAGGGTCAGTCCCCACACCGGCAGGCCGGCCGTGTGCAGGACGAAGGTCGCACGGCCGTCGGCCAGGGTCGGTGCCACGATCACGGCGGCCCACACGGCCACCAGCGCAATGGCGGCGCGGGTCACGCCGACGACACCGCCGAGTGCCAGGGTCGCGGAGGTGAAGGCCAGACAGGGCAGCAGCCACTGCGCGACCACCACCCCCGTCACCCATCCGCCGACCAGCAGCGCGGGGAGGACAACGGCGAGCACGGACGCAGTGCGTCGCAGCACCAGATGGAGCCCGGCCCTGGGCACGGAGGCCGTCAGCTCGTACGCCGGGTCGAGGCCGCGCGACCAGGACGCCGCAACGCCGAGCACGGGCAGCACCGGGGCGAGCAGCAGCACGAGCGGCACCTCGCCGAAGCCGGTGCCGACCAGATCGAGCAGGAGCGCGAGCAGTGTCACGCTCACGACCATGGCCAGCCACGGCACCATCGTCGGCGTCAGCCACCTCGACAGCCGCGCCGACCAGCGCCGTTGGCGCGGCATTGTGGTGTCGGCCAGCTGCGGTTCGAGGCCGGACCACACGGTGTCGACCAGCGCCGCCACCGCGGGCGCCTCTGCCGCGACGGCGGCCGACAGCCGGTCACGGCAGAGCCCGCACGCCTCCAAGTGGGCCTCCAGGGCCCACAGCTCGTCGGCGGCGAGGTCCGCGTCGCCGCGCGCGTAGCCGTCGATGATCCGCATCGACGCGTGCTGCACACTCATGACAGCGCCTCCCGCATCACGATCCTGGCCCGGCGGGCACGGGTCTTGACCGTGCCCTCGGGCAGCCCCAGCAGGACCGCGGTCTCCCGGACGGACAGTCCGTCGAGGACCATGGCCTGCAATACCTGACCGAGTTCCGGTGCCAGGCGCCGCAGCGCGTCGCCGACGTCCCCGCCGACGCTCGCCGCGAGCACCTCTTCCTCGGCGGCGGGCGCCGCGTCGGGGAGAGCGGCTGCCGGCGGCGGCTCGGCGTGGTGGGCCCGGCGCCGGAACGCATCGACGAGACGGCGCGCCGCGATCGTCCACAGCCATCCGACGGCCGTCCCGCCCACCGATGACCCCGCGAACGCGCCCGCCGCGCGCCACACCGCCAGATAGGTCTCCTGCATGACCTCGGCGACGATCTGCTCGTCGGAGCATCGTCGGCGCAGCCGCACCGCCAACCACGGCGACGTACGCCGGTACAGCTCCTCGAACGCCGCCCGGTTCCCCTTGGCCACGAGCCGGACGAGATGCTCCTCGTCCAACTCGCCCGGTGCCTTCCTCACTGATCTCACACCTTCTAGACGCCGGACACGGGCGACTGGATTTCCCCACGCCGTGACCCCCGTCACACACGACGTTCCCCGACAGCCCAGTTTCTCCCGAGGTCTTCGACCTCTACGCGCCGGCGGCTGTGCGGGCAGGATCGCCTCCCGAGTTGGCGAACGTCGTCACCAGGCGCCCGGAGCAGGTACTTCCGTCGGGTGCCGTCGGCAGGCTCACGGGGACGGCCATCCGTGACGCCGCAGCGCATCCTGCTCATGGGCGAGCGAGTGCCAACTCCTCAGGAGTTCTGCCGTGCACGCGAGGAGCACTTCATCGCCCTCGACCATGAGTGGGAGAAGCGGCGGCCGCCGAAAGGCGGCGGCGAGCCGCCCCATTCCTGGCCGGCAGATCCCTGTGATGCGATCACCAAGCAGTGTCACCAGGCAGATTCCGCGCCGACCGACGGGCTCGGCAGGAAAGTGCCGAGGCCCGTGGGGCCGAGGGAGACGCACACCGGCTGTACCGGTCGGGCTCCCGGCTCGGGCGAGGGGTTGACGAAGCGTGTGCCGGTCGGGACTCGTCCGGAGCACCGATGCCGGATGCGCTTGCACCCCTTCGACAGCAACTGGCCGCGGCCACGGAGCACCTGACGGTCGTGACTCCGCGTTGGGTTTCCCCGACCGGTGGCGCATGCGATCGGCGCCCCTGAACGCCGCGGCCCGCCCCTGCGGTCAGGTCGGCAGCCGGTTGGAGTGGGAAGCACGACGCGCCGCTGCGAGGAGGGCGTGGATCCGCGGCGTGGCCTGGTCGACGTCGGTCACGGGCGTGGGGAAGGGCAGCCGGACGTCGTGGTGGGTTTCCGGGTATTCGAGGCGGAGGGTCACGCCGTAGCGGTCCAACGCCACCGGGACGGCGCGCACCATCCCCTTCTCCGGCCGCGGCCGGACGAGGCGCAGCAGCAGGGGTACGAGTTCGCCATGGCCGTCCACGAGATGGGTCAGCATGCCCGCCTCGCGCGTGGCGATCGGATCGGGATCAGTCGCCTGCAGTGCGTCCAGCGTGACGAACGTACGCCCCTCGGAGTCCTCGAGGACCGCCTGGCCGAACTCCATACAGGTGCTCTCCGCGGACTCCGCCTCGTAGGGGGCCGCCAGTAGCCCTGTCACCGTGACGCGGGCGCGCAGTCGCTCGCGTACGGGCGTGGGCGCAACATCGGTGAGTTCCAGTCGGACCGGTGTACGGGTGGCCTGCCGGAAGCGGCCGGCTTCGGACGGGTCGTGCAGGTGGATGTGCCCCATTGCTCCCATGGCGTCGAGACGGTGGACCTCGGTGTGAATCCCGTCGGTCACCACGGTCATCGAATGGGCCGCGGCCAGGATCGACCGCACGCGCTCGGCGGGGGTCGGCTGCAGGACGCGGGAACGGAAGGGACGCATCCGGATTCTCCAGAGGAGCCGTCGGGAACATTTGGCCAATCAGTTAGGCAAGCCTAACCTAACTCACTCTCAGGATTCGGGTGCAGGACGAGACTGCCGGGTGCCATGCGCGCCGACCGCCCGGACGGAGCTGTGGCGGCGACATCGACACCCTCCATGAGTCCTGTATGCCGGTGCCCCCCGCGCCTCCGCAACGACGAGGAGACAGCACTTCAGTGGCCCTGCGACGTCTGGGGTTATCGTCGAAAGAGGGGCGCACACGACAGCGCGGGCAGCCGGATCGGACTTCCGGCCGACCGCGACAGCCGTGGCCCGAGAGGCTGCGGCAGATGTCGGCCACTCCGGAAGGATGGTGTCATGCAGAGCGATCCCGAGGTCCTGGAGTTCCTCAACGAGCAACTGACCGCGGAACTGACCGCGATCAACCAGTATTTTCTGCACTCCAAGATGCAGGAGAGTTTCGGCTGGACGAAGCTCGCGGCAAATACACGGCGCGAGTCGTTCGAGGAGATGAATCACGCGGAGGTCCTGACCGACCGCATCCTCCTCCTCGCAGGCCTGCCCAACTATCAGCGGCTCTTCCATGTGCGGGTGGGACAGTCGGTCACGGAGATGTTCCGGTCGGACCGTGAAGTCGAACTCGAGGCGATCGACCGGCTCAGGCGCGGCATCGAGGTCATGCGCTCCAAGGGTGACATCACCTCGGCCAACCTCTTCGAGTCGATCCTCGCCGACGAGGAGCACCACATCGACTACCTCGACACGCAGCTGGATCTCATCGAGAAGCTCGGCGAATCGCTCTACCTCGCACAGGTGGTCGAGCAGCCCGAGAGCTGATCGAGAGCTGGTCGAGAGCCGGTCGGACCACCGTGACCTGGATCGCAGCATCCACCCCGCACACGCGCTGCACTTCCTGCAGGGAGGGAGGTTCACCCTCTCGCCACGCACACCTGGCCCGCACCGCGTCTAAGGTTAGCCTGACCTAATAAGTGCCAGACTTTCCGATGAGAGGCATATGTCCGGCTCATGGCCGGATGCCGTGCGGAGTAGGAGTGGGATCGTGCGTACCCCCTGGATGCGACTCATGCAGGTGCCGGCCCTCTGCGGTCTCTCGGCTCTCGGAGCCGTCGCCTGCGGCGCGGATCAGGAAGCCCGCAGCGAGGCACGGTCCGACAAGAAGATCATTGTGTACAGCGGGCGGAGCGAGTCCCTGGTCCAGCCGGTGCTCGACGATTTCCGGAAGGCGAGCGGCATCTCCGTCGACGTGCGCTACGGCGACACCGCCGCCATGGCCGCCCAACTGCAGGAGGAGGGGGACCGGAGCCCCGCCGACGTCTTTCTCGCACAGGACGCCGGAGCCCTGGGAGCGGTGGCCGAGCAGGGGCTGTTCGCCAAGCTGCCCGACGAGGTGCTGGACAGGGTGCCGGACGCCTACCGGGACGGCGGAGGGGAATGGGTCGGGGTGACCGGCCGCGTACGCACCATGGTCTACAACCGGGACCAGGTTCCCCGTGCCGACCTGCCGAAGTCGGTGTTCGAGCTTACCGGGCCCCAGTGGAAGGGCAAGGTCGGCATTGCGCCGACCAACGGCTCCTTCCAGGCGTTCATCACGGCCATGCGCGTGCAGCACGGCGATGAGAAGACCAAGGAATTCCTTGCGGGGCTGAAGGAGAACGACGCACAGATCCGCGAAGGCAACGCGCCCATCGTCGCAGACGTCAACAAGGGCGAGATCGCCACCGGGCTGGTCAACCAGTACTACGTGTACGAACTGGCCAAGGAAGAGGGCACAACCGTCGAGGAACTCAAGGCGAAGAACCACTTCTTCCCCGACGGAGACATCGGCAGCCTGGTCAACGTCTCCGGTGTCGGCGTCCTGAAGCACGCCGCCGACGATCCGGAGGTGCGCGCCTTCGTCGACTACCTGCTGGGTACCAAGGCGCAGACCTATTTCGCGGACGAGACGTACGAGTACCCACTCGTGCCCGGTGTCGCCAGCGCCCCGGGCCTGCCCCAGCTGTCCTCGCTGAGCCCTCCTGACATCGACCTGAACGACCTGAGCGATCTGGAGACAACGGTCGAAATGATCAAGGAATCGGGGCTCGTCTGAGCACTCGGCCCGCACTTGCCCTCCGTCGGGTACGGCGACTCCTCCCGCGCCCGGCGCTGGCCGCTGCCGCGACGCTCGGGGTCGGTATCGCTCTCGTCCCCCTGGCGTACCTCGGCGTACGGATCACCGAGGCGGGGTGGGCCCGGATTGCCGGTGAGTTGATGACGGCGCGCACCGCAGCACTCCTGGTCCGCAGCCTGGCGCTGGCGGCGGTCGTCACCGCGGCGTGCACCGCACTCGGCGTCGCCCTCGCGTTCCTGGTCACCCGAACCGACGTGCCGGCGCGGAGGCTGTTCGGGGTGCTCGCAGCGCTTCCGCTGGCCGTCCCGAGCTACGTCGCCGCCTTCGCCTGGGTATCCACCGTCGAGGGCTTCGAGGGCTTCTGGGCGGCCGCTCTCGTACTCACGCTGGTCTCGTACCCGTATGTCTACCTGCCCGTGGCGGCCGCGCTCACCGGCGCGGACCCGTCCCAGGAGGAGGTGTCACGGTCGCTGGGGCGGGGGCCGTGGCGAACGGCCGGCGGTGTGACGCTGCGCCAGGTACGACCAGCGGTGGCGGCGGGCGCGTTGCTCGTCGCGCTCTACGTGCTCTCCGACTTCGGCGCCGTCTCCATCGTCCGGGTCGACGTCTTCACCCGGTCCATCTTCACCTCGATCAACCTCGGTTTCGACCGCACCGGCGCGCTGGTTCTCGCCACGTTGCTCGTCGCCCTCACCGCGGTCATCCTGTGGGCCGAGCAGCTGACCCGCCGACACGGGGCACGCCGCATCCGGCTCGGCAGCGGAGCACCCCGGCCACAGACGCGGCTGCGGCTGAACCGCATGCGGTGGCCGGCCACGCTCGTGATCTCCGGCGTTGTTGCCTTGTCCCTCGGCGTCCCGGCCGCGAGCCTGGTGCGGTGGTCCGGCGAGGGCGTCTCGCGGCCCGGGTCACTGACCGGGATGGCTGCAGCAGCGGGAAACTCGCTGTGGGTATCGCTCGCCGGCGCGGGCCTCACCATGCTCCTCGCGCTTCCGCTGGGACTCCTCACCGCCCGGGTCCCCGGCCGCTTCGGTATCGCGCTGGACCGGCTGGCCTACCTCTCGCACGCCCTGCCCGGCCTGGTCATCGGGCTGTCACTGGTCTCCTTCGGGATCAACGTGGTGTACCCGCTCTACCAGACGCTGTGGCTCCTCGCACTGGCCTACGCGGCGCTCTTCCTTCCTCTCGCGGTCGCGTCCGTGAGCACCGCCGCGGCACAGGCCCCACCCGGGCTGGAGGAAGTGGCACGTTCCCTCGGACGCGGAAGGTCCTACGTGCTGCGCACGGTGACCGTGCCACTTGCCGCTCCCGGAGTCGGTGCCGGGGCCGCGTTGGTCTTCCTCACCTGCATGAAGGAGTTGCCGGCCACCTTGCTGCTGCGCCCGTCCGGCTGGGACACACTCGCCACCGAATTGTGGACTCGGACATCGGTCTCCGCCTACGCGGCCGCCGCCCCGTACGCGGCTCTGCTGGTGCTCATCGCAGCTGTGCCCACCTGGTGGCTGTCGGCACGCACCGGTGTCCTCAGCAGGAGAGGCAGCTGACATGGCGGAACTGCGAATCGCCGGCGTCAGCAAGGCATTCGGCCGCGTCCAGGCGCTGTCCGGAGTGAACCTCACCGTCCGCTCGGGCTCGCTGGTGGCGGTGCTCGGCCCCTCAGGCTCGGGCAAGACCACCCTTCTGCGCTGCATCGCAGGCTTCGAGGCGCCGGACGCCGGCGAGATCCGCGTCGACGGCCACCGCGTCGCCGTCCCCGGCGCCATGGTGCCGCCCGAGCGGCGGCGGATCGCGGTGGTCCCCCAGGAGGGAGCGCTCTTCCCACACCTGACGGTCCGGGACAACGTCGCCTACGGACTCGACCGCGCCGCCCGGCGGGCCGGCCGGGCGGCCGCAGTGCTGGACCTGGTGGGCCTCTCCGGCTTCCAGGACCGGATGCCGCACCAACTCTCCGGGGGGCAGCAGCAGCGCGTTGCCGTCGCCCGCGCACTCGCGCCACGCCCGCCGGTGGTCCTGCTCGACGAGCCGTTCAACGCGCTCGACGCGGTGCTGCGGGCAGAGGTACGCCGGGACGTATGGCAGGCCCTGCGCTCCGACGGCGCAACGGCCGTCCTCGTCACCCATGACCGGTCGGAGGCCCTGTCCATGGCCGAGGATGTCGCCGTCATGCGGGAAGGCCGGATCGTCCAGAGCGGCTCCCCCGAACTCCTCTACAGCACACCGGCCGATCCGTGGGTGGCCTCCTTCGTGGGCGAGGCCGTGTGGCTGTCCGCGGTGATCGACGGCGACCTCGCCCGAACCCCACTCGGCGCCGTGCCGCTCGGGCCCGTCGACCACCGTATGCCGAACGGTCCGGTGCGAGTGCTGCTGCGGCCGGAGCAGATCACGCTCGCCCCACCCGGGGCTCCGGACGCCGTCGCCGCGACCGTCGTGCGGCGCGACTTCTACGGTCACGACGCGGTGCTCGCCCTGCGCCTGGGCGACGGCACGCCGGTGTCGGCCCGGATCCTCGTCGACCCGGCCACCGTCCCGCCCGCACTCGGAGAGGAGGTCACCCTTCGAGTGCGCGGCACCGGCCGTGTCTTCCCGCAGACGGGGGCTCGGGCCGCCGCCCCATGACCGCTGCGGGTACGCGAACGTCTTCGTGGGCCGACCTCGTGGCTTCGACGACCGGGGCTCCGCCCGATGTGGCGCCACGCTGGTCCTGCGCGGGCGGGAGTGCGCACCCCTCCGGTGTTGGCGGTGTTGTGCTCGACGTGGCTCTTGCTGATCGTCCATCGGCGGCGGTTCTCTGTACATCCGGCAGAGCTCCGTCGGCGAGAACACCGCCACCGACCAGGCCGGCGGCCTTCAGAACCAGATCCCGGCGGTGATCGAAGACAGCAAGGTCAACGGAAACACCGCCAATATTGCCGGCGGCATTGCCGAGATTGCCGCACTGGCCGTCCGCCGCAGCCAGGTCAACGAGAACCAGGCGCGAACCGCCAGTGGCGGCGGCATCTTCAACGTGAGCGCACTGACACTCACCGACGCCGAGGTGGCCCGCAACACCTCCGCCGTACCCGCAGGCGGTCTCCACAACGCCGGCACCGTCACCACCCATGGCCGAGTCCGCATCACCGACAACGTCCCCACCAACTGCCAACCCACCGCAGCACCCAACTGCTTCGGCTGACCTCCGCACCCGGACATCCACCAGGGAGCCAGGGTCTTTCGTTTGGATCGGGCTGGATCGGTGAGCGGGGTCCGGTGCGTGCGATCGCAAGGCGGAGGAAGGAGCCCACGCGGAGCGTGGGCGACCGACGACAACGCAGCGAGCGTGCGTGCCGGGGCACGCGAGCCCGGCACGATCCGAACGAAAGGCCCTGGCGGCCCCGCCGTGCGGCGGGGCCACGAGCTCCCGGCGGCCTCGCCGTGTCCGGCGCGGCGAAAGGGAGGCGACCACTATCTGTCAGATTGCAAGATATTCCGGCATTGACGGATAGAAGCCCCAGGAGGTCGCGTACCCCCACTAGCGTTTCCGGCGGCCGGTCACGAGCTCGCCGACGGCCGGCGTCCGGGTGGCCGGGTTTTCGACACAGGGGGACGGACGGATGCGGGTGCTGGCGCAGCGGTACGAGCTGATCGAAACCGTGGGACGCGGCGGGATGGGAGAGGTCTGGAGCGCGACGGACCGGGAGCTCGGCCGCCGAGTAGCCGTCAAGGTGTTGCCGCCGGAACTCACCCGGTACGAGGAGTTCCGCACCCGGTTCCGCCGTGAGGCACGCACGGTCGCCTCGCTCAGCCACCGGGGCATCGCAGTGCTCCATGACGTGGGTGAGGACACGCGGGACAGCGAGACAACCCCCTTCCTCGTCATGGAGTTCATCGAGGGCCGCACCTTGGCGCAGCTGCTCAACGAGGGCCCCTTCTCGGTCGAGAGGGCTCTCGCCATCGCACGGGACATCACCGATGCCCTCGCCCACAGCCACGGACGTGGCCTCGTCCACCGGGACATCAAGCCCTCCAACGTGATGCTCAGCTCCGACGGTGACGTCAAGGTCCTGGACTTCGGCATCGCCAAGGTCGTCGCGGAGACCTCGACCCGGCTGACCGTGACGGGCGTGGCCGTCGGCACGCCTGCCTACCTCTCGCCCGAGCAGCTGGAAGGGCGTTCGGTGGACGGCCGTTCCGATGTGTACGCCACCGGGTGCCTGCTCTACGAACTCCTCACCGGACGACCGCCGTTCATCGGTGACTCCCCTTTCGCCGTGATGAACCAGCACCTGAGCAAGGAGCCGGTCGACCCCTCGCGACTCCGCCCCCAGATTCCCCCGGAGGTCGACGCCGTCGTCCTGAGGGCCCTGGCCAAGGGCTGCGAGCAGCGGTACGCCGGGGCGGCCGAGATGCGCCGGGCGCTGACGGATGCCGTGGAGCGCAGACCCGTGCACAGCGCCACTCCGGTCGCACTGGTTGCCGGGCCGGGGCAGACGGAGCTGGCTCAGGCGCCGACGCGGACCGCGGTCCCGGTGGCCCGCGTGTCACCGGAAACTCCCGTTCCGGCGCCTCCGGCGTACGCACCGGGCGCGGGTGGCGGGGACAGCGGCACGGGGAACGCCGGCGTGAGCGAATCACCCGCAGCGATACCGGAAGGTGGGCGCCCGCAGAGCACGCACACGGCCGAAACGGTCGCACAGGGTCCGGCGCCGGTCGGCGCGACCGCCGCGGACACGGCCCCGACTGCGCCGAAGTCCGGCGGCAAGCAGACCCTGCGACGGTTGTCGCTCTCGTTCGACCGCGTGGTAGCGGCGTTCGGCATCGTCGCCTCCGGTTTCGCCGTACTCGGCGTCGGAGAGGGAGCGTATGCAGCGGTGTGGGCGGCCGGCGTGGTGCTCGGGCTCATCGCGTGCCGCTGGCTCCCGATGACCTCCGCCGTGCTGTGGTGGGGCGTCGGCGCACTCGTCTTCGCGGGGATCGAGTCCGGCAGCCGTGGGGAGGGGTACGACTACACCTTCGTCTCGGAGTCGGACTTCGACAGCACCCTGTACGCCTACAGTCCGGACGACGACTCGTACGTGGAGCTTCCCGAGGATTCCTCGGGCTACAGCGTGTTCGAGAAGGACTACGACGACACCTACAGTTCCGCTTCGGGCGAGGCGAGCTATTACTACGACGAGCACACCACCCATGAGGCCCTGGGCGTTCCCGCGGTCCTGCTCGCCGTTCTCTGTCTGGCCAGAGCTCTGCACCCCCGCCACCGCTCGGTGATCGCGGCCGTCTGCGGTCTCACACTGAGTGGACTCGGCATCAGCTGGCTGGCGTTCGGCACGGGCCCGCAGACCGGGGTGTTCGCGGTGGCATGGGGGCTGCTGTCCGTAGCGTCCTCCGTCATCGAGATGAGGCGTCGCCGTGCGCCGCGGTCGGGAAGCACAGCCGGCGTCGCCTGACGGGCCCCGGTCATCGCCTCCGACTCTTGCTCAGACGAAGTAGGTGCACCAACCTGCGAGCCGCCACCGGGATCTGCACCGCGTCACACGAGCCCTCGGCACAGGGGGCATCAGCCGTGAGGGGTGTCCACCGTACGGAGGGCTGAGTGAGCGGCTCGTTCCGGCTCCCTGCGGCCCCGGGGTGATCCGGCTGCGGTCGACGAGGAGTGGGGGGCTCAGCCGGGTCCCAGGCAGGCACCGGCGGACGGGTGAGCCGCGAGGGAACCGTTGGTGACGCTTGATCCCCTCGGCCGGCGGCCGAGGTCTCATCCGCGCCCGCGGAGGTACGCCTCGAGCTCTGCGGCCCCGGTCAGCATCGCCCGCCCGTGGGCGGACAGCCGACCGTGCCAGTCGCACAGTGCGTCCCGTCCTCGCGCGGCTCGAGCCTGTCGGGCGCTTCGGAAGCGCGGAAGGCGTCCCGGTCAGGTCCGGCGACCGCGCCGTGCCCGAGCGCTTTCACCTTCCACAAGGTTGAGCGCCCGGAGGTGCGTGTCGCGGTGGTGTCCCGGGCCCCTGCGCCGGGACTCCCGGCCGGGTCTTCCCGTACGAGGGCGGCGGCGTGGTGATCGTCGCCGGATCCGGCGCCCGCAGGGGCCGCAACCACGGGACGGTCACCACCCCCGTACGCACCGGGGACGGCCGGGAGTCGGGCGCCACGGAGTACTTCGCCTCCATGGGCAGTTGTCCCGACCCGGCCGTCCCCGGGTACGCGAGCGGTGGTCACCAGGCGCAGTCGGGTACTCCGGCGATCTTCTCGCCGCCCTGGATGTAGATGTTGTTGACCCAGCCGACCTTTCCGTCGGCCAACTCGACCAGCGTCCACCAGCGGTTGCTGTAGCCGCTGTCGCGGATGAGCTCTCCCTCCCGCTGGCAGTGGGCCCGGGCCGTCGTACGGGAGACGGTGGCGACGACGGTGGGGCAGGAGCCGCGCGAGGGGTGGAAGACGCAGTCCGGGTCCTGGCCGTCGTGGCGGACGTTCACGTTCGTCGCCCAGATGTAGACGGACGTGAGGGCCGCCGGCGCCGAGGCCGAGGCGGTCGTGGGGGCGGGTCGGGCGGGGGCTGCCGAGGCGGTCGGTGCCAGGGCCAGAAGCCCGGCCGCCAGGGCCGCGGCGGTCATCGCCCTGACCGCCTGTCCGATGGCCATGCTTCCTCCAATTCCGGCGGCGCTCAAAGGTACTCGCAGTCGATGGTGGGGTCCGAGGGGCCGTCGACCGGGGCACCGGGCACCGGCCTGTTGTTGGAGCCGCCGCTGGCGTACACCGCCGAGATCCAGCCCAAGGTCCGGTTCGGCGTGATGATCTGAACCCAGTAGGTGTTGGTGTAGGGGCCGTCGGTCACGCGTCCGGACTCACCCGCGTCGAGCTGGCAGTACGCCTGGACTCTGACCCGCGTCAGTCGTTCGGTGGTGGCGAGGTCGCAGGACGTGCTCTGGCAGGTACGCACCCTTACGTCGCTCGCCCATACGTACACGGACCCACTCGGCGGGTGGGCAGCCGCCGGCTGGGCGACCGAGACCAGGATCGAGGCGGCGGCCACGAGGAGTCCGGCGAGGGAGCGCAGAGCCCTGAAGGGGTAGCGCCGTCCCTGTCCGTCCCGGTGCCCGCGTCCGTCCGTACGCGGTGATGTGTTCGGCATGGTGGAGTCATCTCCCGGCAGTAGTGGCGGGCGGCGGGTGCCGCACCGTCCACCCTGGTGACGGAGGGTGGCCGTCTCCCGTATGACCACCGCGCCGGCTCTCTCGCAGGGCTGAGGCCGCCTCAGTGTCCTGGGGCGTCGTGCGGCTCCAGGGGCTCCAGGGCCTCGCGGCTGCCGAGTTCGCGGAAGACGCGGTGCGCCTCCTCCTCGTACGCGCGCCCCGTCGCGGCCGCGCCCTTGGCCAGTGCGGCGCGGGCCAGGTCTCGCAGGGTGCGGGCCCGCCACAGGGGGAGCGCCAGTTTCTCCCACAGCCCGAGGGCCAGTTGCAGGGTCTCGGTGGCGGTCTCCCAGTCGGACGCGGCGAGGTACCACTCGCCGATCGTGCGCAGGACGAGAGCCTCTCCGAACATGTCCTGGCGCTCGCGGGTGATGTCCAGGCACCGGTCGAGGCGTTGTCGGGCCTCGGGCATCCGGCCCTGCCGGAACTCGACCTTGGCCAGGGACTGACTCGCGTACATGACGCCGAAGGCGTCGTCCGTCTCCTCGAAGATGGCGAGGGACTGCCGCAGCAGGGCCTCCGCGGCCGGCAGGTCGCCCCGCGCCCGGTGGCACAGACCCAGTGAGCGCAGCGCGAGTGCCTCGCCGTGGCGGTCCCGGGCGGTCACGTACAGGCGGAGTGAGCGGGACAGGGCGTCCCATGCCTCCTCGTGACGCCCCTGGTCCCGGTGGACGGACCCGATGCCGTACAGGGTGTGGGCCACGGGCGCGATGTCCTCCGGCTCCCGGTACTGGGCGAGCGCCGAGGTCAGCAGGGTCAGGGCCTCGTCGAAGCGGGCCTGCTCGCGGCGGACCGCGCCCATGCCGGCCAACGCCTCCGCGCGTCCCCGTCGCACGGCCCGCTCCTCGAACAGGCGCAGTGCCGCGGTGAAGAAGGCGTGGGCCTCGTCGAAACGGTCCTGCTCCAGGCGGAGTTGGCCGAGGCCGTTCAGCAGCCACGCCTCGCCCTCGACGTCCCCGCCCCGGCGCACCGCCTCCAGAGCCACGTCGTGGGAGCGGGACCAGGCGTCGAACTGGTTGTAGAGCGCCGCGGAGGCGGCCATGAGGGCGGCGGCGAGTTCGCGGGCGGCATCGGACATGCCGTGCTCGGCGCAGTGGGTGACCGCACCGAGCAGGCACCGCTGCTCGGCCGCGAACCACGCCGTCGGCTCGCCGACCAGGGGTGCCGACTCGTCCGTCGTGGTGATCGGGAGAAGCCGCGACGCACCGCCCGGACCGCGGGCTGCGGCGCTGCGGGCCAGGCTCAGCCAGCGGTCGACCAGCCTCCGTACCGCCCTCTCTCGCTCCTCCGGGTCCTCGTCGGCCAGACAGCGTTCCCGGGCGTGCTCGCGCGCCAGGTCGTGGATGCGGTACCGCGTCCGGCCCGTCTCGTCGGTGCGGACGACCTCCACGAAGTGGCAGTCCACGAGTCGTTCGACCGCGTCCTCGGCCTCCTCCGCATTCACGTCGAGGAGCGGCCCGGCAATCCATGCGGCGAAGTCGGGCAGATCCATCAGGGCCAGACGGCGCAGGGCGCGCTGCCCCTGTGGGTCGAGGTCGGCGTAGCCGAGTCCGAGACTGGCGCGCACTTCCAGGTCGCCCGCCTGCAGTTCGTCCAGGCGGCGCCGCTCGTCCTGGAGGCGGGACGCGAGCCGGGCCGGTGTCCAGTGGGGGCGGGCGGCGAGTCTGGCGCCGGCGACACGGACGGCGAGCGGGAGCCGACCGCACAGCGCGACGATCTCGGCGGCCCGGTCGGGCTCAAGGGCGGGACGTGTCGGGCCGGCCACCCGGGCCAGCAGGTCCAGCGCCTCCGTTTCGGTGGGCACGCCCAGGTCGAGGTGGGCGGCGCCTTCCAGGGCGACCAGGCGGCGGCGGCAGGTGATCAGCACGGCCGAACCACCGCCCGGGGGGAGCAGGGGGCGCAGCCGGGCTTCGCCGACGGCGTTGTCGAGGATGATCAGGAGCCGGCGGCGCGCGAGCTGCGTGCGGTACAGGCCGAGGAGGTCCTCCTCGTCACGGGCCGGGGTGCCGGGATCCGCCCCGAGGGCGCGCAGCAGACGGGCCAGGGCATCCACGGTCCGTACCGGCTGGGAGTCCGAGGCGCGCAGGTCCAGGAAGAGCTGTCCGTCGGGGAAGAGGGCGGCGGCGCGGTGGCCGACGTGGACGGCCAGGGCGGTCTTGCCGGTGCCCGACCGGCCGGAGATCACGCCGATGGGCGGCGCGGTGCGCAGCGGGTCGCGTACCTGCTCCAGGAGGGCGGTCGCCCAGGCGACCTGCTCGGTGCGGCCGACGAAGTCGGCGACGTCGGGCGGGAGCTGGGAGGGAGCAGGGCGGTGCGCGCCGTCATGGGACTGCGGGGAACGAGGGGGTACGGGGGCGACTCCGTCCGTGTCCGCAGGGACTGCCGTCCCCTCGTGTGCGGGTCTCTTCCCGGATGACGTGGCCGCGCGGCGGGACGGCTCCCCCAGCACCGTCGTGTCCGCCCGGAGCAGGGCCCGGTGCAGTGCCCGCAGTTCCGGGCCGGGGTCGACGCCCAGCTCCGTACCGAGCAGACGGCGGCCCTCGTCGTAGCAGCGCAGGGCTTCGGCCACGCGGCCGGTGCGGAACAGGGCGGTCATCAGCTGGCCGCGCGGCCGTTCCCTCAGCGGGTGGGCGGCGACGTGGGCGACGAGTTCGGCGACGAGGTCCGTGCGACGGTCCAGGCCCAGTTCTGCGGCGAAGCGGAACTCCTGTGCCTCCAGGCGGAGTTCCGTCAGGCGCATGGCCTCGACGCGGGCGAAGCTCTGACCCAGTCCCTCCAGGGCGTCCCTGCCGCGCCACAGGCGCAGCGCCGTCCCGAGGTTGTCGACGGCCTCCTCGGCCCGCCCCTCGAGGGCCGCGTTCCGGCCGGCGGTGAACGCCTCCTCGAAGCACCGGACGTCCACGGCGGAGGCAGGGAACTCGGCGATGTAGCCC
This sequence comes from Streptomyces sp. NPDC043861, assembly GCF_056435905.1. Classification (NCBI taxonomy): domain Bacteria; kingdom Bacillati; phylum Actinomycetota; class Actinomycetes; order Kitasatosporales; family Streptomycetaceae; genus Streptomyces; species Streptomyces sp. NPDC043861. The sequence continues at coordinate 638,055 of NZ_JBWKDP010000001.1, read as the reverse complement.
GGGGAACGGGTGCGGATGGCGTCGCCGCCCTCCCTGCCGCCCAGGGCACGGCGCAGTCCGGAGACGTGCGAGGCGACGAGCGCCCGCGCGGTGGCGGGCGGCTCCTCCTCCCAGATCAGGTCGACCAGCCGTTCGGCGGACACGACCTCACCGAGATGCACGACCAGAGCCGCAAGTATTGCCGTCGGTTTCGCACCGTTCAGCGGGATCCGCTGTCCCCCGCTCGATACTTCCACCGGACCCAGAAGGCGAACCTCCACCGTGTCCCCCGATTTCACGTTCCCGCGAGTCAGGGACAACATACCGGCACCCGCCGACAGGCATGCCTCTTACCGCCCTGCCTGTCTTGGCACGACAGAGCGGTGTGACAGGGCGGTTGGCTGAATATCGCCGGCTATCCGATGTGGATTCCCCCATTCACCGAAAGGACGGTCCGACTTCCGACATGGGGACCGCCATGACCGCCCTGCCGTATGAGCGTTCCTCGGGGTGACGCATACGGCCTGCCCCCCGGAACCGTCACCCGGGCGCATCGACGACCCGACACGCACCGACCGGGAGGGCTCCATGACCGGATCAACGACCAAGCGAACCAGCCGAACACGCCGGACGGCGGTCGCCGCCGCAGCGGCATGCGGCGCCGGACTGTCCCTGGTCGCGGCGGCACCGGCTCCGCAGGCCGCGGACACGACCAGGGTCTACGTCTGGGCGACCGGCGTGAACATGCGCGCGTGCAGTTCGTACTCGTGCCCCCCGTACAGCGGGATCAAGGTCAGCAGGATGTACGTCACGGCGTACTGCCAGAGCACGGGTGACACCGTCACGGACGGGCCGTACAAGAACAATTACTGGGTCCAGGTGGATGCCGGCGGACCCCGCGGCTGGATCAGTGCGGTGTACGTCCGCGGGGGCGACAACATGAAGCCAATTCCCGGAGTTTCCGAGAATTTCGAAGACTGCTTCTGACAGAGAGCGATCACAGACGCGTACGGCACGGTTTATCGGGCGGGCGGTGCGCGGGGCGATGACGGCCTTTCCGGCCACTTCGCTCCGCGCACCGCCCGCTCCGTACAACCGCTGCAAAACGCCCTGCAGCGGATCTGCATCGTTCTTGCAGAGCCCGCCTCCACGCTGTGAGCGTGACGGACATCATTCTGCTCTCCGACCACCGAGTGGCCGAAACGCATGTCGCCGAGAACGGTGAACCCCTCGTCGACGCACGGGAGGTCACCGCGCTGCGGATCGACCCGCGCAAGGCCGACGACGACGGCTCGTACGCGCACCTCAGAGCCGAAGTGCTGCGCCGGCTCCTGCTCGCGCAGGACGCGCTGCCCTCGGGCATCCACCTGCTGGTGGTGGAGGGCTTCCGGCCCTCCGCATTGCAGCGCCGCTACTTCGACACGTACGCAGCCACGTTGCGCACCGCCCACCCGGACGCCTCTGCGGACCGGATACGCGCACTGGCGAGCGCGTACATCTCGCCCCCGGAGGTCGCCCCGCACGTCAGCGGCGGCGCGGTGGATCTGACCCTCTGCACCGGGGACGGTGCGGAGCTCCCCCTCGGCACCGAGGTCAACGCCACTCCCGAGGAGAGCGGGGGCCGCTGCCGCACCGCCGCGGTCGGCCTCGACGCCGAGGCCCGCGCCAACCGTGGGGTGATGGGCCGGGCGATGAGGGCCGCGGGGTTCGTCAACTACCCGACCGAATGGTGGCACTGGTCGTACGGAGACCGGTACTGGGCGCTGATGACCAAGGCGCCCGCGGCCCTGTACGGACCCGCCACGTCAGGCCACCCGTAGCGCCGCCGCCGCAGTTCGAAGGCACAGCTCCGCCACACGGCTGCGGGGGCACAGGGGCCGACTGCAGTCCGAGACAGACAGATCTGGGGGGAACACAGTGACGAACACCTGCGGGACGACGATGACCAAGTCGTCCTTGCTCGCCGAGACCGCGAGCACGAACGCGGACACGCCGGCCATCACCGATCACATGACCGCGGCCGAGTTCGACGAGGCCTTCACCGCCGTGATGCCGAGGCTGCGACGCCGGCTGCTCGCCCTGACCGGCAATCCGCACGACGCCGACGACCTTCTGCAGGAGACGTACCTGAGGCTCTCGCGCCGGGCGCGCTCCCGCACTCTGGTGCGACAGCAGCAGCCGTACGCCTACACCTGCGCGGCGGCGCTGAACCTGCTGCGCGACCTGTGGCGGCACCCCTCGCGCCAGGAACGCTGCACCGACCGGCTGCCCGAGCAGAGTTGGGACGGCGGCTTCGCCGGCAGGGAGGCCGAGGCGGTGGCGACCGCGCTGCTGCGCGGGCTGTCGCCGAAGGAGGCGGCCGCGGTGATCCTGATCGACATCGAGGACCTGACCCACGACATGGCGGGGGAACGGCTCGGCGCCCACCGCGGAACGGTGCAGCGCAACCGTATGCGCGGCCTCGCCAAGATGCGCGCCGTACTCGACGCATACGAACCGGCCTCCGCTCCCGTCTCCTCCACGAAGGGGCCCTCACGGCCCACACCCACGGCGTGACCGGCGACGGCCCGGGGCAGCCCGACCGGCTGCCGCACACCGTCCACCTGCCGGACACCCCGCAGCCGCACGATCCGTCCGCACACACCTCATCCGCACAGCGCGCGAACCACCTCAGGGGGACCCGCATGCACCGCACCAACCGCACACTGACGGTGGCAGGAGGACTGCTGCTCGCCACCATGCTGAGCTGTACCGGTACGGCGATGGCCGCCGCGTCACCGGTCTCCGCCAAGACCGCGGCCGCCGCCGACTGCCGTCCCCTGGCGGACGCGCCCGACCAGGCGCAGGCGGTCGTCAACGCCGCCTGCTCGCAGCTCGGAGTGCCCTACTCGTGGGGCGGCGGCTCCATCCACGGGCCGACGTACGGTCAGGACTACCCCGGCGGCGGTCCTGGCGCCCACGACAGCCAGGTGAAGGGCTTCGACTGCTCGCACCTGGTGCAGTACGCGGCGTGGCAGGGGGCGGGAATCGCCCTGCCGGAAGGCTCATGGAACCAGGCCCAGTGGAGCGGTGCCACCGCCCGCTTCTCCCGCGACCAGGGTCTCGGCCCGCTGCAGCCGGGCGATCTGCTGCTCTGGGCGTCGGACCCGGGCAACCTCGGCTCCGTCCACCACATCGCCGTCTACCTCGGTGCCGGCAAGATGGTCGAGGCCCGCGAGTCGGGAACGCTCGTGATGGTCAGCGACGTGCGGCTGAACTCCCAGTACGCGGGCGCCCTGCGCATCGCGGGCGGCGAGCAGCCCCCGGCCGGCACGAAGCGGTTCATGACCTGGGGCACCGGTGTCGGTCTCCGTCCGGAGGCCGGTACCCAGAAGCCCCCGGTGACCCGTCTGCCCGGGCCCACGGCGGTGGACGTGCAGTGCCAGAAGCACGGCGAGATGGTCCACGCCGAGGGCTACAGCAACGACGCCTGGTCGTACCTGCCGAAGTACCGGGCCTGGATTTCGAACATCTACATCGACGACCCGGCGGCGTGGCTGCCCGGAGTCCCGACCTGCTGATCCGCGGGCCCCGCCCGCCCCTCTCGATCCGACCGCCCTTCCCCACGAAGGAGTTCTCGTCATGCGCATCCCCAATCGCACCACGTCCCTCGGCATGCTCGCGACCGCGGTCGCCGCGGCCGGGCTGATCCCGCTCACGGCCGGCGCGGCCGACGCCGCCCCGCCCGCCAAGCCCGCCGACTATGCCGGGTCCTGCCCGGCCGCGGGGAGAGTCACCCAGGGGTGGCACTCCGGGCACGACGGCGTCGACATCGCCAACAACCGCGGTACGCCGATCAACTCCACCGGGCCGGGCACGGTCATCGCCTCCGGCCCGGCCAGCGGCTACGGCCAGTGGATCCGCATCCGGCACGATGACGGCACGGTCACCGAGTACGGCCACATGTACGAGCGTCTCGTCTCCGTGAACCAGCGGGTGAGCAGCGGCCAGCTGATCGCGCGCATGGGCTCCGAGGGCGACTCCTCCGGCAACCACCTGCACTTCGAGGCGCACAGCTCCACGTCCAGCAGCCGGGGCATGGACCCGGTGCCGTATCTCGCGGCGCGCGGTGTGAGCCTGCCGTGCACGCCGGGCGGGGGAACGCCCGGGACCAACTTCACCACGTGGGGCACCTCCGTCCGGGTGCGCGCCGACGCACGGCTGAGCGCGGCGGTCGTGCGCACGCTGAGCGGGCCCACGCCCGTCTTCGTGGAGTGCCAGAAGCACGGTGACGTCGTCAACGCCGAGGGCTACAGCAACGACGCCTGGGCCTACATCCCGGCGCTCGGCGGCTACATCAGCAACATCTACATCGACCACCCCGCCGCCTGGCTGCCGGGGGTCCGCGAATGCTGACCGGCGTCCGTGCCGGTGCGAGGGGTGTCGCGGCGGTGGTCCTGGCCACCGCCGCGGCACTCCTCTCCCCCGGCCTCACCCCGTCCGCGCAGGCCGCCGACTCGGCACCCTGCACCCCGGACCCCGACTACCCGGGAACGTTCCGGTGCCCGATCTGGGGAGCGAACGTCAACCTGCGCTCCGCCCCCAACCAGCAGGCCCCCGTCATCGCGACGTCACCCGACAGCGGATTCCTCAGGGTCCTGTGCCAGGTCAAGGGCGGTCGCGCGACCTACGGCGGCTACTGGCACACCTGGTGGGTGAAGACCCCGGCAGTGGGCATGGCGCCGTCCGCCTACATGAGCGAGATCTTCCTCGTCGGGGGCCGCGACGACGAGCCCGACGCGGGTCTGCCGACCTGCTGAACGACAACCGCGCACCACACATGACGCCCCTGGGACCACGACATCGGTCCCAGGGGCGTCCGCGTGGAGTTCAGCACTCCTTGACCAACGGGGAGGGGTCCGCGCCGACATCGACATTGCCGCCCCGGACCCACGCCCCCTGGTACTGCCTGCCGGTGGCGGAATCGGTGACGTAGCCCCAGTACCAGACTGCGGTCGTGCAGCCGCCGGCGGTGACGCGCTCGCCCGGGTACCAGCAGAGGATGTCCTGGGAGAACCGGCCGGGCGTCGTCCCCGTGTTGACGAACACATCGCCATGGGTGGAGACGAGGTCGCGGACGTTGCTGTGCGTCCGAAGCGTCGCCACGAGCCCGTCGGGACGCGCCTGGGCGGTGCCCGCGCCACGACCGGACAGGGTGAGGGCGCCTCCGAGCGCGAGGCTGACGGCGGCGGTCCGAGCGTGGTGCTCGACCATGGTGTCGTCTTCTCGGGGGATCAGTTCGGGCAGACGCCGACGGAGTCGGCGGGGTCCTTGCCGACGTTCACGTTGCCGCCCCATACCCAGACGTTGCGGTAGGGGCCCTTGCCGAGGTCGACGGAGTCGTGGACGGTGCCGCGGTACCAGACGTCCGTGTGGTAGCCGCCGGCGGTGACGGGTTGGCCGTGCACGTAGCAGACGCCGTCCATGTAGTAACGGTCCTTGATGGAGCCGGTGTTGAGGAGCGGCACGTTCTGGGTACCGGGCGCCGAGCGGACGTTGCTCTTCGTCTGCAGCGAGACGTAGAACCCCGCGGCGTCGGCGTGGGCGGTGCCCGTCGTGGCGAACAGGGACAGCGCGGCGCCGACGGCGAGGCCCGCGGCGGCGAGGCGGGTACTGCGCTGGGACATGGGTGCTCCGGGAAGGGTCGGGCCCGGTGAGGGCCGGATGGGTGTCGGGGCGAAGCCGCTGTTCCGTACGGAGGTTGGCGGCTTGCGGCCCCTGCCCGGCTGACGGGCGCGGGCTGACGGTCGTATGAGGGTCCCGGCGACGAGAGGCTGGGACCCTCGTACGACCGGCAGCCCGTCCGGTCCTCATACGGCGCAGGGCGTGACGCCGTCTCGCCGGTGGTGCGAACGGACGCACCTCCACCGAATCCGAGGACCACCATGATGACCTTGAACAGCACGCAGGGACGGGGCGTCGCCCGGTCCATTCGTCGTGGCACGACACGGGCGGGCGTGTGGGCCGCCGCTCTCGCCGCACTCGTGTGCACCACCGCGAACACCGCAATCGCCGAGTCCCCCTCGCCGCGCCCGTCGGTCAGAGCCGACGTGCCGGCCGGAGTGACGGCGGGCGTCGCCGTCTTCGACCGCCACACCGGGACGTTCACCGAGCAGCTCAACACCGCGGGGCAGTTCCGGTCGGCGTCCGTGGTCAAACTGCTGATCGCCCTGGACATGCTCTGGAACCGCGGCCCCGACGCCCTCCCGGCCGCCGACCGGGCCCGCATCGACGCCATGCTGCGCAGCAGCGACGACGCGGCCGCGAGCACCTTCTGGGCCAACAACGGATCGGGGGCGATCGTCGACCGGATGGTCGCGCGCCTCGGCCTGACGGACACCGCCCGGCCGCCGTCGACCCACCCCGGCTACTGGGGTTACACGGCACTCTCGGCCCGCGACACCGTGAAGATCTACCGCTACCTGCTGGACTCGGCCCCGGCCGCGGTACGCGACTACGTCCTCGGCAACCTGCGGGAGTCCACCCGCTGCGCCACCGACGGTTACGACCAGCACTTCGGCATCGCGGGCTCCTTCAACCGTCCCTGGGCCGTCAAGCAGGGCTGGTCGGGCTTCAGCTCCGGCGGGTGCACGGCGACCACCGCTGCGGCGGCAATGGAGCCGGCAGGATCGGCCGCACGGACGCCGAGGCGTGCCGATGCGGTCGACCTCACGCGTCCGGCACTGCACACGACGGGGGTGGTGGGCGCGGGCGACCGTTCCATCGTGGCGGTCTTCACCCTGCACCCGAGCGGTTCGTCCTACGGCAAGGCGTACACCGACGTGGGGCGCCTGACCCGTTCGCTGAACGTCCCCGGCGCGTCACGCCCGGCAGGTACCTGGATCGGCACCTGGGGCAGCGGCGTCCGTGTCCGCACCCAGGCGACGACCGCCTCCGGCGCGGTCACGACACTGCCCGCCGGCGCCGAGGTACTGGTCGGCTGCCAGAAGCGCGGCCAGCAGGTCAGCGCACCGCCCTACGTCAACGACTGGTGGGCCTATCTGCCGCAGTACGGGGGCTACATGACCAACATCTATCTCAGCGTTCCGGAGAACCAGATTCCAGGAGTGCCGGTCTGCTGACCCGGCGGCGAGCGACGGCGAGGGGCTCATACGACATGTGCCCGCACGCCGTCCCCGTGGTGAGACGACCTACGAGTGAGGAGAACGACGATGACCAGGCGTATGGTCGGAGCCCTGGCCGCGGTGGCGGCCGTCGCGGGCGTGCTGGGGACGGCGCCGGCGGCCTCGGCCGAACCGAATCCGCCGGGCTGCGGGAAGGGCTACTTCTGCATCTACTCCGACATCATGGAGGAGGGGCGGCTCGTCCTGAAGTCGTCCGGCAACTGGTCGGGCAGGGCGATCGGCATGTCCATCTTCAACAACGGCACGCCTCTCCCCGGATACGACCACATCCAGGTCGAATGGGGCTGGGAGGACGGCGGCCACTTCTCGGACTGCCTCCACTACAACCCCGGCCCGGGCGGGTATTCCCGCAGCTTCGGCGCCAACGCCGTCTTCACCAAGGTGACATGGCGCGGCGAGTGCTAGTGCGGTGACCGGAAGGGTCACCGGCTCGCGACGCCCTGCACGGCTCAACGGCTGCCGCTGGGAGGTACCGCCACGCCGCGTTGCCGGAATCGCCCGAGTACGTCCGCGGCACGAGGGCGCTCTTCCCGGCCTCCGGACGGGTGGGGCGCCCCCGGCGAAGCCAAGGGGGAGTGCCCCCACCACTGCGATGCTTCCCCTCGGCCCTGGCGGCCCCGGGGGGGACCCCACCCGGGCACCGGACGCAGCGAGCTTTCCGGCACGTCCGGTACCCGCAGGGACGGCACCCGGGCCGAGGCCGTCATCAGCCGCATCCGCGTCCGCGGCCGGGTCCGGGGAGGCCCCGGACCCGGCCCGAACGCGTCCTTGCGGACAAGGACCACTCGGCCCGCTCGTTTAGCGCCTGCACTGCCCAGACCGAACGGCGGGCCTCCTGCTCCTGGGCCTCGGAGTGGTCCGTACGCCCCCGACCGGGGAAGAGGCACTCCATGCCCGCCCCGGACCCGCCGGCACCTGCGGTGCCGTGGTCCAGCAGGAGGTGTGCGAGCTCATGAAGGATGATGTGCCGGTTCGGCCCGCGCGATGAGCAGGGCCACATCGTCATGGTCCCCGGGGTGGCGCAGGGTGCGCAGCAGCAGGTCACAGGTGTCGTCCAGCGAGCGTTGGGGATCATCGAGGACATCCACGAGAGCGTCCAGACGTTCGTCGATCGGCTGGTCGCGCGTCTCGACCAGGCCGTCGGTGTAGAGGACGAGTTGGGCGCGCGGCTCGATGTCGAGACAGGTGGTGTGAAAGGCGACGCCGCAACCGCCCAGAGGCGCGCCGGCCGGCAGGTCGAGAAGCAGGCACTCGCCGTCCGGACGGAGAAGGACGGGCGGCAAGTGCCCCGCGAGGGAGACGTGGCACTTCGCGGTGTGCGGGTCGAAGATGGCGTAGAGGCAGGTCGCGATCGTCTCCCCCAGACTGTCGGTGATGCGGTCGAGGTGGTGGAGGACCTGGGCAGGGTCCAGGTCGAGATCGGCGAGGGTCCGAGTGGCGGTGCGGAGCTGACCCATGGTGGCCGCTGCCCTCACCCCGCTGCCCATGACATCGCCGACGACGAGGGCAGTCTTGTCACCGCTCAGGGGTATGACGTCGAACCAGTCCCCGCCGATTTCGATGGTGGCCTGGGCCGGACGGTAGCGGGTGGCGATTTCCAGTCCCGGCCGCCGCGGCGGTGGGTGAGGCAGCATGCTGCGCTGGAGGGTGAGGGCGGTGCGGCGTTGCTCTTCGACTGCGCGGTGCCGTTCGGTGACATCCACGCTGGAGGTCGCCACGCCCAGCACTTTCCCGTTGGTCGCCTCGAGCCGGTAGAAGGAGATCGACCAGGCGTGGTCGTGGTCCGGGTCGGCGGGGGTGCGTCCCACGGTGTACTGGTCCACGATGGGGATGCCGGTGGCCAGGACTTCGCGCATCGCCGCCGCGAAGGACTCGTCCAGGAAGGGGAGCACCTCGTCCACGTGCCGACCGATGTGATCGACGGCCGGCACGCCGTTCATGCGCTCCTCCGCCGGGTTGACCGAGACGTAGCGAAGGTCCGTGTCCAGGACTCCCAGCCCGATCGGCGACTGGGAGACCAGGCGGGCCGACAGCGCCAGGTCACGTTCGACTTGCCGTAGGGTCGTCTGGTCCGTGGCCAGGCCCAGGGCGTAGTAGTCCTGCTGATCGTCCTGCAGCCTCATGTTGCGGAACTCCACCAGCCGGGTGCTGCCGTCTTTGCGCCGGACGGGGAACACCCCTGCCCAGCTCTCGCCGCCTTCCATCACGTGGGTGAACAGTTCCAGGACCTGCTCCAGATTCTCCTCGTGGACCAGCAGGGGGCCCGCGTGACGTCCCAGGGCCTCCTCTGCGCTGTAGCCGAACAGGATCTCGGCCTGCGGGCTCCAGAGGTCGATCCTGCCCTCGGCGTCGAGCAGAACGGCCGCCACGTTCAGCACATCGAGCAGGCCGCCCGGCCCGGACGCAGTGATCCGGGTCGAGTCAGGGTCACCAGACAAGGGTCCACTCGCACCCATGCTCCGGGACCTCCTTTCGGCCATCGCCCGGCATGACGCTGGTGTCAGGCACCGTGCCGCCGTACACAGCCGGCTCACCCATCGTCCCTCTCCTCCGGCCGCTCGTGCATGCCGCGCCGCCATGCCTCGACGCTCATGCCTGCACACGGGGATCGCAACGGCGCTGGTGGCAGCGTCTCCGGGGATGGAGTTCACGGAGGATCACCGACAGTCCTCGATGCATCGCACAGCGCATCCATGCAGCCGACGTCGAGAGGAAAGGCCCCGCCCCACCAGGGCCTCGGCCGAGCGCAAACGGGACCGGTGCGGCCGACGAGCCGACCGCGACGGTGTGCATGGGCGGCCGGCTGGTGGGGGAAGATCCCCCAGTCCGTCGACAGGGGTGTGGAGCGTTTGCTGCGTGCCTCTGCTGCCTGACCCATCCGAGGGCCCGACGGTACCGGCGCGGCCGGCGCGCTGCGGGGCGGTCGCCGCAGTGCGGGCCCGTGCGCCGCGGTGCGGGCCGGTCGCCGCGGTGCATCAGCTTCATTCGCTTCAGCTGTCGCCCGCGTGTGATGGCGCCGGACCGCGCGATCCCGACGCCGGCGTCTGCTCGACCCGGCGATCGCGCCAACGGTGATCGCACGTCCCGGAGCGCACCACTTGCGCCTCCTTCGCGGTCCGCTGGCTGCGTGACGTGGAGCCGTGCAGTCGGTGGCAGTACCCCGGGCGCTCCCCTGCCCCTTGCCCGGTCAGCCCGGCGGCAGGACAGTGCCGAGTGATTGTCGGGACCGGTGGATGACGTGGCGCGTGTTCAGCCCACGGGGTGTCGGGGCGTTCGAGGTTGGGTGGTGTCCGAGTGAGCCCCGGCAAGTGGCGCCGGGGCTCACTCGGAGCGGTGTGTCAGCGGTCCATCAGTACGAAAACGCCCCACCCGAGGTATTCGCGCTGGTACCTGGCGTGCTGGACGGGAGCCGCAGCGAGTTCCGCACGCATCTCGTCGGCGAGCTCGTCGTCGGGGTTGGTGTCCAGCCAGCGGCGGATGTTGAGCCACTGCGCCGCGACGTACCGGTCCCAGCTGTCCTGGTCGGCAAGGACCATTTCGACGACATCACAGCCCAGGGCGTCGAATTGTTCGAGCAGTTGCGGCAGCAGGAGCAGGTCGTCCTTGCGGGCCATGTGGCAGCCGTCGACGGTGACCTGGTCCTGGGGCTCGCGGCGCCAGAAGGGTTCGCCGATCAGCATCATGCCGCCGGGAGCGAGACTGCGCCGCAGGAGTTCGACGGTGCCGGCCACGCCGGAGCCGATCCAGGTGGCGCCGATGCAGGCAGCGATGCCGACGGGATCGTCGGCGACGTGGTCCGACGCGTCCGCGTGCACGAAGCCGACCCGGTCGGCCACGTCCAGCTCCACCGCCCGCGCGCGGGCGGCGTCGATGAAGACGGTGCTGATGTCCACTCCGGTGCCGGTCACACCGTGGTCGCGTGCCCAGGTGCACAGCATCTCGCCCTTGCCGCAGGCGAGGTCGAGCACACGGGTGCCCGGGGACGGGCTGATGGCCTGGCCCAGGATGGCCAGTTTCTCGCTGGTGAACGGGTTGCAGAGGCGATGGCTGCTCTCGCGGATGGTGAAGCTACGTGGCAGATCCACTATGGGGATTCCTTCGGTCCGGGGAGGTCACAACGGCTGGGGAAGGCGGCCGCTGAAAGTTGGCCGCGATTACCTGAACCGTCATCAAATGCACCTCTTCGGACGCGTGAAGGCTGGGACCGGTCGAAGGTACGGCCACTGGGATCGTCACGTCCATCGAATTTCACGTCCTGCCGAAAGGCGCGTCATGCGATGTGGGCCGCCGGACGTCCGACGAACTGACCGCGTTCGAAGCGGGCTCCGGCACGTACGAGGGCGACAGATGAGGTGCGTTCACGGCCCGCCGGCGCGCCCGGGCGGACTCGACGAGCTTCACCACCATGGCCGGCAGCGGCCGCGCTGCCGGGGCCGCGGGTGACCTTCGTACGCAGGTGAACGGTTGCGAAGGTCGTCTCGAGCCCAGGCGTCATCGGAAAGATCACCCGCGCCACATCGGCCGGAACGATCCCTCACCAGGTGAGTCGGTCGATCTGAAACGGCCTAGGAGGTCCGCGTCTCCCTGTCCCGCAGGGTGTAGCCACCGTCGGTGACCGCCATGTCGGCGGCGGGTGCCATGCACTTGGTCAGCAGGGGCGCGCGCTTGGCGGTCGCTCCGGACAGCCCGGCGCGTGCTTTGCCGTTCCTGGGGACGTAGAAGCTCACGCCCATGCGGGTGTGAGGGTCCAGGTGCGTCTGCCACGGGTGGCCGGCGCTGGTGCGGACGAGTCGGCCGGTCACGGTGGCGGTGGGGCCGCCGGTGGTGAGGCAGTCGACCTCGAAGTCGCCCCAGTAGTCACGGCCGTCGATGACGTGGGAGATGCGGAAGGTGCCCCAGGAGCGGGTGGGCATGCTGCCCGCGGTGTAGGTGGAGTGGGCGTCGACGGTGACCCGCACCTCCTCCTCGGCGATCTCGTAACCCAGCCGCGCCTCCCCCTCGAGGGAGGAGGCGAACGTGGTGGGTGCGGCGGCGGGCGGGGCCTCGGGGGCGGGGGCGGGGGCGGCGACAGCGGGGGCGGCGACTGCGGCGACGAGGGCGATGACGGCGGCGACGCGCAGGGTCTGCTTCAGCACGGTCAGGCTCCGATCCAGGCGGTGATGACGTACGCGTCGATCGTCGCCAACACCGCTGCGCCCGGGCGTCCTTCGATGGTCGTAACCGCATCCGCCGCACGGGCGAGGCGGCCCTCGCACCGGTCACCCTTGGGGAGCATCCGATGGACCATGACGGTTCCGGCGCCGGGTCCCGCGCAGCCGTGAGGGACGAGTAAGGCTGCGCGGTTGCCGGATACCGGCCATGCGTGGTGCCGGGTGGAGTTCTGCACGGCGCGCGTGGTCACCGCCCCCTTTGCGCCGGCCCGTGTACCGGGCAACTGCCGAGTACCGACTGGGCAGGTGACCCGCGCTTCTCCGCGACCGCGCTAATCGGGACGGACGCCGCTCGCCGAGAGCAGCTGAGGGTCGTAGCAGTCGCACGCCAGGACCGTGGCGGGCGGAGCCTTCCCCGCCGGCACCTCGATCAATGCCGTCATGCTCCTCGTCTCCTCGACCCGGCGCCATTCCTTTCCGCCGCCGCCGAGCAGCACATCCGTGTCCGAACCCTTGTCGAACTGGACCGTGCCGTGAGGCGGAGCACCGGCGACGCGGTGCTGCCGGACGAAGGTGCAGGCGACGAGCGAACTGCCTGTGGAAAGGCGGAACACCGGGAGGTCGGTGCCGGTCACTTCGTAGGAGAAGCTGCGCTCGAGGTCCTCGTGCGCCCAGTCGTTGTGGAACCGGACGAGGTCGCTCGTGAACCCGCCTTCCGTGAAGCGGTCCGTTGTGGGACGACCGAGCGGAGGCGCAAAGCTGAGGTAGTCGGCGAACCTGTCGCACACCGTGCGGTCGGTTGCCGCGGTCGCGGACAGCTGCGCCGTTCCGGAGGCGCCGCGGCGAATGTCAGGCAGCACCTTCGGCCGCAGACGAACGACAGTCCTGCCGTTCTTGGTCGGGGCCGGAGAAGGCGTCGGCGAAGAGGTCGCTGACTTCTTGGCAGGCTCTGTGACAACCCATCCGGCCGCGGCGGCCTTCCAGGCGCCTCCTGCTTCCGACTGGGTGAAATACAGGAGCTGCGAGGACCGGTCCGTCTCCCTGCCTTTCCACTTGCTCAGGACAGCGAAGGACCGGGGGTAGGGTGCACCGGCCTGCACGGTCGGGATCAGGAAGCGGGGTTGGGTGAGGTGGAAGACTCCTTCCTTGGTCTTCGCCGCGCGGTGAATCGTGTACCCGGCGAGTGACTCTTTCAGCAGGACGCCCGTCTGGACCTTGCCGGCGGCCGCATCGTCCAGCGCGGCATCGGCGGCCGCAATCTCGCGGTCGTAGCGCTCGTAGACGCTTCTGGCCTCGTCCGTCGCGATGACTGGGGTCGGCTCAGTTGGGGACGGTGGCTTCGCGCCACCGTGCGTTGAAGTTTCTGCTGTGCAACCGGTCGACAACCCCAGCAAGATGCTCAAACCGGCTATGCAGAGCCGCGCGATCGGGCGTCCCAAAGTTCCTGCCTCCCCCATGGATCTGTGATCGCTGCCAGCGTAGGCGAATCCGGGACCGCACGTCTGTCACCCCGTCAGGCCCGCACCGCGATCAGCTCCGATCGTGCCACCGCTGCCTCCACGGTGACATCGGACACGTCCCACCCGTCGGCCACGAGACGACCAAGCCTGCCCATGAAGCCACGAAAGCCCAGGCCACAGTCACCGTCGTGAGTCTCGGTCGAACTCGGAAGGGCCCGGGGTCCTCCATCGAAGGGATCTTGTCGGGAGTGGTGCGGGGCGCGCACGCTGAGGGTGTTTTCGCAGTGGAGTCAGTCGTGGAGGGAATCACGGTGCAGAGCACGGGTGTGAACGACCGGTTCGTGGTCGTGGTGAACATCGAGGAGCAGTACTCCATCTGGGGCGAGGGGCGCGAGCTGCCGGAGGGATGGCGGGAGGCAGGGTTCGCCGGAACGAAGGAGGAGTGCCTCGCGCACGTCGAGCAGGTCTGGACGGACCAGCGGCCACTGAGCGTGCGACGGGACGCCGTCAGCTGATGCATGGCAGGCGAGTGCGCTGGTGGCGCACTCGCCTGCCATGGCCCGCCCGACGCGGCGACGAGCCCTTCACAACGCCCGCCGGACGGCCGCCCGCGCCCGCAGTCCAGCGGCAGAGCACGTACTTGACCGTACTTGACGATCCCTCAAAACCCATGTGCGAGTTGGCTGATGCGTGACTATCGTCTGGCCACTGCAAGGGCGGTGGCTGCTTCACCTGCCTGCCCCGGGAAGATGAACCCGAAGGATGCGCCATGTTCCACACACATGACACAAGTGCGGCTTACGGCACTGCCCGCGTCACCGCGGTGCACATCCGACCAGCCCTGACGTGGCCGTCCAGAGCGCGGTCCGGGGAGAAACCGGTAGGGCAGCGATGCCCGTGAGCCGGCCGAGCCGAGCAGTGGGCCCGTTGGATCTCAGGCAGCTCGCCACCTTCCACCGCGTCGCGACACTGCGCAGTTTCACCAAGGCCGCATCCGAGCTGAATTACGCCCAGTCCAGCGTGACCAGTCAGATCAAGAATCTCGAAGTGTCGCTGGGGGTGGAACTCTTCGAGCGCCTGCGGGGCCAGGTCCGGCTCACCCCGGCCGGCGAGCAGCTCGCCCCGTACGCGGAACGCATCCTGTCGCTCGTCGACGAAGCCAGGGAGCAGACCGCGAGCTGGGTCGAACCCTCCGGTGTGCTCACCATCGGCGCGAGTGAAAGCCTCACCTCGTACCGGATGCCGCCGGTTCTCGAGTTCTTCCATCACCACTATCCGCGACTGCGGCTCTCGGTGCGTCCTGGATCGGCCGCCCAGATCTGCGAGGCGTTGCGGCAGGGCACACTGGACATGGGGTTGTTCATGGACGCGCGCACCGAGCACTCGGGGCTGCAGACCGAAGTCCTCGGGGCCGAGCCGCTTGTCGCCATAGCCGCGCCCGGGCACCGTCTCGCCGGGATGTCCGGACCCACCACCAGGGACCTCGGCAGCACTCCGGTCCTGGTCCCCGAACCCGGCGCCTGCTACCGACGACTGCTGGAAGCCGAGTTGGCCGACGCCAACGACGGGTCCGGGGCCGCGCTCCTGGAATTCGGCACCGTCGAATCCATCAAGCGCGGGGTCGCCGCCGGGCTGGGCACCAGCGTCGTGCCGGAGGTCGCCGCAACGGACGCGATCGCAGCGGGAAGCCTGGTGGAGTTGGAGTGGCAGCCGCCGTTCAAGGTCTACACCCAAGTCGCCTGGCGGCGCAGCCGGCAGCTCACCCGCGCCATGCGGGCGTTCATCGACCGGACGTCCGCGGCATCGTGCGGGACGTACTCTCCTCAAAGCGCGGGCTTGCCGTACGCATTGGACCGGGATGTCGAGGACGGGACGGATCCGCTCGTCCTGCGAGGGGTGCGCCCCGAGTTCGAGCTCGTGGATTGACCGCGACTGCGACACGGTGCAGATGCCGGGCCCTGCCGGCGGTCGTCCTGGAGGCTCTACCGGGGCCGGCCGCCGGTTCGGCACCGCCGTGGCGATGACTGCGGCGCTGCCAGGCCCTGCGGTCCGGCTCATTCCGGTCTGCCAGCAGTTTCGCGTCGATCGTTTTCTTCGATGCCTGCGATCAAAAATGTCACCCTGTGATCGATTGACCTCGTTGATCTTCATGATCAAGGCTGTGATCGGTTCCGTGAACAGCGAGGGACCGCACACACATTCGGGGGCCTGATGCGACACACTGCCGGTCGGACAGAGACGGCACGTTTACGTTGACGCACGACAACGCCGGCGAAGCGGATCGTTGGGTCCGCCGCTTACACGAGCCCGCCCTCCGCGCCGACCTCGCCGCGCCGATGCGGTACCGGGTGGCTCCCGACGTGACCGTGCCGTGCCCGGTCCCGGTGTTCGCGGCGGACGAGCACCCGAACCCTCCTGCGGCGAACGCCGGACTGTGGGGCCGTCACTCGGCCGTCGGCGACGCCGAGGCGCACCTCTTCGAGGGCGGCCGATTCCACCTCGGTTCGCTCCCCCGGCGCTTCCTCGGTTCACTCCCCCGGCGCTTCCTCGATCTGCTCCACCAGACCGTGCGCAACGCCCGGAAGGGGGTCCGGTTCGCATGACCTCGAGCGGATTCGTCGCGGAGGAGCTCGCCCGGTTCTGGTCGGAGCTGCTCGGCGTGCGGGAGGTGGAGCCCGGTGCGGAGTTCGCCGCACTCGGAGGTGGGAATCGGACCGCGGCACGGCTCGCCGAACTGATCGACGAGGAGCTCGGCGCCCGGGTGTCTCCGGCCGCGCTCCTCCACGCCGGCACCCTGAAGGACATGGCCTCGGTGGTCCACGCCGCCATGAAGGCCCCCGTCTCCGCGCCCACCGGCTCAGGTGCCTCGCGGGCCGGGTCGGGCACGGCCTCCCCTGCCCCCTCGGACGGGCCCCGACCGCTGCCGGACGACCCGGATGCCCGGCCCGCGCTCTCCTTCGCCCAGCAGCGGCTGTGGTTCATGCAGCAGATCGACCCCGAGAGCACCCTCTACAACGTCCCCACCGTGCTGCGGCTGCGCGGCATGCTGGACCGGGCGGCGCTCGGCCGGGCGCTCGACGGGGTGGTGGCCCGCCACCAGGTGCTGCGCACGACGTACGGGGCGACTTCCGGCGTACCGCACCAGGTGATCTCCCCGCCCACAACGGTGCCCCTGCCGTGCACCGACGTGTCCGGCACCGGCGACCCGGAGGCGGAGGCGCGGCGGATCGCCGCCGATGAGGCCCGGCGGGTGTTCGACCTGGCGTCCGCTCCTCCGCTGGCCGCCCGTCTGGTGCGGGTCGCACCCGACGACCACAGGCTCCTGCTGACGTTCCATCACATAGCCGTCGACGGCGCCTCGGTGGAGATCCTCTTACGCGAGCTGGGTCTGCTGTACGGCTCACCGGACGCGCTGCCCGCACCCGCCCTGCAGTACACGGACCTCTCCGGGTGGCAGCGCGATCGGCTCACCGGCGACGTGCTGAGGGTCCTGATCGACCACTGGCGCTCCGTCCTCGGCGACGACCCGCGTGCCCCGGAGCTGCCGACGGACCACCCGAGGCCGGTCGGCAAGAGCTTCCGGGGCGCCGTCGCCGGCCGCGTCCTGCCTGCCGAACTTGTGCGCTCGGTAAGGGCGTTCGCGCGCTCCGAGCGGGCCACCGTGAACATGACGCACCTGGCGGCGGTGTACGCGCTGCTGGCGGGCTGGTCAGGGGCCGACGACATGACGGTGGGCATCCCTGCCGCCGGCCGCACCCGGCTGGAGCTTCAGGAACTGGTCGGCTGCCTGATCAACATGGTGCCGGTACGGGCCCGGCTGTCCGGTGGCCCGGGTTTCCGGACGATGGTCGGCCGGACACGGGCGGCAGTGCTCGACGCAGCCGCCCACCAGGAGCTGCCTTTCGACAAGCTCGTCGAGGCGCTCGTCTCCCGGCGCGGCCGGGACTTCATGCCGGTGTTCCGCTTCATGTTCAGCTACCTGGGCGAGCGCCGCCCGCCGGTCTTCGCCGGGCTCGGCCCGTGCGAACTGGACCTGGCGGGACCGCAGGACACCGCGAAGTACGACCTGAGCCTCTACGTGGAGGAGCGCGGAGGCGACGTCGTGGAGCTGTCCCTGGAGTACGACACCGACCTGTACGGGCCGGACACGGCAGCCATGCTGCTCACCGCGTACGAGCGGATCCTCGCGGAGGCCGTCGCCTCGCCGGACACCCCGGTCGCCGAGCTGCCCGTCGTCCGGTCCATCGCCGCCCGTACCCCCGAGAACGGCCGGGCCGTCGTCCCCGGCATCGAGAGGAAGAGCGACCTTGACCGTTGACGAACGGGTCTCCGGGCCACGTCCGGACGCTGATCCGGCCGGGACCCTGCACAGTTGGTTCGCCCGGCAGGTGGCGCTGCGCGGCGATGCCGTCGCCGTCAGCGGCGTCGACGGGCGGCTGACCTACCGGGAGCTGGAGCGGGACGCCAACCGGCTCGCCCACCGTCTGAGGTCGCTCGGTGTCGGCCCCGAGGTCCCGGTCGCGGTGTGCATGGAACGGACCACCGGTCTGGTCACGGCGCTGCTGGCGGTCCTCAAGGCGGGCGGGGCATACCTGCCCGTGGACCCGGCGAGCCCCCTTGAGCGCCGGGAGTTCATGCTCGCCGACGCCGGTGCGAGGGTGCTTGTCACCGACCGGGCCGACAGTGGCGCGGGACCCGTGTCCACGGTGCTGACCGGTCCGGGCGGCACGGATCTGTCCGGATACCCGGACTCCGCCCCGTCCGACGGGGGCGCGGTCGCGGCGAACCTCGCGTACGTGATCTACACCAGCGGTTCGACGGGCACGCCCAAGGGCGTCATGGTGGAGCACCGCCAGGTGACCGCGCTGCTCACCGGCACGCGGGACCTGTTCGGGTTCGGCCCGGACGACGTGTGGTCGATGTTCTCGTCCGCCGCGTTCGACGTGTCGGTGTGGGAGGTGTGGGGTGCGCTGCTCCACGGCGGGCGGCTGGTGGTCGTCCCGGACGACACGCGCCGCTCGCCGCAGGACTTCCACGCCCTGCTGCACCGCGAGGGGGTCACGGTCCTCAACCAGACGCCGGCCGCCTTCCGTCAACTGGTCGGGTACGAGGAGGAGCTGGCCGAGCGGGGCGCGAAGCCGGCGGAACTGGCGCTGCGCGTCGTGGTGTTCGCCGGTGAGGCGCTGGCGCCGCAGACGCTGCGGCCGTGGCTCGACCGGCTCGGCGACTCCTGCCCCGAGCTGGTGAACATGTACGGGATCACCGAGACGACGGTGCACTCCACGTACCGCCGGATGACCGCCGCGGACCTGGACGGTTCGGCCTCCGTGATCGGCGAGGCGTTCGAGGGCTGGTCGCTGCGGGTGATCGGCGCCGACGGCCGGGAGGCCCCGGCCGGGACCCCCGGCGAGCTCCACGTGGGCGGCGCGGGCGTCGCCCGCGGCTACTTGGGCCGCCCGGCACTGACCGCCGAGCGGTTCCTGCCGGACCCGGACGCGGCCGTGCCGGGTGCCCGTCGCTACCGTTCGGGCGACAGCGCGCGGCGCTCGGCCGAGGGCGGCGACCACGAGTACCTGGGGCGTCTGGACCACCAGGTGAAGGTGCGCGGTCACCGGATCGAGCTCGGCGAGATCGAGAACACCCTGGCCCGGCACCCTGCGGTCCGCGACGCGGTGGTGCTCGTGGACCGGGACACGGTCGGCGACCCGCGCCTGGTGGCGTACTGGGTGGCCGCAGCGGGCACCGAGGGCGCGGTCGGCACGACGCGGCTGCGGGAGCACCTGGCCCGGACGCTGCCCGAGTACATGCTGCCGAACGTGTTCGTGGCCCTGGACGCGCTGCCGCTGACCGTCAACGGCAAGGTGGACCGGCGGGCGCTGCCGGCGCCGGAGGCCGAACGGCCCGAGCTCGGCGCGGACTTCGCGGCGCCGGCCACACCCGTGGAGAAGACCCTCGCCGACATCTGGGGCGAGCTGCTGTCGGTCGACCGGGTGGGACTCGACGACGACTTCTTCGAGCTGGGCGGCCACTCGATGCTCGCCACACAGGCCGTGGCCGTGGCCAAGGAGCGGCTCGGGGTGCCGGTGACGCTGCGGATGCTCTTCGACCGTCCGACCGTACGGGAACTCGCGAGCGGTCTGGAGGACCTGCTCGCCGCATGCCACAACGACACCGACAGGGGGAACGCATGACCGAGGAGAGGGACGGGGCGGGGCTTCCGGAGCAGAGCGTCGCCATCATCGGGATGAGCGGGCGCTTCCCCGGTGCCCCCGACGTCGACGCACTGTGGCGCATGGTCGTGGCGGGCGCCGACGGCGCCACGCGGTACAGCGACGAGGAGCTGCGGGCCGCGGGGGTGCCGGAGGCACTCCTCGAGGACCCGGCGCTGGTCAAGTCCGGTTATCCGCTGGAGGGTCACGACCGTTTCGACGCCGCCTTCTTCGGGATGTCCCGTTCCGAGGCGGAGTTGACGGACCCCCAGCACCGGCTGCTCCTCGAGACCGCGTGGCAGGCGCTGGAGCGAGCGGGGTACCCGGCGGGTTCCGTCGACGCCCGCACCGGGGTGTTCACGGGTGTCGCGGCCAACGGCCATCTGCGGGAGCGTGTTCCGCAGGGCGGGCCGGACGGCCGGGTGTCGGACGAGATCCAGGTGGGGATCGGCAACGACCCGGGTATGCCGGCGCTGCGCGTCTCGTACAAGCTGGGCCTGACCGGGCCGAGCCTCACCGTGCAGACCGCCTGCTCGTCGTCGCTGGTGGGCGTGCACCTGGCGGTGCAGTCGCTGCTCTCGCGGGAGTGCGACATGGCGCTGGCCGGCGGTGTGGCGGTCAGGGAGCTCGAACCGCGCGGCTACCTGTACGAGGAGGGGGCGATCCTCTCCCCGGACGGGCGCTGCCGCCCGTTCGACGCCGAGGCGAGCGGCACGGTCTCGGGTGACGGCGTGGCCGTGGTGGTCCTCAAAAGGCTGGAGGACGCGGTCGCGGACGGTGACCACGTCCACGCCGTGATCCGGGGCTCGGCGGTCAACAACGACGGCTCCGACAAGATCGGATTCACGGCCCCGTCGGCTCGCGGCCAGGCGGACGTCATATCCGAGGCCCTCGCGGTGGTCGGGGTCGAGCCGGGCTCGATCCAGTACGTCGAGGCGCACGGCACGGCCACACCGCTCGGCGACCCGATCGAGGTACAGGCGCTGACCGAGGTGTTCGGGCCCGGGCTGCCCGCGGGGTCGGTGCACCTGGGATCGGTGAAGTCCAACGTGGGCCACCTGGACGCGGCCTCCGGAGTGACCGGCCTGATCAAGGCGGCGCTGGCGCTGGAGCACCGGCACATCCCCCCGACCGCCCACTTCACCGCGCCGAACGAACGGCTCGCCCTGGACAAGGGCCCGTTCCGGGTGGACGCCGAGGGCCTGCCGTGGCCGGAGACGAAGGAGCCGCCCCGCGCCGCGGTGAGCGCCTTCGGCATCGGGGGCACCAACGCTCATGTGGTCCTGGAGGCCGCGCCCGTGGTCGAGGACGGTGCGGACGCCGACGGATGGCAGGTGCTGCCCCTGTCGGCGCGGACGCCCGAGGATCTCCGGGCCGCCGCCGACCGGCTCGCCGATGCGCTCGACGGCGGCTCCGGGACGGGTCTCGCGGACGCCGCGTACACCCTCCAGGTCGGACGGGACTCCTTCCCCCATCGCCGTGCCGTCGTCGCCTCCGGCCGGGCCGAGGCCGCCGCCGCGCTGCGCAGGGCAGCGGCGGTGACGGAGCCGGCGGCCCAGGACGGTCAGGCGCCCGCAGTGGTGTTCCTCTTCCCGGGGCAGGGTGCCCAGTACCCGGGGATGGGCGCGGAGCTCTACCGCACCGAGCCGGTGTTCCGCGAGGCGTTCGACGCCTGCGCCGAGATCCTCGCGCCCCTGACCGGCTGGGACGTGCGCGAACTCGTCTTCGCGGCGGACGAGGAGGGCGCGGGCGAGCGGCTGCGGCAGACCAGTCGCACCCAACCGGCCGTGTTCTGCGTGGACTACGCCGTGGCACGGCTCCTGCAGTCCTGGGGCGTGTTCCCGGACGCGATGACCGGGCACAGCCTCGGGGAGCTGGTCGCGGCCTGCCTGGCAGGCGTGTTCAGCCTGGAGGACGCACTGCGCGTGGTGGCGCGGCGGGCCGGGCTGATGCAGGACCTGCCACCCGGCCGGATGCTGTCCGTGCTGCTCGACGAGGCGTCCGCCGCCGAGGCGCTGCAGGGGTCGGGCGCCGTGATCGCCGCCGTCAACGCGCCCGGTTCGTGTGTGGTCGCGGGCACGCCGGAGGAGGTGGCCGCGGCTCGCCGGACGCTGGAGGAGCGGGGCGTCGTCGTGAAGGAGCTGGAGACCTCCCACGCCTTCCACACCCGGCTGGTGGAGCCCGCTCTGCCCGGTCTCGCCGAGGTGCTGCGCTCGGTGACCCTGCACAAGCCGTCGATCCCGTTCCTGTCCAACGTGACCGGCACCTGGATCACCGACGACCAGGCCACCGACCCGGAGTACTGGGTGGCGCACACCCGTGAGCCGGTGCGGTTCGCGGACGGCGTTTCCACGCTGGCACGGCGTGGCCCGGCCGTTCTCGTCGAAGCCGGTCCAGGCAGTCAGCTCAGCGGCCTGGTGCGCGGTCACACCGAGCCCCTGCCGGTGGTGACACTGCTCCCCCGCCCGCGCGGCGAGGCCGCCGCCCCTGCCGAGGGCCGCACGCTGCGCGAGGGCCTGGGCGAGCTGTGGCGGCGCGGCGTGGACGTCGACTGGGCGGCACTCCACCCGGGCCGCGCCCGGCGCCGTGTACCGCTGCCCGCCTATCCGTTCCAGGGGCCGAGCCACCTGCTGCCCCGCCGTGAGGAGACGGCCGCGGCCGCCGTCCGCGCGGACCCGGCGCGCTGGACGTACGCACCGGTGTGGCACCCCGCGCCGCTGCCGGGGGCGGAGACGGAGGCCCCGCGGAACTGGCTGGTCCTCGCCGACGGGCGCGGGCTCGCCGACGAGGTGGCGGCCGGGCTGCGCGAGCGGGGCCACACGGTCGTCACCGTGAGGACGGGCGCCGGCTGCACCCGTACCGCCGAGCACGAGTTCACCGTCGCCCCGGCGGACCCCGACGGCCTCCCGCGGGTCGTGCGGGACCTCCGCAGTGACGGCACGGCGGTCGACCGGGTGCTGCACGCCTGGTCGGTCACCGGCCCCGGCGCGGACGGCGGCCGGGACGCCTCCGGACGCCACACGGAGGCGCTGGACCGCGGTTTCCACGCTCTGGTGGGGCTGGCGCAGACCCTCGACGAGTCCGGCAAGGACCGCCCCGTGCGGATCGACGTCGTCACCGACGACCTCCAGGACGCGTACGGCACCGCCGTCGTGCTGCCGGAGCGGGCCACGGTGTACGGGGCGGTGACCGTGCTGCCCCAGGAGTACTCCTGGCTGACCTGCCGGGCGGTGGACGTGAGCCTCGGTTCCGCGTCCGGGCCGGACGCGGTCCGGGCGGTCGCCGGCCGGCTCGCCGCCGAGCTGGCGGGTCCGGGCGCGGAGTCGCTGGTGGCGTACCGGGGCGGCCGCCGGCTGGGGCGGGCGTTCGCACCGGTCCCGCTGGAGCCGGTGCCCGCGGAGCGGGCGTGGCCGGGCGGTGCCGGTTACCTGGTGACCGGGGTGTCCGGGGAGGCGGGGCTGAGCCTCGCCGAGCACCTGGCGGAGTCCGGGGCCCGGCTGCTGCTGGTCGGCTACCCAGAGCCTTCCGGGGCCACCGCCGAGGACACCGTACGGGAGCGTGCGGCTCGCCTCGCGGCGCTGCGGGCGGACCGGCCGGACGCCGTGGCGTACCGGTCGGCGAACCTCGCGGACCCGGATCAGGCGCGGTCCGTGGTACGGGAGGCCCGGGAGCTGTTCGGCCCCGGCGGGCTGCGCGGAGTGCTGCACTTCCCGGAGGCCCGGGGCTCCGGTCTGGTGGCGCTGAAGTCGCGGGAGGACTTCGACGCGGTCCTGGCGGCGCGGGTGCGCTCCACGCTGCTCCTTGACGAATTGCTGGCGGACGAGCCGGAGGCGTTCCTCCTCGCGGGCTCGACGACCACCGGCGTCACCGGCGGCTTCGGGCAGTCGGAGAACACCGCGGCCGCCGCCTTCCTCGACGCCTACGCCCACTCCGCCGCGGCGGGCGGACGGACGGCCGTCACGTTCGACGTGACCCAATGGGCGTGGGACGACTGGTTCGAGCGGCAGATGGCGGGCCTGCCAGAAGTGCGGGCGCTCTACGAGCGGCTCCGCCGCGAGCAGGGCGTGCCGGTGGCGGAGGGCCTGGCCCTCGCCCGGGCCGCGCTCGCGGGCGGGCTGCCGCAGGTGGTGGTGTGCCGGGGCGACTTCCAGGAGGTGCTGGCCGACCGGACGAACCTGACGGCGGCCTCGTTCACCGACGCGCTGGGCAGCGGCGGGCAGGGGCCGGACGACGACTGGGACCCGGCGGTGGTGTGGCCGGACGACGAACTCGCCCAGTCGGTGGCCCGGATGTGGCGGGACATGCTCCGCGTCTCGCCGATCGGACCCGACGACGACTTCTACGAGCTCGGCGGGAACTCCCTCTTCGCCATCCAGATCGTGGGCCGGCTGCGCCAGGTGCACGGCGACTTCCCGATGAGCGCCGTCTTCGAGGCGCCGACCGTCGGGGGGCTCGCGGCGGCGATCCGGGCGCACCAGGCGGAGGCGATCGGCCTGGACGAGTTCGAGGCGCTGCTGCGCGAGGTGGAGGGCCTGTCGGCGGACGAGGCCGAGTCGAAGCTTCAGGAGGAGGCGTGACCATGGCGGACGAGACGGCCGGGACGGACGGCGCCCGAGGGGTGCAGGAGCGGCTGGCCTCGCTGTCGCCGAGCCAGCGTGCGCTGCTGGAGAAGTCCCTGCGGGACCGGAAGCTCCGGGCGCCCGAGGAGCTGGCCACCGGGGACCGGGCGCGGACGCCGGCGAAGCCCGCCGCGCCGCGCCGGTCGCGGCGCCCGGGCAGCACCATGGACTTCAGCTTGTTCTTCTTCTCCGGCGACGGCACGGCGGCGGGCCCGGGCAAGTACCAACTGCTGCTGGACAGCGCGCGGTTCGCGGACCGCAAGGGTTTCGGCGGGATCTGGGTGCCGGAGCGGCACTTCGTCGACTTCGGCGGCCTGTACCCGAACCCGTCCGTCCTGGCAGCGGCCCTCGCGGTGCTGACCGAGCGGATCCAGATCCGGGCGGGCAGCGCGGTGCTGCCGTTGCACCACCCGGTGCGGGTCGCCGAGGAATGGGCGGTCGTGGACAACCTGTCGGGCGGTCGGGCCGCCATCTCTGCGGCCTCCGGCTGGCACCCGGACGACTTCGTCCTGGCGCCCGGCGACGGGCAGCGGCGCTATCCGCACCGCAAGGACGAGATGTTCGACGCCATCGCCACGATCCGGCGTCTGTGGGCGGGCGAGAGCGTGGAGCTGCCGCGCGCCGACGGCAGCCTCCAGAGCGTGCGGTCACTGCCCCGGCCCCTGCAGGCGGAGCTGCCGGTGTGGGTGTCCACCCAGGGCAGCACGGAGACGTTCGTCCGGGCCGGGGAGATCGGCGCCAACCTGCTGACCGGCGTGGGGGCGCAGTATCCCGCGACCCTGAAGGACAACACGGCCGCGTACCGCGAGGCGCGCGCCCGGGCCGGACACGACCCGGCGGCCGGGCGGGTCACGGCGATGGTCCACACCTTCCTGTGGCCGGACGACGACGAGGCGCGGGAGCTGGTCAGAGGCCCGCTGACCGGCTATCTGAAGTCGTTCCTGGCACAGCAGGACAGCTTCGACAGCGAGTTCTCCAAGCTCGGCGAGACCGAGCGGGAGGTCATGCTCGACCGGGCCTTCGAGCGCTACTTCGACTCGCTGGCCCTGCTCGGGACCCCCGACAAGTGCGAGTCGCTCATCGAGGACCTGGTGGACCTCGGGGTGGACGAGGTCGCCTGCCTGGTCGACTTCGGCATCGCGCCGGACCGGGTGCTGAAGAGCCTGGAACACCTCACCGAACTGAAGGACCGGTACCGGTCCGAGGAAGGGCGGCAGCCGTGACCGACCTCTCGTCCCGGCTCGCGGGACTCACCCCGGCCCAGCGCGCCCTCCTGGACCGCCGCATGCGCGAGCGTGCCTCGAAGGCCGTGCCAGAGCAGGCGCTGGGCCCCGTCACCCGCCGGAGCGGCGGAGACCGGGTGCCGCTCACCGTGGACCAGGAGCGGATCTGGCTCATCCACCAGTTCGACCCGGCGGATCCGGTCTACACGGTGTACTTCGCGTCCCGGCTCCGCGGCGGCCTCGACACCGGCGCCCTGCAGCGGGCGGTGGACACCTTCGTCCGGCGTCACGAGGCGATGCGCACCACCTTCGAGCAGGACGGCGACAAGCCGGTCCAGGTGGTGCACGCCACGATGGACGTGCCGATCCGCCAGGTCGACCTGCGGTCCGTGCCGGCGGAGCGGCGTGAGGAGGAGATGCTGCGGCTCGCCACGGAAGAGCTGCGCGTCCCCTTCGACATCGTCGGCGGGCCGCTGCTGCGGGTGACCCTGCTGAAGCTGACCGAGCACGAGCACGTGCTGGTGGGCACGGTGGACCACCTGGTCTGGGACCGCGGCTCCATGGGCATCTTCAACACCGAGATCGCCGAGCTGTACTCGGCGTACGCCACCGGCCGCGAGCCGAAGCTGGCGGATGTCGAGGTCCACTATCCGGACTACGCCGAGTGGCAGCCCGCCTGGCTGCGGGAGGAGGTCGCGCGCCGGCAGCTGCCGTTCTGGAAGCAGCAGCTCGACGGCGCCGACCTGGTACTCGAGCTGCCGACGGACCGGCCGCGTCCCCCGGTCATGACCTCTCACGGCGCCCGTCACCAGTTCCTGTTCACCCCTGAGCTGACCCAGGGGGTGAAGGAGCTGGCGAAACGGGAGGGCGTGTCCGTGTTCGTCGTGCTCCTCGCGGCGTGGGAGCTGCTGCTGCACCGGCTGTCCGGCCAGGACAGCATCGTCGTCGGCACCACCTCGTCCACGCGTGGGCGGCCCGAGATCGAGTCCACGATCGGCTACTTCCTCACCATGCTGCCGCTGCGCTCCACGCTGCGGCCCGGGATGACGCTGCGGGAGCTGATGCGGGCGACCCGGACCACCATGATGGGCGCCTTCGACCACAACGACATCCCGTTCGGCACGCTCCTGGACGAGCTGGACATCGACCGCGACCCGAGCCGGACACCGGTCTACCAGTCGTCGTTCGTCCTCGTGGACTTCCACTACGAGGAGCAGGCGCCGATGGCGGGCCTGGCGGTGGAGGAGCTGACCCTCGACAACGCCACCGCCAAGGACGACGTCATGCTGGCCGTCGCCGACGACCCGGCGGTCTCCGAGGACCGCTTCCACTGCCTCCTGGAGTACAACACCGACCTGTTCGACGAGAGCACGATGGCGCGGATGGCCCGCCAGTACACCCGGATCGTGGAGCAGATGGTCCAGGACCCGGGGGTGGCCGTGGCGGACCTGTCACCGGTCGGCCCCGAGGAAGCGCACCGGATGCTGGTCGAGTGGAACCGCACCGGGGCCGAGCGGGAACCGGGCCTGTGCCTGGAGGACCTGATCCGGCGTCAGGCCCTGGCCACGCCCGACGCGGCGGCCGTGTCCTGCGGCGACGAGTCACTGACGTACACGGAACTGGTGGGGCGGGCCGGCCGGCTCGCCTCGTACCTGCGGGAGCGGGGCGTCGCCGAGGAGTCCGTGGTCGGCGTGTGCCTGGACCGGTCGGTGGACCTGGTGGTCGGGCTGCTGGGCGTGACCATGGCGGGCGGCGCCGCCCTGCCGCTGGACGCCGCCCATCCGGCCGGCCGCCTGGCGGACATGACCGGCGACGCGGGCGCCCGACTGGTGCTGACCCGCTCCGGGATGCTGGACGCGCTGGCGGACTGCCCGGGCGGGCGCGTCTGCCTGGACACCGACGCGGAGACCATCGCCGCCGCCCCGCCGGTGCCGCCGAAGCTCGCGATGGCCGAGGACCGGCTCGCTTACGTCATCTACACGTCCGGCTCCACGGGCCGACCCAAGGGCGTGGAGGTCACCCACCGCAATCTGGTCAACCTGCTCCTCGCGATGGCCGGCGAAGTGGGCCTCCGCCCGGGGGACGTGCTGAGCGCCGTCACCCCGATCACCTTCGACATCGCCGGCCTGGAGCTGTACGGGCCGCTGGTCGCCGGGGCCCGTACGCACATCGTGCGCAAGGAGGAGGCGGTCGACGGCCGCCGGCTCGCCGAGGTCCTGGCCGAGACCGGCACGACCGTGCTCCAGGCGACCCCGGCGACCTGGCACCTGCTCGTCGAGGCCGGCTGGGAGAACGACGGTTCGCTCCGGGCCCTGGTGGGCGGCGAGGCGCTGCCGCCCTCGCTGGCCGGGCGGCTCGTCCGCCGGCCGGGCCGCACCTGGAACGTCTACGGTCCGACGGAGACCACGGTCTGGTCCACCGCGCAGCGGCTGGACAGCGGCACGGAGCAGATCTCCATCGGCCGCCCGCTCGCCAACACCGAGGCGTACGTGCTCGACGAACGGTTGCGCCCGGTGCCGATCGGGGTGCCCGGCGACCTGTATCTGGGCGGCACCGGCGTGGCCCGCGGCTACCGCGGCAGGCCGGGGCTGACGGCGGAGCGGTTCGTGCCCGACCCGTTCTCGGGTCGCCCGGGAGCCCGGATGTACGCCACCGGCGACAAGGCCAGGTGGCGGGAGGACGGCACGCTGGTCTTCCTGGGCCGCGACGACGGCCAGGTGAAGCTGCGCGGCTTCCGGATCGAGCTGGGCGAGATCGAGGCGCGGCTCGAGCGGCACCCGGCGGTGGGCCGCGCGGTGGCGCTGGTCCGCGAGGACCGGCCGGGCGACCGGCGGCTGGTCGGCTACGCGGAGGCCGGAGGGGAAGCCGGGCCGTCGCAGGAGGAGTTGCGCGAGCACCTGCGGGACTTCCTGCCGGACTACATGGTTCCGTCGGTGATCGTACGGATGGACTCGCTCCCGCTGAACACGAGCGGCAAGATCGACCGCCGGGCGCTGCCCGCGCCGGTGGTCGAGCGCGCGGCCGGCAGCTATGTGCCTCCGCGCGACGCGCTGGAACTGGAGGTCGCGCACGTCTGGGAGGAGGTCCTCGGGGTCGCTCCGGTGGGTCTGCACGACCGGTTCTTCGACCTGGGCGGACACTCCCTGCTGGTGCTGCGTCTGATGGCGGAGATCGAGAAGCGGTTCGGCCGGCAGCTGCCGATGGCCGCGATCTTCCGCGGCGCGACCGTGGAGCGTTTCGCGCGGATGCTGCGCGAGGGGTACACGGAGGAGGACACCGTCCACCTCGTCGAGCTGGGCTCCGGCGAGGACGAGAACCGGGAGGCCACCGCTGCCCCGGTCTTCTTCGCCCACCCCGCGGGCAGCGAGGTCGTCTGCTACATGCCGTTCGCCGAGCTCGTCGAGGGCGGTCGGCGGGTGTACGCCCTGGCCTCCCCACCGCCGGTGGACGGGCGACTGCCGTTCGACGGCTTCGGCCAACGGGCCGCCGCCTACGCGGAGCTCATCCGCGGTGTGCAGCCCGAGGGGCCGTACACCGTCGCCGGCTGGTGCTACGGCGGCGCCAACGCCTACGCGGTCGCCGCCGAGCTGGAGCGGACGGGCGAGCGGGTGTCCGTGGTGATGATGGACGCGCATCCCCCTGCGGTGGTCCCGGAGGGATCCGAACCCGACCGGGCCGACATCGTGGAGGCCGTCGCCGCCAACCTCCAGTGGGACTACGGCGACCGGCTGAAGTCCGCCGATGAGCTGCGCGGGATGACGCCGGACGAGCATCTCGACCATCTGCTGGAGCTGGCCCGCGCCTCGGGCTATCTTCCGCCGGACGCCGGCCGGGAGCAGATCGCGGGCGTGCTGGAGCTGTGGGAGGCCAACCTGCGGCTGCTGTGGAACTTCCGCCCCGACCCGGTCAAGGGCCGGGTCACCCTGATCCGGGCGGCCGAGGAGACCCACGACCCGGCCGGCTCGTGGCGGGAGCTGACCGGACGGGACATCGACGTCCGCACGGTGCCGGGCAACCACTACACGATGATGCGCCACCCGCACGTCCGGGACGTCGCCTGCGTGCTCAACGACGTGCTGCGGGACGAGGACCACGAAGCGGGAGGCCACACCGATGCTTGAGCTCCTCAAGGACCGGATGTACATCCGGTACTGGCTGGCCGTCGTGGCCTCCTTCCTCGGTGACGCCATCACGAAGATCACTTTGATCTACGTGGTGGCCACCGAGACGGAGAACCCGGTGCTGTACGTGTCCCTGGTGGTCATCGCCCAGCTGCTGCCGTCCGGGGTGCTCGGCGCGTTCGTCGGTCCGCTGGCCGACCGGATGCCAGCCCGGGTGCTGATGGTCGGCTCGGACCTGGTCCGGGCCGTCCTGGCCCTGCTGATGATCGCCGTACGGGACTCGCCGCTGCTGCTGCTCGTGCTGATCCTGCTGAGCGGGATCGGGAAGTCGTTCTTCGAGACCGCCCGTCTCACCGCGATCCCGCTGATCGTCCGCGGGCACAGCATCCCCACGGCGGTGGCGCTGTTCCAGTCGACCAACCACACCCTGAACCTGGTCGGCCCTGCGATGGGCGGGCTGCTGCTCGCCTTCGGCAGTGTCTCGGCGGTGTTCGTCATCGACGCGGCGACCTTCGTGGTCTCGGCGCTGCTGCTGAGCACCATGACGGTGCTCCGCGAGGTGCCCGTGGCGGGCGGCCCTCGGGAGCCGTACTGGCGGTCGCTGCGCACCGGCCTCGACGGGGTGCTGGCCACACCGTCGCTGCGCTTCCTCGCCGTCGTGCTGGTGCCGGTGATGCTGGCGCTGGGCCTGTTCTCCACCAATCTCAACTCCCAGCTCCTGAACGTCTTCCGGCTGGCCCCGTTCGACTACGGGCTGGCGCAGGCGGCGTTCGGCGCCGGCTCGGTCGCCGGCGCCCTGCTCGGGCCGCCCTTGGTGCGCCGCTACTCCGACCGGAAGCTGCTGATCTGGTCGATCGCGCTGTTCGGCGTCTCGCTGCTGCTGCTCGACCCGACGGGGCGCCTGCGGGACTCGCTGGGAGTGACCGTCGTGCTGGTGTGGTGCCTCGTGGCCGGACTGGGCTCGGGTCTCTTCCAGGTGCCGGTGGCCAACACCCTGCTCAGCGACATGCCCGAGCAGCTGCGCGGCCGGGGCGTCGGCCTGTTCAACGCCCTGATGGTCAACTTCACGGTCCTCGGCGTGGTGCTGGGCGGGATCACCGCCGACCTGGCCGGCGTCGCCGAGTCGATCGTGCTCACCGGAGCGCTGCTGCTGCCCGCGGCCGTACTCATCGCCCTCGCCCCGCTGGGCCGCCCCCGCCCCGCGGCGACGGCGCAGCCGGCGCCCGCCGAATCGGACGTGACCCCGTGACCACGTGCCCCGAGGAGCTCCGACTCCCCCTCACCCGCGGCCAGATGCGGCTGTGGACGGCGGCGCAACTGCGCCCGCACGACCCCTTCCTCAGCATCCCCTTCGCCGTGGACATGGACGGCACGCTGGACCGGGAAGCGTTGGGCCGGGCGCTGGGCGAGCTGGTGCGCCGCCACCCCGCGCTGCGCACCCGGGTCGCCCGGGGAGCGGACGGCGAACCCGTGCAGTGCGTACGGGACGCCGCCTCCGCCGCACCGGACCTGCCCGAGCCCGAGCCGGTCGCACGGGCGGAGGCCGCCGCACTCGCCGAGGAGTTCGCAGCGGAGCCGCTCGACGTGGACGGCGGCGCGCTGCTGCGGCTGCGGCTGCTCCGGCTGGACGGCACGGCGCACCGGCTGCTGGTGAGCGTCCACCACATCGTCTTCGACGGGGTGTCCCTCGCCCTGTTCGTCTCCGAACTCGTGCAGCTGTACGGGGCGTTCGCCGACGGCAGCCCTTCGCTGCCGGCGGATCCGCCCGTGGCGTACGGCGACTTCCTGGCCCTGCGCACGAAGGAGGACGAGCGGGACCGTGCGGAGAACCTGCGCTACTGGACCGGCCGGCTGGCCGGTGGCCCCGAGGTGCTGGAGCTGCCGGTGTCCGCTCCCCGCGGCCCGGCCGCCGGGCATGCCGGGGACCGGCGCACCGCGCTCGTTCCGCCCGGCGTGGTGGAACCCCTGAAGAAGCTCGCGAGGGCCCGCCGGTGCAGTCTGTACATGGTGCTGAAGGCCGCGGTGGACACCGTGCTCTCCGGTTGCGGAACGGTCGATGTGCTGACCGGGATGGCCCTGTCCGGACGGGACACCACGGAGGCCGGCGGGGTCGTCGGGTATCTGACCCGCCCGGTGGTGCTGCGGTCCGACCTGTCGGACGACCCGGAGTTCACGGAGCTCCTCGGCCGGGTGCGCGGTGACCTGCTGGACGCCCTGGACCACCCGGACCTGCCGATGGACGAGGTGATCGACGCCCTGGGCGTCGGCCGGGACCCCAGCCACCACCCGCTGTACCAGGTGGCGTACACCCACCAGCCGACCGCGCCCGCGCACCGGGCGGGCGGTGTGCTGTTCCGGGCCGGGGAGCTGCGGCAGCCCACGACCAAGGCCGACCTGGCGATCGACACCCTGGAGACGGACGACGACGGGCTGCTGGTCCTGGCCGACTACCGTGCGGACCTGATCGACGGCGCCGTCGCCGAGCTGCTGCTGGCCCGGCTGGGAACGGTCCTCGAGCGGATCGGCGTGGACCCGGGGCAGCGGGTGTCCGCGCTGCTGCGGCCGGACACGGCCGAACGGCGGCGGCTGCCGGCCCTGTGGAATCCGTCGGAGGATGCCGACCCGGTGGAGGAGTGCGTGCACACCCTGGTGGCCGCACAGGCCGCCCGGACGCCGGACGCCGTCGCCGTGGCGGCCGGGGCGCGCACCTGGACCTACGGCGAACTGGAGGCGGCGGCCGAGGAGCTGGCGGCGCAGCTGCGGGCGCTGGGCGTGGGACCGGAGGTCCGGGTCGGGGTGTGTGTGCCGCTCTCCCTCGACCTGGTGGCCGCCCAGCTCGCGGTGTGGAAGGCGGGCGGGGTGTGCGTTCCGCTGGATCCCTCGCTGCCCGCGTTCCTGCTGCGGATCGCGGTGGACGACGCGGGCGTGGACACGGTGCTCGCCGACCCGGTCGCCTTCCCGCTCTTCGACCGCACGAGGGTGCGGGTGGTCGCGTCCGACCTCTGCGGTACGGGCCCGGCCGGAGATCCGGTGCCCCCGGGCGTGTTCCCCTCCGAGGCGGTGGCAGGGCCGCGGAACGCCGCCGTCGTGCTCCGCACCTCCGGAACGACGGGCGAGCCGCTGCCGGTGGTGCTCGAGCACCGGCAGCTGGCGTCCCGACTGACCTGGGCAGCGCGGGAACTGCCCGCCGAGGCACTGGAGTCCGTGGTTCCGCTGGGCGCCCCGGACGCATCGGGAGCGGTCTTCGAGCTGTTCGCTCCGCTGGTGCGGGGCGGCCGGATGACGGTCCCCACCGGTGGCGCCCGCGGCACGGTGTGGGCGATGCCCTCGGCGCTCGCCGCGCCCGGCGGGGTCGGGATCGGCACGACCCATGTGCTGGCGTCCGGCGAGCCGCTGGTACCGGCCGTGATCCGGTACGCGTACGACGGTGGGGCGGCGGCGGTGCACCATGTGTACGCGGCGGCCGAGACGGGCGGGCCCGCGCTGGCGAGCCCCGTGCAGTCCGGCGCGGACGCGGTGACGCTGGGCGTTCCGGCGGACGCCACGGTGTACGTCCTGGACCGTGCCGGCGACCCGGTGCCGCCGGGGGGCGTGGGCGAACTGCACATCGGCGGCGCGGCGGTGGCGCGCGGCTACGCGGGCCGCCCCGGGCTGACCGCCGAGCGGTTCCGGCCCGACCCGTACGGCGGCCGGCCCGGCGGCCGGCTCTTCGCCACCGGCGATCTGGCGCGCTGCCTGCCCGACGGGCGGCTGGTGTTCGCCGGGCGGATCTCCGACCGGGTACGGGTGCGGGGCGTCCGGGTGGCGGCCTTCGACGTCCAGGCGGCGCTGCTGGCGCACCCGGGTGTGGCCCGGGCCGAGGCCGTCGTGGACGACATGTCCGCGAGGACGGCCGGGGACACGGCCGGGTACGGGCTCGCCGTCGCCGTGGTGGCCAGGCCCGGCGCCGAGCTCGCCGCCGGTGCCCTGCGCACGTACCTGGCGGGGACGCTGCCCCGCTACATGCTGCCGGAGCGGCTGGAGGTGCTGGACCGGCTGCCGCTGCTGCCGAGCGGACGGGCCGACCGTACGGCGCTGCTCCGGGCCGTCGCGGAGGCGGCCGAACGGCGGGCGGCACGGGCTGCGGCCGCTGCGGCGGAGCGGCCGGTGAACGAGACGGAGCGCCTGGTGGCGGACGCCTGGGAGCACGTGCTCGGCCGGGCGGTCGGCCCGGAGACCGGCTTCTTCGACGCGGGCGGCAACTCACTGCTGCTGATCCGGCTCCGGGGCCGGCTGCGGGAGTCGCTGGGGCGCGAGGTCGATGTCATCGACCTGTTCCGGCACCCCACGGTCCGGGCGATGGCCGACCACTTCGGCGACGGCGCCGCAGCCGCCGCCCTCGTCCCGCGCCCCGCTCCGGGGGGCTCGGAGCGGGGGCAGGCCCGGCAGCAGGCCCTGCGGACACGGGCACGGGCCCGTGCGACACGTACCTGAGAGAGGAACCGATGACCCCGCGCCCCATGTCCGTACCCGATCCCGGCGACGCCGCGAACCAGCGCACTTTGTACCAGTGGTTCGAGACCGCGGCGCTGAGTCTGCCGGACCGGCCGGCGCTGGAGATCGGCGCCGAGGTCCTCACGTACGCGCAGTTGCGCGCCCTGGCGCTGACACTGGCCGAGGGGCTCGTGCGGAAGCACGGCGGTGTGCCCCGCCGGGTGGCCCTCGTCGCCTCCCGGACCGTCGCCGCGTACGCGGGCTATCTGGCGATCCAGCGTCTCGGCGCGAGCGTGGTGCCCCTCAACCCGGACCACCCCGAAGCACGCAACCTGGACGTGGCCCAGCGCGCCGGAGTCGAGGCCGCGCTCGTGGACGTCAGGGCGGCAGGGCTGTTCCGGCTGCTGCCCGAGCGGTACCGGCCGACCGTGCTGGAAATGTCCGACGACGAGCGGGCCGACGAGCCGTTCGGCACGGCCCTCCCCCCGGTCCCGGACGATCCGGACCGCGAGGCGTACCTCATCTTCACCTCCGGATCGACCGGCCAGCCCAAGGGCGTGCCGATCCTGCACCGGCACGTCTCGCCGTATCTCGCGTACAACATCTCCCGCTACGAGATGGCGCCCGGCTGCCGGCACCCCCAGGTCTACGGGCTGACCTTCGATGTCCACTGCTACGACCTGTTCGTCACCTGGGGCGGCGGCGGGACGCTGGTCGTGCCTTCGGTCCAGGAGCTGTTCCGTCCGGTCGACTTCATCGTGGAGCGACGGCTCACCCACTGGTCGTCGGTGCCGTCGGTGGTGCGTGAGGCGCAGCGACTGGGCCATGTGCCGTTGGGCCGGGCGGTCACCCTGCGGCACAGCTCGTTCGGCGCCGAGCCGGTGACCCAAGAGCATGTGGCCCTCTGGCGCGAGGTGGCCCCGCACTCGCAGATACACAACGCCTACGGCCCCACCGAGGTGGCGATCGGCTGCGTCAACCACCGTCTGACCGGCCCGAGTTCGGACTGGCCCGAGTACACCGGCGGTTCGGTGCCGATCGGCCAGGTGTACCCGCACATGGAGGCGGTGCTGCTCGGCGAGGACGGACTGCCCGCCGACGAGGGCGAGTTGTGCGTGCGTGGCCCGCAGCGGTTCGACGGCTACCTCGACCCCCGGGAGAACGCGGGCCGGTTCCTCGCGTACGAGGAGGCCGAGGGCCCCGCCGTGGTGTACGACGGCTTTGGCCCCCTCACCGCCCGCCACTGGTACCGCACCGGTGACCGGGTGCGCCGTGAGGGCGAGGTCATGGTCCACCGCGGCCGGCTCGACCAGCAGGTCAAGGTGCGCGGCCACCGCGTGGAGATCGGCGAGGTGGAGGCGGTGTTCCGCCGGCACCCGCACGTGGTGGACGTGGCCGTGGTGCCCGTCCCCGCCGAGGAGGGGGAGACGGAGCTGGCCGCCGCGTACGCCGGGCGCGAGGTGGAGCCGACGGCGTTCGACGCCTGGCTGCGCGAGCGCGTGCCGCTGCACATGGTGCCGTCCCGGATCCGGCTGATGGACGGGCTGCCGCTCAACGACAACGGAAAGACGGACCGCAAGGCACTCGCGCGGATCCTCGGCACTCGGGAGACGTCATGACGGAAGCGCTGGACTCGACGGCTCACTGGCGGGCCGCGCTGGACGGGATTGAGCCGCTGGAGCTGCCGGTGGACCGCCCCCGTCCCGCCGGGCCGGAATCGGACCCGGCGACGGCGGAGCTCACCCGCGCCGTCCCGGCGGCGACGGCGGACGCCCTGCGCAAGGTCGCGGCGGAGCACGGTGCCGGGCTGCCCGCCGCGCTGCTCGCGGCGTTCCAGGCCGTCCTCGGCCGGTGGGCCCGCAAGCGGGACGTGGCGGTGGGCGTCGCGGTGGACGGGAACCTCGTCGTGGTCCGTACGGGCCTCGGGGGCATCGGGCCGCAGGACGGGCCGTCCTTCGCGGAGCTGGCGGCGGGGGTGGACGCGACCCTGTGGAAGACCCGGGAGCGGGCCGCGGTCCCGTTCCTGGAACTGGCCGCCGCCCTCGGGGCGGCTCCGGAGCGCTCGGGCGGCCACCACCCGCTGGTGCAGGCCGTGTTCGCAGCCCACCCCGGGGACGCCGACTGTGGATACCGGGCGCCCGCCGGGATCTGCCCGCCCGATCTGGCCCTGCACTGGGCCGAGCACGGTGAGGGCGGACTGCGGCTGCGTCTGGAGTACCGGGCCGCGCTGTTCACCGCCGGGACCGCCGCGCGGTTCGCGGACGGCCTGGTGACTCTCCTCACCGGCGCAGGCGACCGGCCGGACCTCCCTCTCCGGGAGCTGGACGTCGTCACGGCGGAGGAGCGGGAGACCCTGCGGGCCTGGGGCCGCAATCCGGTCGCCTACCCGAAGGACCGGACGGTCTGGGGGCTGTTCGCCGCGCAGGCGTCCCGGACGCCGGACGCGATCGCCGTGGTCTTCGGAGACGATGAGGTCACCTACCGGGAGCTGGACGCCCGGGCCGGGCGGCTCGCCCGGCGCCTGCGGAGCCTCGGAGTGCACCGGAACGTGCCGGTCGGGGTGTGCCTGGAGCGCGGCACGGAGCTGATCGTGGCGCTGCTCGCCGTACTGCGGGCGGGCGGGGCGTACGTGCCGCTGGACCCCGCACACCCCTCGGATCGGCTCTCGTTCGTCCTCACGGACACGGCGGCGCCGGTCGTCGTCACCCAGGAGTCGCTGCGCGGGCCGCTGGGCGGTGAGCGGGTGGTCGTCTCGGTGGACGCGCCGGCGTCGGCCGACGCCGGCCGGGAGGCCCCCGGTACCGCCGGGAGCGGTGCGGAGCCCCTCACCGGCGCGGGCCCGGACGATCTCGCGTACGTGCTGTACACCTCCGGCTCCAGCGGTGTTCCCAAGGGCGTGGCCGTCACGGTCGGTTCACTGGTCAACCTGCTGCACGGGATGCGGGACACCTTCCCGGCGCCGGAGAGCGATCGGGTGCTCTTCACCACCTCGGCCACCTTCGACATCGCGGGCGTCGAGGTCTTCCTGCCGCTGATCACCGGCGGCCGTGTCATCGGCGCCGACCGGGACCAGGTGCGCACCCCTCGCGCGCTGACCGAGCTGATCGACCGGCACGCCGCGACGCTGGTCCAGGCCACTCCGTCCGCCTGGCGACCGCTCCTTGACGCCCTGGGGGACACCGGGCGCCGGCTCACGGTCTTCACCGCCGGCGAGGCGCTCCCCGCCGGGCTGGCGGCGCGGATGCTCCGTGCGGGGCGCCGGGTCGTCAACGGGTACGGCCCGACCGAGACCACCGTGTACGCCACGCTCGCCGAGCTCCGGGAAGGGGCGGGGGGCCCGGTTCCGATCGGCCGGCCGACGCCGAACACCGAGGTGTCCGTGGTGGACGAGCACGGCCGGCTCGTCCCGGTCGGCGTGCCCGGCGAACTCCTGATCGGTGGGGCGGGCGTGGCCCGGGGCTACCTGGGGCGCCCGGACCTGACCGCGGAGCGCTTCGCCGACGGGGTCTACCGGACCGGGGACCTGGTGCGCTGGCTGCCGGACGGGAACCTGGACTTCCTGGGCCGCCTGGACCAGCAGGTGAAGCTCCGTGGCTTCCGGATCGAGCCGGGTGAGACCGAGGCGGCGCTGCTGGCGCACGAGGACGTGGCCGCGTGCGCGGTGACCGTGCGGGACGACGCGGTTCCCGGGGAGCGGGTGCTCGTCGCCTACTGCGTCCCGGCGGCCGGACGCGCGCCCGGCGTGTCAGCGCTGCGCGAGTGGTGCGGGAGGACCCTGCCCGACTACATGGTGCCCGCCGTGTTCGTCTTCCTCGACGCCCTGCCGCTGACGGGCAGCGGCAAGACCGATCGAGCGGCCCTGCCGGCGCCGGACGGCGACCGGTCCGGTCCCGAGGCGGAGTTCGTGGCACCGCGCAATGCCGCCGAGCGCGCGGTGGCCCGGGTCTGGGCCGAGGCGCTGTGGGCGGACGAAGTGGGCGCGTACGACGACTTCTTCGATCTCGGCGGCGACTCGCTGATCGCCACGCGGGCGGCGCTGAAGCTGCAGGAGGAGTTCGGCCTGGAGATCCCGGTGCGAGTGCTGTTCACCCGCACGACGGTGGAGTCGCTCGCGAAGGCGCTGATGACCGTACGCCGCGGCGGCGACTGGCCTGCGGCCTGAGCCGCCCCGCCCTTCACTGCTCTCCCCGGACAGAGGTGGAACACATGAGTGACCAACCGGTGCTGCTGACCGTGTACGACACCGGCAGCCTCGCCCCGACGCGGCTGACCGAGGCCGCGCGGCGCGCGGGCTGTGCCCTGGTGTTCGTCGTCGCCGACACCGAGCACGCCCGCGAGATGATCCCGACCCTGGAGACCTTCGGCACCGTCGTCGACCTGGCGGGCCGCACCGAGCACGAGACCGTGGTGGCGCTGAAGGCTCTCGGTCCCGCGGGGATCATCACCTTCAGCGAGTTCCAGATCGCCCGCACGGTCCGGCTGGCCGCGGCACTGGGGTTGCGCTACCACTCCCCCGCCGACGTGGACGCCATCACGCACAAGGACCTCCAGCGGGAGCGGTTCGCCCGAACGGGCGTGGACGCCGTCCGCTTCCGAACCGTCACCGCACCGGACCAGGTGGACGAGGCCATCGAGCACGTCGGGCTGCCCGCCATCATCAAGCCGGTCGTCGGCGCCTCCAGTCGCAACACCCGCGCGGTGACGACGGCCGAGGAGTGCCGGGCGGCGGTCGCGGAGGTCTTCGACGCCTCGGGCGACGGGCCCGTGGAGACGGCCGTGATGCTCGAGGAGCTGCTCGAAGGCCGCCCCACGCCGGCTCCGTGGGGCGACTACATCGCGGTGGACTGCGTGGCCGACGGCGACGACGTGCGCCCGGTCTTCGTCACCAGCAAGTTCGCGCTGGCCGAGCCCTTCCGCGAGCGAGGCGGCTACGGCGGCTTCTCGGTGGTGTCCGAGGAGGACGAGCGGGCCGTCCGGGACCTGGCCTGCCGGGCCGTCCGCGCACTGAACATCCACGGCGTGGCCGACGTCGAGATCAAGCTGACCGCCGACGGACCGAGGGTCATCGAGGTCAACGGCAGGCTCGGCGCGTGGGTGGACGACCTGGCCGTCCGCTCCGGCACCTCCGACCCGGCGTACGTGGCGGTGGCGGCCGCCCTCGGCCTGCCGTACGAGACCCAGGACGTCAGGAAGGGGGCGCCGATCGCCTTCCACTACCTGATCGTTCCGCCCGCCGGAGCACGCCGGGTCAAGGCCATCCGCAACGTGTCCGCGCTGCGCCGGCTGCCGAACGTGAACAGCGTCGCGGTGCTCACCGAACCCGGTGCCTGCGTGGACTGGCGGATCGGCGCGCGCGGCAACACGGCGGCCGTCATCGGATCCGCCGCCACCCACCAGGAGCTGGCCGACGCCGTGGCCGCCATCGAGAGCGTCGACTGGATCACCTATGCGTACGAATGAGCCGGACGGAACGTTTCTCATCTTCGACCTGGACGGCGTCCTGGTGGACACCCAGGACGCCGAGAACGGCGGACTCGCCCATGTGGGCGAGTTGATGGGAGTGAGGCTCGGCAAGGAGCGGCGGGACGAGCTGTTCTCCGGCAAGAAGATGCAGGAGTGCCTCGACCTGCTGGAGGAGCTGGCCGGGACACCGCCGCCCGCGGACGCCGTGCCGATCGCGCGGGCCAGGTGCGAGGAGCTGATCGGCGACCGGCTGGAGCCCGTCGAGGGCGTGGCGCACGCGCTGGACCGGCTGAGCGCCATGCCGGGCGTGTCCGGCATGTGCGTGGCCTCGAACAGCCCGCTCGACCTCATCGAGCGCCGCCTCGCCAAGGCGGGGATCCTGCACCACTTCGGGTACCGGCTCTTCTCCGCGTACGAGGTGGATGCGTGGAAGCCCGACCCGAAGCTCTTCCTGGCGGCGGCCGAGCGGTCCGGGGCCGCCGTCGCGGACTGCCTGGTGATCGAGGACAGCCCGGTCGGCGTGGACGCCGGGCTCGACGCCGGAATGCGGGTCCTGCAGTACACCGCCGACCGGGCGACCGGCGCGCACCGGGAGGGCGCGGAGGTGTTCCGCTCGATGGGCGACCTCCCGGACGTCGTGATGTCCGTGCTCATCCGGTCCGCCGCGACCCCCGTGTCCACCCTCACCGCCGCAACCCCTGGAAGGATCCGATGAACAGCCCCGCGCACGAGGCACGCAAGGTCATGATCCTGGGCGCCGGCGACATCGGTCGCCGTGTCTTCCTCGAGCTGGCGCACAGCGACCGTCCGAGGGAACTGCGGCTGGTCGGCCGGGACGAGGAGGCGGTGCTCCGCGCCACCAACCTGGCCCGGTTCTGCGCCATCCAGCGCGGGTACGCGCCCCGGGTCAGCCACGCCCTGACCGATCTGCGGGACGTGGCGCGCACCGCCGAGCGGATCGCCGAGTTCCGCCCCGACGTCCTCTTCCTGGCCGCGAGTTACCAGTCGTGGTGGGTGATCTCGACGCTGGCGGAGCCGGCGTTCCAGCGGCTGTACGCGGCCAACTACGGGCCGTGGCTGCCGATGCACCTGGTGCCGACGATGAAGGCGATGGAGGCCGTCCGGCAGTCCGGGGTGAACCCGGTCGTCGTCAACGCCGCCTACCCCGACGCCGTGCATCCCGCGCTGCTGGCTATCGGTCTCTCCCCGGACCTCGGCATCGGCAATGTCGCCAACAACGTCCCCGGCATCGCCGCGGCCGTGGCGGACGAACTCGGCCGTCCGGCCGAGGACATAGAGGTGCGCCTCGTCGCGCACCACTACGTCTCGCACCGCCTGTCCCGGCACGGGGACAGCGGTCCGGCGGAGATGGGCCTGGGCATCCGGGTGGGCGACCGGGACATCACGGCCGATCTGGACGTACCGGCGCTGCTGAACCGGCTGCCCGAGCGGTACCGGCGCACCGGCGGCCTGCCCGGCCAGGCGATGACGGCGGCGTCGGCACTGAGCGTGCTGGAGCCGCTGGCCGACGGGCGGGCGGACCGGATCCACGCGCCGGGCGCGGGAGGCGCGGTGGGCGGCCATCCGGTCGCCCTGGAGGCGGACGGCACGTTCGAGATCGTGCTGCCCGACGGGATGCGTCCGGAACGCGCCGACGCGATCGTCCGCTCGGGCCAGGTGCAGGACGGCATCAGCGAGATCCGCGAGGACGGCACGGTGGTCTTCGAGCCCTCGTCGATGGCGATCATGAAGGAGGAACTCGGCTACGACTGCTCGGAGATGAAGCTGTCCGAGGCCGAGGACCGGGCGTCGGAGATCGCCGAGCGGTTCACCGCGTACCGGTCGGCGACCACCGTCGCCGCGTGACCGCGATGCAGGGTGCACAAGACGGAGAAGAGAGGGATGACAGGGTGAGGCTGCTGGTGCTCGGCGGCACCGACTTCGCGGGCCGCGCGGTCGCGGAGGGCGCGCGGGACCGAGGATGGGACGTGACGGTGTTCCACCGGGGCGAGCGTCCGGCACCGCCGGGAGTGACGGTGCTCCGCGGCGACCGCACGGCACCCGACGGCCTGGCGGCGCTCGCGGAGGGCGCGTGGGACGCCGTCGTGGACACGTGGATGTCGGCGCCCCGGATCGTCCGGGACTCCGCACGGCTGTTGTCGGGGCGGGTGGGAAGGTACGCGTTCGTGTCCAGCCGCTCCGTGCACACCTGGCCCGTCGCGGCCGGGCTGGACGAGGACGGTCCGCTGGTGGACGGGGATCCGGACGCGGACGCCACGGACTACGCCGCCGACAAGAGGGGCGCCGAGCTGGCCGTGGTGCGGGAGTTCGGCGAGGATCGGTCCCTACTGGTGCGCGCCGGCCTGCTGCTGGGACCTCGGGAGAACGTGGGCCGCCTGCCCTGGTGGCTGGAGCGCGTCGCCCGCGGCGGCCCGCTCCTCGCGCCCGGTCCCAGGGACACGCCGCTGCAGTACGTGGACGTGCGGGACATGGCGAACTGGATCCTGGACGCCCTGGAGACGGGGCTCAGCGGCCCGTACAACATGGTGGGCCCGCCCGGCCACACGACGATCGGCGCCCTGCTGGACGCGTGCGTCGCCGCGACGGGCGCGTCGACGCGTCTGGTGTGGGTCGGTCCGGAGGCGCTGGCCGATGCCGGGGTCTCGGGCTGGTCGGACCTCCCGATCTGGTGCCCACCGGGCGACGAGCTCCACGACGGCGTCCACCGTGCCGACGTCACCCGCGCGCTGGCGACGGGTCTGCGCTGCCGCCCGGTCACTGACACCGTCGAGGACACATGGGCGGAGATGCGCGCAGCACGGGAGTGCTGAGCTCGGCAGCCCGGCTGTGTTCCCCGCCCGCGCGGGACGACGGCACCGCACCGACCGCGGGCGCCGCCCGTGCCCGACCCCGTACCGACCCCGTACCGACCTCGCACACCTCGCACGCCTCGCACGCCTCGCACGCCTCGCACGCCTCGCACGCCTCGCACGCCTCGCACGCCCCGCACGCCCCGCACGCCCCGCACGCCCCGCACGCCCCGCACGCCCCGCACGCCTCAAGGAGAATCGCCGTGCCCACCCACCGCACCGCCTCCGCCGCCGCCCACGACACCTCCCGGCAGACACGGGTTCCGACCGAGGTTCAGCGCCGGCCGCTCACCCGCGACGAGGCCCGGGTCGTCGTCAGCCAGATCAGGGATTCACCGAAGATCACCGGTTACAGCCCGGCCGAGTGGATGGGCCGCCGTGACACCTTCGCCCTGGTGCACACCGAAACCGGTGAGCTGCTCGGTGCGCTCCTCGTCCACCACCTGCTGGGCAACTGGTGCGAGATCGCCGTCATGTACATCTTGAAGGAGCACCGTGGTCAGGGGCACGGGCGGCGGCTGATGCGTGCCGCCCTGGACGCCCTGGCGCCCTCCGGCAAGCGCCAGTTGATGTTCTTCTCGCCCGGCGCCATCACGGTCCTGGCCGACGAGTACGGATTCCAGGTGTACGACGACGAGTCCGCCTACTGTGCGGGACGGCCATCGCGGTGGTTGTTCCTGAAGGTCGTGTACAAGGTCCAGTGGCGGTGCAGCCTGTACCGCCTCCGTGAGATCCGGCGCAAACGCAGGGAGCTCAACTGCACCTTCACCTTCCAGGTGGGAGTGCTGGAACCCGGGCCGCCTGCGCACCTGCCCCGGCCCACTCGGACCGGCTGAGTCGGCCGGCCGGGGTGCTGCTGTCACCAGGGCGGCATCCCGGCCGACGGCGGGAGGCGCGATGACGCGACGGGCTGATGCGGGGTGCCGCAGCAGATGCCACAGCCGCCCGTACCGAGGCGGTCGATCTCGACGGCCTGAGCGACAAGGATCGCCCGAGCGCTCGCCCCCGACCGGCTCACCGCCACCGTCAAAGCCCTCACCCACGCCAACTCGCTTCGGGAGGCACGAATCGTCCCCGCCACTGAGGAGAAGCGGGCGATGGTGTGGTGCCGGCCGCCCGACCGCCGTCCTGACAGGATGGCGGCATGGAACGTGCGCTTGGAATCGGTGGATACTTCATGCGGGCCGTCGACCCGGCGGCCCTGAGCGCGTGGTATCGCGAGTGCCTGGGCCTGGACGCCGATGAGAACGGCCTGTGGCATCAGGGAGCCGGCCTGACGGTGTTTGCGACGTTCGAGTCCGAGACCGACTACTTCGGGTCCCGTGCCCAGCAGACCATGCTCAACTTCCGGGTCCGCGACCTGGATGCGATGCTCGCGCAACTGCGCGCCAAGGGAGCGGACGTGGCCCAAGAAACGCAGGACATGGAGGGTGTCGGTCGATTCGGCTGGGTCACCGATCCCGAGGGCAATCGGGTCGAGCTGTGGCAGCCCGCCTGACCGCGTCTTCACGCAGACAGTGACGTGCCGATGGTCCACCAGGGGGCAGCGCGCCCTGGGGGGAGCAGGGGCAGCGGGTCTCTGTCCCCCGGGCGCGGGTGCGGTGCGCGCTGTGCGGGCG
Organism: Streptomyces sp. NPDC043861; assembly: GCF_056435905.1. Lineage (NCBI taxonomy): Bacteria > Bacillati > Actinomycetota > Actinomycetes > Kitasatosporales > Streptomycetaceae > Streptomyces > Streptomyces sp. NPDC043861. The sequence continues at coordinate 593,685 of NZ_JBWKDP010000001.1, read as the reverse complement.
GAATATGCAGCCGCCGCCGTACGGGGGGCCGGCTCGGTCAGCGGGGCACATGCTGCATGGCGCGCCTGCGCACCCGTGCCGACGCGGCCGCCGACGGGCACGTCCGCGGAGAGGGCCGCAACCGGCGGCCGCGGTCGCCGAACGCCCCGATGGGGCGAGCCGTTCGACGTATGGGCCGCCGTCCGACGGGCCTGGAGCACCACCCACCACACGGCAACGGCGCGGCAGCGGCCCGTACGGCGGCCATGCGGGCCACGTAGGCGTCCCCCGGGAGCACCGGCCACGCCAAGCCTGTCCCCGGACCCGGAAACAGGGCCCCGGGGCCTACGGTGGGCCCAGGCCGGACGATGAGCCACGGAACAGGGCCACGCTGCTCGTCGACCACCCCGACTTCCCTCGTCACATGCTGCGCATGTTCGTCGATGCCCAGGGCCCGAACGTCCGCCGCGTCACCCTGCGGACCCACGACGGACCGTGACAGCCCCCTTCAGCAACGCGCCGCCGCCGCCGAGTTGCGCAGGACCGCCGCCAACTCCGTGCTGCGACCAACCAGATAGTCGAATCCTCACCAGTGCCGACGTGTGACTCCGGGCAGCACGCGACGCACCCGCGCCCCAGAGCTGTCGCGGCACAACGCGCGCCTCGTGCGGCGCAGTCACCGTTGGTGGTACCGGAGCGTTCACCGGGTCGGGGCGGCACAGCCGTGCGCCGCTGTTCGTTCCCTGCCGTGCGGGAAGCGCCCTGCCGTGGCGCTGCGCGACGACGGCGCAGCCTGTGATCATCACCATGGCCACGAAGCGGGCCGGCGGCTTCCCTTTTCCGGGACGTCAACTATAGTTACGCACAACGGGCGTCAACTATAGTCACGCCCAAGGGCAGGGAGGCGGTGCAGCGGTGGAACCAGGGGATGGTCCCCATGCGCCGGAGCCGGCTCGACCGGTTCCCGTCCCAGGCCCTGGCGCTCCCTTCAGCGACCGCCTCAACTTCCTGTTCGACCGGGTGCGTCCTCCGGGGGCGGAGGAGTACACCAACGCCCATGTGGCGCGCACGATCTCGTCGTACGGGGAGGACAGCTACACGCGGTCCCACATCAGCCTGCTCCGTGCGGGCAAGCGGACCCCGACCATCACCATCGTTCCGCTCCTCGCCCGGTTCTTCGGCGTGGAGGCCGCCTATTTCGTCGAGGACGAGGTCACGCGGAAGATCACGACTCAGTTCGAGATCCTGCGGAAACTGAAGGAGAACGGGGTCGAGCAGATCGCGCTGCGGTCGATGGGCGTGTCCGCCGCCGGACAACGCAAGGTCCTGGCAGCCCTTGAAGCCGTACGCAAGGAGGAAGGCCTGCCCGACGACCCCGCAAGGGATTCGACGTGACCGGCGACTGGTGTCTCCAGGAAAAGGAGAAGCTCCGTGTGGCTCAACCGTCGTAACCGCGGACCCGACCGCGACGCCGACAAGGTCGAGCGCCGGAGCAGAGAGTTCGTCGCGAGCCTCGACCTGCCTGCTGTCGACAGCGTCCTGGACCTGGTGCCGTTCATGGAGGAGCGCCTCGGCCGGTCGATCCGGCTGATGCCGTTCGCCTCCGACCCGGCCGACCCCGACTCCCTCGACGCCTCGGCCCCGTGCGGTCTGTGGCTCGCCACCGGAGACACCGACTACGTGTTCTACGACACGGCCGTCAGCCGGGCGCACGCCGAGATCATCGTGGGCCACGAGTTCGGTCACATGCTCAAGCGCCACCGTGGTAACGCCCCGCTCGAGGCCGGCAGCCTCGGGGGTCTGATCACGGACATCGATCCCGCAACGGTGCAGCTCGTCCTGGGGCGGACCCGTTACAACGAACCGGAGGAATTCGAGGCCGAGATGCTGGGCTCTCTCCTGCAGGAGCACGTGAGTGCGTCCCGCACGCCGGATTGCCTGGAAGTCGACCCGATAGCCCGCACGTTGCTGCGCTGAAACCGAATAGGGCCCCGTGAAAGACATCCTCCACCCCCTGTGCCTCGCCATCGCCGGCACCGGATTCCTCGTCCTGGTGCGTGACCTGGGCAAGAGCCGCCGCGACCCGGCGCTCGTCGCGCTGGCCTTCACGTACGGCTTCTCCGCTCTCAGCTATGCGGTCTCCCTCACCTGGGTGTGGGTACGCATCGACGGCCTCTTCGGCGTCCCGAACATCGTCGTGCCTATTGCCCAGGGCTTCGTGATCGTCGTCCTCGCCCTCCAGGCGACCGTCCTCGCACACTGGTCGCAGCCTCCCGCGGAAGCGCGCCGGCGCAGCCGACTGCTGCTCGTCGCCGCCCTGGCGGTCATCGCGGCCATGGCGGTGCTGTTCGCGTCGCTCACCCCGGCCGCCACCCGGCCCACCGACTTCTCCTTGTACTACGCGCACGATCCCGTCTTCCAGACCTACGTACTGCTGTACTTCGGGACGTACACCGTCGCCGAGATCTACCTGGCAGTGTCCTGCTGGACCTATGCGCGCAGCGCCACCAACCGGTCGATCGCCTTCAGCTTGCGTCTGGTGACCATCGGCGCGGTCATCACCCTCGGATACAGCGGCATCCGGATCGCCGGCATCATAGGGGCCGAGGCCGGGTTCAGCGTCAGCCACCTCAACGACTTCGCCTGGGCCTGCGGGGACATCGGCGCGACGCTCACCCAAATCGGCTACCTCATCCCCACCGTCTCCCGGCGTGCCACCAGCGTCCGCGACTGGGCTGCCGCGCACATCCGTTACCGGCGCCTGGGCCGGCTGTGGTCCGCTCTCGACCAGGCCGACCCCGGCATCACACTGCGCCGCCCGGCCAGCCACGGCCAGGACGTCCTGCGCGGCCGCAGCGCCCACTTCCCCCTGCTGCGGCGCCGAGTCGAGATCCGTCAGGGACAGAAACTGATGCGCCGCTACCTCGATCCGGCCGTGCGGGTCGAGGCCGAAGCCCGCCGCGCGTCCGAAGGACTGTCCGGCACCGAGTTCGTCGCAGCCGTCACCGCCGACCAGATCCGGGCCGCCCTCGCCCGGCACGCGGCGGACGAACTCGTCGACAGCCCGGCCGAGTTCGCCGATGCCAAGCTGGCCCTCGCCACCACAGAGGACGAGTTGGTGCACCTCCAACGCGTCGCCGCGTACTTCACGCCCCCTGCGAGCAATGCCTCCGACGTCCGTAGCCCCACCTCAGGAGCCCGTTCGTGATCCTCCGTCGCACCCTGCTCATCGCCTCCACGGCCATCGCCGCAGCGGCGTCCATGGCCACCATGACCGCGGTTGCGCGCTCCCGCTCGGGTGGCGCACCGCCCCCGCGCACCGACCTGCACCTGGCTCCTGCCCGCGAGCAACTCCAGGCACTGCACCGGCGCACGATCACCAGCCGCGCCCTGCTGGAGCAGTACCTCCAGCACATCGCCGAAACCAATCCGGACCTCAACGCAGTGATCACCCTGGACGCCGACGGTGCACGCGCGGCAGCCGACGAGGCCGACCGCCACATGGCCAGGACGGGCAAGCCGCTCGGCGCACTCCACGGCCTTCCCCTCACGGTCAAGGACGCTCTGGAGACGAAGGGGCTGCGCACGACCTGCGGTTCACCCGAGCTCACCGACCACGTCCCCGGCCAGGATGCGGATGCCGTCGCGCGCCTGCGCTCCGCCGGTGCCGTGATCCTCGGCAAGACGAACGTCCCGGTCATGTGTCAGGACCTGCAGACCTCGAACCCGATCTTCGGCAGGACCAAGAACCCGTACGACGACGCCAAAACCCCGGGCGGATCCTCCGGAGGCCCGGCCACAGCCGTCGCCTCGGGCATGACCAGCCTCGAACTCGGTTCCGACCTCGCGGGCTCCCTCCGCCTTCCGGCCGCCTACTGCGGTGTGTACGCGCTGCGCCCCAGCGGGGGAATCATCCCCACCCGGGGACACATCCCCCGGCCACCGGGGTGGCTCTCCAGCTCCGACATGCTCACCCTCGGCCCCATCGCCCGGAACGCCGACGACCTCGACGCCCTCCTCGACGTCCTGGCCGCCCCTGCTCCCGCCGAGGCCGCCGCCTGGAGGATCGAACTCCCCGCGCCCAGGCGCAGCCGGTTGGCGGACTACCGCTTCGGGATGTGGCAGGACGACCCGTACTGCCATGTCGACGAACCTGTCCGCCGGCTCTTGGACCAGCTCTCCGAACTCCTGGGGTCCGCGGGTGCCAGCGTCGACCACAGCACGCGTCCCGTGCCGCTCGCCGACAGCGACAAGCTCTTCCAACGGCTCATGTACGCCACGGCGAGCGCCACCGCCACCGACGACGGCTTCGCCGACGACATCGCCGCCGCCGAGAGGATTCCCGTCGACGACCCGAGCGGCCTCTTCCTGCACTCGCGCACGATGCGGCACCGGGACTGGCTGCGCGCGAACGAGGAGCGCGAGAACCTGCGCGGCCGCTGGGCGGACTACTTCGCCACCCATGACGTCCTCATCACACCGGCCGTTCCTTCCACGGCCGTCGACGACCAGACGTCCACACCGGTTCCCGAAAGGTTCATCACCGTCGACGGCGAACGACGCCCGTACTTCGACCAGACGGCGTGGCTGAATCTGGCCGGCCATGTCAGACTCCCGGCCCTCGTCATGCCCGCGGGTAAGACCGCCGACGGTCTGCCGCTGGCCATCCAGATCATCGGCCCCTACCTGGCCGATCGCACCGTGATCGACGCGGCCAAGCACCTGGCACGGCACCTTGCCCGGCCCTCACAACCGCCCGTGTCCACCACGTGACCGGGCGCCCATGACCGGGCTCGCTCTGCCCCCACGGGGGTGGGGCGGGGCGAGCCCGCACAGCAGCAGAGACCCGGGGCACCGGGCTCCTGCTGAACTCGGCCGCCAACGCAGGGGACACCACCGAAGGTTGGTCGGGGAAACCGGATCGCATCAGGACCGTTCGCATCGGTGGCGAACCACCGGCCAGGACCCCGCCAGGAAAAGAAGGGCCCGGATACCGACGGGGGATGCAGTACCCGGGCCCTCGTGATCATCATAATCCCACTGACGCAGGAAGCGAGTGTCAGCACGACCACCCGATGGCCGGATCCGACACGGTGCGGACCGCCGTCAAGGGCGGGGGTCCCACGAATACAGCTCCCTTGTCGGTCGGTGTTGCCTCCTGCGTGGTAGGCACGAACGCGCCCGGCACGGAGGTCGCGGTTGGATGGCGGCCGGCATCGTTGTGCAGTTGTGGTTCATGACCCTGGCCTCTGCCGACCTGACCTGACCTGCGCCGGTTGATCACTGACTGACCGTCACTCGACGCACAGAACCTTCGAGTTGGCGCACTTCGGTCTCGAGGGCCTGCGGTCCGCCCTCCGACGGACGTGCCCGACCCCAACCGAGCCGAGTTGGTCGGCCCGCTTCCTGCTGGTCCTTCCTCTGCTGAACCACGGCTCACGGGCCGCGCCGTCCGGAATCCTCGGCCGGGCCGTCGTGGCCGGGCCCGGTCCATGCCGCCCTCCGCAGCTGCATCCGGGTGAGCCTGCGCACGACGACGACGGCCAGCACGCCGGCGGCGATGTCGAGAACGTCGGCGACCATCAACAGTCCCAGAGCCTCCTTGATCGCGTCCGCCTCTTCGGCCCGGACGTATTGGCGGGAAGCCAGATTGCTCAACATGACGCCGGAGATCCACACCGTCCACCACACGTTGACGACGGTGACCGGCGTGCGCGGCGCGTCGGGCACGTCGTGCCGCAGCTCGCTCGCCGTCCACATGTCCAGGGTGATACGGCGCGGGAACCACAGGAAGACGACCGGCACGATCCAGCCCCAGACCGCCCAGCCCTGCGACTTGCTGTGCGCGTCGGGCGCGAAAAGCTGGGCGATCTCCCGCGTCTGCCGGAACCACAGGATGAACACGAGCCCGCAGACCAGGAAAGCAACGGTCTGGAGCACGCCCGAGAGACTGTAGAGGCGCTCGGCCCGATCCATCTCTTCGAGGCCGACGTAGTGGAAACCCTCCTCGCCGAAGCCGCTCCAGAGGCTGTAGTACTGCGCCCCCGTACCAAGGGAGTACACATCGGCCAGCATGGCCAGGCCGAGCAGCACACAGGTCGCCGCAGCGAGCCTGGTCGGCACCGGCACCCGAAGCTCAGGTCTGGGCGTGAACACGGGAAACGCAGACATGACAGACAACCCCCCACAGGTGTTTGACGTCCACCGCTGCGGCAGGCGCTCGCGGAACCTACGGGGAGAAGGCGCGGGCTGTCCATGTGGTTCTCCCACGGCGCCCCGGCTCGAGGGGCCCTCGTGCGCGCCGGCGTACGTCCGTGCCAGGGCTCCTCATGGACAGGTGCGGGACGCCGCTTTGCGAAGGCCGTAGGCCCCCGCGCCGGCCGCGAGCACGGCAGCACCGGAGACCACCGAGGACACCGGCAAGGCGAAGGCCAGGAGCAGACAACCAGCCAGGCCGATGATCGGGACGATGCGCGGCGGTCGGCCTTCCGCCGGGGTCAGGGTGAAGGCAGCGGTGTTGGCGATCGAGTAATACGCGAGGACGCCGAAGGAAGAGAAGCCGATTGCGCCGCGTACATCTCCTGTCGCGGCGACGAGGGCGACGATGAATCCGACAGCAAGTTCGGCTCGATGCGGGACGCCGAACCGGGGGTGGACGGCGGCCAGTGCGTGGGGCAGATGCCGGTCGCGGGCCATGGCGAGGGTGGTGCGCGAGACGCCGAGAATCAGCGCGAGCAAGGATCCCAAGGCGGCGACGGCCGCGCCCACGCGAACCACCGGGGCAAGACCGGGGACACCGGCGGCCCGCACTGCCTCGGTCAACGGCGCCGTGGCGTCCGCGAGCCGGTCGGGTCCGAGGACTGCCAGGGCCGCGACGGCGACGGCCGCGTACACAGCCAGGGTGATGCCCAGGGCGACAGGGATGGCTCGCGGGATCGTGCGGGCCGGATCGCGGACTTCCTCACCGAGGGTGGCGATGCGGGCGTAGCCCGCAAAGGCGAAGAACAGCAGTCCAGCCGCTTGCAGTACCCCGCCGACCGTTGCGTCGCCGCCGATGTCCAGCCGGGCGGCCCGAGCCGTGCCACCCGCCAGGCATGTGGTGGCCACCGCAGCGAGAACGGCCAGGACGAGGGCAACGATCGCTCTCGTGAGCCACGCGGACTTCCGTACGCCCACGTAGTTCACTGCGGTCAGCGCCACCACGGCGGCCACCGCGACGGCATGGGCTTGGTCCGGCCACGCGTAGGAGCCGACGGTCAAGGCCATCGCCGCGCACGATGCCGTCTTGCCGACGACGAAGCCCCAGCCGGCCAGGTACCCCCAGAACTCGCCGAGCCGTTCACGGCCGTAGACGTAAGTCCCACCGGAAGCCGGATAGCGGGCGGCAAGGCGGGCTGAGGAGGTTGCGTTGCAGTACGCCACCACTGCGGCAACTGCCAGGCTGAGCAGCAACCCGGACCCGGCCGCGCCTGCGGCGGGCGCGAGAGCGGCGAAGATGCCCGCCCCGATCATTGACCCCAGGCCGACGACAACCGCGTCGAAGACACCGAGCTCCCGCTTGAGCTCAGCAGTCCCCGTAGGGCCCGGCCCCTGACTCATCGCTGCTCCTCAGCCCCATACCTCGTTTGTCCGGGCGAACCGTATAGGACGAAGGTGCCGAGCCGGGAGGCTCAGAAGTGCATGCGCAGGACCGGCTTCGCCGGCAATCACATGCCTGGCGAAGCCAGTGGTCCTGCTTCAGGCCGCCCGGAGGGCTTCGAGGCAGCGGTATCCCGTCCGCTCCACGACGCCGAGGCGCTCCGCCATCGTCGGCCCCTCCCCCTTTGCGCTGTCGGCCGTCATCGCGGCAACGGTCTCCTTCCCGACGGTCGGCGGGAGGGCCCTTCCTGCCGTCGCCCTTCCGCAGGGGCTTCGGCTCTGACCCCTCAACCGCTGTCGGCACTTCGGCGAGTTCGTCCGCCACCACAGCGACTGTCGGACCCGGCTCCCGGATCCCCGAGGTCGGCGCTCGGCATGCCGGGCTCCTTGGCGCGGCGGCACTGGTGGGACATGGCGGCGGCGCAGGCGGACAGCCGGATCGGCATGAGCCGGGTGACCACCCCTGGAGATCGGTGCTCCTGCTCGCCCGGGCCCGGCCGGGCCGCCGCCGCGGAACACCAGCGGGTAGGCCGGTCTCGTCGAGCGTTCCGAGTCGGCGGTGCAGCCCGGCGCCGGGCGCCCTCCCTGGCGCGGCGGCCCCACGTGGTTCACGCGGACACCGGCGGTCCTTCTCAGCTGACCGCTTCGAGCAGCATGTTCGCGGCCGCCGTCGTTCCGTCGGTGCGGATCGTGTCGGCCACGGCCCTCGCTCGCGCGTGGGTCTCGGGGGTCAGAGTCGTCGTGAGCGCGGCCGCCAGGGATTCGAAGGTCGGGGTGGGACCGTCATGGGCCGTGCCGATGCCCAAGTCGGCCACCCGGGCGGCCCAGTACGGCTGGTCCGCCCCCTGGGGTATCACCACCTGAGGCGCGTCGGCCCGGGTGGCGGTCGTCGTGGTGCCCGCGCCGCCGTGGTGTACGACGGCGGCCGCTCGGCGGAACAGTGCCTGATGGTTGACCTCGCCGACGGCGAAGCAGTCGTCCTGGTCATCGATCACGGCCAGGTCGGCCCAGCCGCGGGAGACGACCGCGCGGCGACCCTGTGCGCGGATCGCCTCGATGGCCACCCGGGCGACCTCCTTCGGGTCGCTCATGGGCGTGCTGCCGAAGCCCACGTACACGGGTGGTGTGCCGGCGTCCAGGAACGCCATCAACTCGGCGGGGAGCGGGCGTTCGTCGGTCAGGACCCACGTGCCGGTCTGCACGACGTCGAGGTCCGCGGGCTCCTGCCACGGGGACAGGATCGGGTCCGTGGCCAGCCACGGATGGTCGGTGAAGGCGTAGTCGCGGACGTTGTCCACCGGTGACAGGCCGATCGACGCCCGTTGGGTGTTGAGCATCTCCCAAACATCGCGGTCGCGATCCGGGCGTCCAGGTCCCACAGCGCCCGGTTGTCGGTCACCTCCGACGGCAACGGCCGGCCCCGCCGCGCGGGCGGGCGGCGGTGCGGCGACGGCAGGCTGACCGGCTGGTGGCTCACATGCACGTAGCGGATGCCCAGTTTCTCGGCCACCGACCGCGCGCCGGCCGTGGCCGGCAACGGGCCGGTCGCCACCAGCGCATCACATCCCTCGGCCGCCGCGGCGACCGTGTGGAACTGTGCGGCCATCAACTCGGCCGCCCGCTGCGCCAGGCCCACCGCCGACCCCGGGGTCACCGTGGTCACCAGCGGGCGCACCGGTTGGCCGGTCGGCACCATCTCCACGCCCACTTCGGCCAGGCGCTTCGCGAACTCCTCGTCAGGCGGCGCGCACACCCGCGCCTCCGCGCCGAGTTCCTGCAATCGCACCGCGAGTCCCGCTATCGGTTCGACGCTCCCGCGCGATCCGTACGTCGACAACACCACACGCATCTCGTGATTCTCATTTCCGCAGGTCCTGGCTTGGGTGGGTGATTCTGCGGCACGACCAGGACCTTGCCGCAAGCCCCCCGGCGCGTTATATGTTGATCATGGAAGGGGAGTGAGCACTCCCCTCTTCCCTTCATCATCCGCAGGGGACCGGCAACCTCTCCGTGAAGCTGCGTCGCAGACGGCGATATGTCGGCCCGGAAGCCATCCATGCGCCGCCACACGCCGTCTCACGAAGTCCCATTGCCATCGATTCAGGCGGCCCCAGCTGATCAGCGCGCATCCCAGCGTGAAGAACGCTTCGTGTCTGCCGGCGTGTCTCTCCCAACGGACCCGCAGGCGGCAGAGCCAGTGCAGATGAGCGAACGCTCCCTTCACAGGCCGGCGTTGGGCGCCCAGGCCGGAACCGTGCTCGGTGCCGCGGCGGGCGACCACTGCCGTCCTGATGCCGAAATCGCCGATGCCGGGATTCGCCTCCGCTCCGGGAAAGTACTGCCGAAGGACCACGTTCTGCTGGAACATGAGCCGATCGAGCTCACCTACCTCCGCGAGGACCCTGGAGCCACCTGCCAGGAGGCACACCGGGTGGCCTACGAGTCCTGGAATTGGCAGAGCAAAACGCCGCTGAACAGGCGCGAAGACTTCGAGGGTGAGTGGTAGTGGCCGCACTTGTCTACTTCAAGAAGCATTCCGAAGACCCCAGCGCCGTCCGCTACTCATTCGGCGGGGACCCTGCGAAGATGGTGCGGCACCTCACGATGAACAGGCAGGACCGCAAGTCGCATCCGGACGACGGCAATGTCGACTACACGTTCCTCAAGGCATCACGCAAGATCAACGCCATGTACGAAGAGGCGAGCCAGTGGCCTGAGCACGGTATGAGCGCCAGCTGATACTCCAGCTGTGGACAGTGATCCTCATGGCTCGATCGCGGCTTGCCGCCGGTGATGGCCGGCTGGTGATCGAGCCTGGCGACGGCGTCGCCAGGCGGACCGGCCCAGACGGTGGGCCGCGTCACGGACGGGCTGTTGACGACAAGGGCGACGACCAGGCGCTGGATCTCCTTGCGGGGTCTGCGGGATCAGATCGTCCGGAGCGGCCCGTGGGGTGTGTGCGTCGGCCCGGACGACGGCGAGGAATGCGCGCGAGCGAGCATCGGCCAGGGGAGTAATTGTCAATCGTTGTGGATCGTTGATGGGCCGCGTGTCAGGGCAGGTGTGACAGCAGTAGCTTGATGAGACGTCCGGGTGTACGGAGTGGCAGGTAGTGGTCGGCGTCCGGAATCGTCTCGCCGCAGGCGCCGGGGATGTCGGTGACAAGTCGTTCGGCGATCACCGCAATCTCTGGGTGGTCCTGGCCGCCGTGGACGACCAGCGCCGGCGCGGCGATGTCTCCGAGGTGTGGTTCGGCATCACGGCCCGCGGAGACAACGCAGTGCTGTTCGCTCACAACTCGCCGCTGGGCGTTCGAGGCGACCATCGTCTCGATGAGCTCTCCCCCGGGAGCCGTACGGCCCATGGCTGCCCAGATCGTCAGTTCCAGCTCGGCCAGGGTGGCCGTCTCACGCTCGCGCCGGGCCGTGGCATAGGCCGCCAACTCGGGACTCTGCGGCCAGACGTGACCGCTGACCGAGGCACCGACCAGGGCCAGTGCGGTGACGCGCTCCGGGTGGGCGAGGGCGAAGTCCAGCGCGGTCTCCCCGCCCATGCTCAACCCGACCAGCGCCGCTCGACGAAGGCCGAAGTGGTCAAGGACGGCGCGCAGATCCTCGACGTCGCTGAACGGCCTGTCTGGAGGTGTGGAGCGTCCCAGCCCGCGGGCGTCGTAGCGGATCACGTCGTGGTGGCGGGCCAGCTCGGGAACGACGGCGTCCCACAGGCGGGAGTCCATGCCGGCGCCGTGCAGGAGCACGACCGCGCTTCCGGTGCCACTGCGCTCAGCCCAAAGTCGACCGCCGTCGGGAGTAGCAACGCGGACTTCGCGTGGAGGCATGTCAGATCGTTCGTGGGAGTTGGTTGTCACGCTGTGATCATTTCAGAGGGTTCAACCATGAGGCTCCGTTCGAAGTACTCGGCCGGGTGGTCGAAGAACTCCAGCAGCACGTCCTGGCAATCGGTGATCCTCGCGAGGGCCTTGGGGAACTTCGCACCGTAGAGCTTGCGAACGTCATGACGGCCTGCTCGGCACGCTCGTGGTCCTCGGCGTTGCAGATGTCCTGGATTGCCTTCTTCACCCCGCTGACTGGGTCGACTTCGGCATGGCGTCGAGGACGTGGGCGGTTTGGTGAACCCAACGCCTCTACGTCGGGATTGGTGCGCTTCTGTGATGGGCTGGGCGGGAGTGCGCCTGGCCGGTGGCAAGGACTCGCCCTGCACACCGCCTGCCCCCGGAGGCGCGTCCACAGGACCGAGTTCGCCGAGCCACCTACATCGACGTAGAACTCGGCATGTCCCCCGGCTGAGACGCAGTGCCAGAAAGAGACGAACTGGACCTGGACTTCGCCGTCGAGTTGAGGGATGAGGGTGACTGACAATGCGGATGGCCGCCGCAGTGATCCGAACGCTTTGGTCCATCCCGTCTCCCCGACTGAGACGACGAAGCCTTGACGCGGCGGCGGTCGGCGGCCACCTGTGCGTACGAGGGGGTGGAGTTGAAGCGGCAGTACCGGGCCGGTCGTCGCCCGGTCGAGCCCTGGGCAGAGCTTGCGGGACAGGTGCGGCGCCACGTCCACAGCACCGCAGGCGATGCTCGCGTGGTGCCGGCGCAGGCGGCAGTCGGCAGGACAGTTCGCGGTATGCGTTCGACGGTCCAGCCGTGGCGTCCCGTCTGCGGCCGGTTCACGGTCCACGGACCGGCCACCCCGCCGCAGTCCCGCCCGTCCCGCCTTTGGGATTCGTCTGGTTGTGCGATCGAGGACCGCGGAATATTTACCATACGGGTCGACCCGTATGGTAAAAAGAGGTCATGACTGCCGAGACAACTCGTCGAGGACGCCCGCGAGATGAGCTTGCTCATGCGGCGATCCTCGTCGCCTCCACCGAACTGCTGGCCGAGACCGGCTATGCCGCCATGTCCCTCGGGGCCGTGGCAAGCCGGGCCAGGGTGGGGAAGGACACCATCTACCGCCGGTGGTCCGGCAAGGCCGAGCTGGTCTACGAGGCCGTGTTCACCACCACCGACACCGCACCGGTTCCAGACACCGGCACCTTCGAAGGCGACCTCACCGTCCTCGTGCAGCAGTTGATCGACGAGTTCAGCACCCCGGCCGCCGCTGCGGCGCTGCCCGGCCTGCTGGCAGACTTCGCTGCCGCCCCCGAGCTTCGCGCCAGAATCCGCGACGCTTTCCTCGCGCCAGCCAAGCAGCGCCTGACCGACGTCTTCGAGCGCGCTCAGGCGCGCGGCGAGACGGGCCCGAGCGTCGATACCAACCTGGTACTCGACGCCCTCGTCGGCACCGTCCTGTTCCGGCTGGGCATCCTCGGCGAGCCTGCCGGCCCCCAATTGGCCCGGAGTGTTGCCGGGATCGCCGCCAAGGGAATCGAGGCCCGGTGAACGGATGGCTGCTGGCCGGGGGCTCCCTGGCGACCGTGACGGCCCTGATCCACCTCGTCGCCGGCGAGCGCGACGTGGTCCGCCCGCTGCTGGGCAGCTCCCTTCAGGCCGAGCCGCGGCGTACCCTGCACGTGGTGTGGCACTTCGCCACTGCGGACCTCCTGTTCAGCGGCCTCACCCTGATCGCCCTCGCGACCCGGCCCACTGCGAATGCGCCGCTCGTCCTCTTCATCGCGGCCCACTTCCTCGCATATACGGCGGTTTTCCTGGTGATCACGCTCCGCGCAGGCTGGTCACGCCCCCTGCTGCGGCTGCCGCAGTGGATGCTGCTGCTTCCGGTGGCGGCCCTGGCCGGAGCCGGGGTGCTGTAGCGATACCGGCACCGCTCGCCTCGGCTGTCATCTCGTTCCCCGTCCACAGAGACTTCGCGGAAGTTCACCTGGCCGGGCCGAAGTCAGTGGCGCCGGGCCAGCGCCAGCACACTCAAACCGAACATCAAAACGCCCAGGGGGAGATGGACCGACGGGACGTGCGCGATGCCGAGCACGACCTGGACCGAGGCGAGTACGAGGAAACCTGACGCGTGCCGGACAGGCCGGGGCGAGCCGCCGCCCGGCTTCCACGCCAGCACCGCCGCGAGCACGTAGAGCATCGACGCCCCGTACATCACACGGGCTCCGACACTGTGCAGTGCCTCTCCGTAGGACGAGGTCAGCAGCAGTCCGGCGGAGACCGCCTGAAGCAAGATGGTCAGTGTCTGCAGGGCGATCGCGATCTGCAGGAACGAGGAACTGCGCTGTGCGTTCGCCGTCGCCGTCACCTGAGTGGCCATGTCACAGTCCCCTTTTCCGCCCTCGGGCAGTAGATCGATAAGGTCTCACCAGCCCGACGACCCGGGCCTGCGAAAGGTAAGGCGAGGGGGCGGCCGGAGGCATGGGGACTGCCGGGACCAGCACAGATGAGATAGCCGGCGAGCGACGCCAACTGATCAATGTCGCTTACCGGTTGCTCGGTTCGGTGACCGAGGCCGAGGACGCCGTACAGGATGCCTACGCACGCTGGTACGGGCTGCCACGAAGCCGGCAGGAGGAGATCCTGTCGCCCGGTGCCTGGCTGACGACGGTGACGAGCCGCATCTGCCTGGACGTGCTCGGCTCGGCGCGGGCCCGCCGTGAACGCTATGTCGGCGCGTGGCTGCCCGAGCCGCTGCCCGACCGCACCGAGTGGGACCCCGCGGGCGGCGCCGACCCCGCCGAACAGATCGTCCTGGACGAGTCGGTGACCATGGCCTTCCTCGTCGTCCTGGAGTCGATGACGCCCGCCGAGCGGGTGGCGTTCGTCCTGCACGACGTATTCCGGTACCCGTTCGCCGAGATCGCCGACGTTCTCGGCCGCACCCCCGCGGCCTGCAAGCAGCTGGCGTCCTCCGCCCGGCGGCGGGTGAGCGTCGCGCGCGCTCCGATGACGGCGAACGACCAGGCCGACGTGGTGAGGCACGTCAAAGAGGCATGGGAGACCAAGGACATCGCAGCCCTCGTCGGTCTCCTCAACCCAGCCGCCGTGATGACCGCCGACGGCGGCGGCATGGTCGGCACCGTCCTGGGCCCGGTCGAGGGCGGCACGCGCATCGCCCAGTACATGGTCGCCATTGCCGACAAGGCTCCGGGGCTCGAACTCCTGGAGCGGTCGGTCAACGGTGTGCCGGGCCTCGTGGCCCGGCGCGGCGGCGTCGTCATGACCGTAGCCTCGTTCGACATCTCCGACGGGCGCGTCACCCGGATCTGGGCGGTCCGCAACCCGGAGAAGCTGCGGCCGTGGGCGCGGGAGGGCTAGGCGGTTTCGTTTGGATCACCGGCGGACCAGAGGGAGATGCCCGCGATGTGGAGTCCGGCCAGGTAGGTGGTGGCGGTCTTCTCGTAGCGGGTGGCGATGCCGCGCCCTGCTTCAAGCGGTTGATGCACCGCTCGACGGTGTTGCGTTCCCGGTGGACCCGGGTGCGCAGGAACGCTGCGATGCCGCCGGTACGCAGCGTGCCGGTACTGCCCCGCCGCACGATCTGCTGGAGGCGTGGCCAACGGTCTCGAAGCCGGGCGCAACAGCGCTGGAGGTCGTTCCAGCGCACCGACAGGGGAGCGGTCAGCGGCTGCCGCTGAGGCCGGCGAGCGCGAACCGCACCAGGTGGTCCGTCTCCGCCGGGTCCGGCTGCGTGCCGGTGCGCAGGTGGTCGTGGAGGACCGCGATGGTCAGCAGGTAGACGGTACGGGCATCGCGGTCGTGGTCGGCGCGCTCGCCCGCGCCGGTGAGTACGCCGGTCGCGGCCGCCTCGCGGAGTGCGGAGGCCAGCAGCTGGATCATGGCTTCCTCGGAGGCCCGCTGCTCCTCGGGGAAGCGTGCCGCGAGCCGGTCGACATGGGCCAGGAAGGGTCGGGTCCTGGCGGCCGCACGCCGGTCGGCGGCCTGGGCGAGCACCCCCTCGATCCAGGCCCGGACCGCGTCGAGCGGATCTGCGGCCAGGGACATCCGGTGGCGCAGATGGTCCGCCATCCGCCGCCGGCCGTGGTCGAGCATCGCGATGAGGAGGTCGTCCTTGGACCGGAAGTGCCGGTAGAACACCTGGTTGGACAGGCTCGACTCGCGCAGGATGTCGCGCACCGTGGGGTCCAGTGACCCGGTCCTCTCGATCACCGTGTAGGTGCCCTCGATCAGCCGTTGCACCTCGTCCGCCGAGACCTCGTAGCGTCCGGCGAGCGGCCGGGCGACCGCACGCTCCACCAGATCTGGCGCTCCGTCAGTCATCGTCTCTCCCCGCCTTCTCCGCCCTGTGCAAGAAATCCTGCCACAGCATCTGGCGGCGGGGAACGGTCGTTCCTATTCTGAGAACGTTGTTCTGACAGAGCATCAGATCAATGATGCGTCAGTTTCGGGTGGAGGGAGGGCCGGTGGAGCGTGAACTGCTGATGACCGGCATCGGCGGGCAGGGCATCCAGCTCGGCGCCAGGCTGCTCGCCCAGGCGCTGACGAGCGCCGGATTCGCTGTCTCGATGTTCGGCAGCTACGGCGGGATGATGCGCGGCGGCAGTACCGAGGCCACGCTGGTCGCGGGCGATTGCGCGATCGAGAGCCCGCCGACCGTCTTCCGTGCGTGGTCGTGCCTGGTCATGCACGAGGCATACGCCGACGGGATCACCGAGCGCGTCAGGACCGGCGGTCTCGCCGTGGTCAACAGCACGCTCTGCACTGCCCGTCCGTGGCCGGGCGGGATCCGGGTGCTGGAGGTCCCGGCATCAGGCGTCGCGGACGAGCTCGGGGCGGTGGCCGCGGCGACGCTCGTCGCCCTCGGCGCGTACGTCCGCGGTACCGGCATCGTCGGGATCGACGACATGGTGGCCGCCCTGCCCGATGTCGTGCCGCCCTACCGCAGCCGCCTGCTGGCCGTGAACGAGCGGGCTCTGCAAGCCGGCTTCGGCCACGCGGCCGCGGCGTACGTGCCGGCTTGGCCGGAGGCGGTCGCATGAGCCGCGGCACGCTCGTCATCGACGTCGAGGCGTGCAAGGGATGCGAGCTGTGCATCGGCGCCTGCCCGCCGTCGGTCCTGGTGATGACCGACGATCAGGTGAACAGCCGGGGGCACCGGTACCCGCGGCTGCTGCCCGGCTGCATCGCCTGCACGGCCTGCACGGCGATCTGCCCCGACTTCGTCTTCCAGGTGTACCGCTACGACCAGCGGGAGGCGGCCCGATGACCAGGCCCTCTCGGCTGCTTGCCGGCTCCGACGCGCTCGCGGCCGCGATGGTCGCCGCGGGCTGCCGGTTCTTCGCCGGTTATCCGATGACGCCGTTCACGGAGGTCCTGGAGTCGATGGCAGTGGGGCTGCCCGAGGCCGGCGGTGTCTGCATGAACGCGGAGAGCGAGCTCGAGGCGATCGGCATGTGCTGGGGAGCCGCGGCGACCGGCACGCGCGCCGCCACCGGCTCGACCGGCCAGGGACTCGCGCTCATGCAGGAGTCGCTGGCGGAAATGACGCTCGCGCGGCTGCCCCTGGTCGTGCTGAACATGGCCCGCGGCCAGGGGGACTACTTCCAGACCACCCGCGGCGGGGGCCACGGCGACTACCGGCTGCCCGTGCTCGCGCCGTCGGACGTCCCGGAGGCGGTCGCGCATGTCTCGCTCGCCTTCGAGTGGGCCGAGACATGGCGCACCCCGGTCATGGTCCTGGGCGACTACTACCTCGCGCACACGCACCGGTCGGTGTCGGTCCCGGGGCCGCAGGGGTCGGAAAGGGCCTCGCAAGGAGTCCTCCCGCGCCCCGGGTGGGCGCTGGACGGCAGCAGCGGGGGCACCGGCCGCGCGAAGCTGGTCTCCCCGCTGGGCACCGTCAAGCAGCGCGACGGCCTCGGCGGCCTGGCCGGCTACGACCTCGCGGTCCATTACCGTGCCTGCGCCGAGCGGACCGAGGCGATGCTGCGCACGATCCCGCCCCGGGTGGAGTCCATGTTCCTCGACGACGCCGAACTCGTGGTCGTCGGCTACGGCACCCCGGCCACGTACCTGCGTGCCGCCGTGCGCGAACTGCGCGCCGCGGGGGCGCGCATCGGCTTCGTGCGGCCCGTGACGCTGGTTCCCTTCCCCTACGCCGAGATCGCACGGCTCGTGAGGGGCGCGCGTGCCGTCGCGGTGTACGAGAACAACACCGGCCAGGCGGTGCAGGACGTGCGGCTCGCGGTGGACGGCGCGCTGCCGGTCGAATTCATCGGCGGGCTCTCGACCGACCCCTCCGGCTTCGGTGTCGCACCGGATCTGGACGTGCGGGTTCTGCGGGAGCGGATCACGGAGGTGGCCCCATGACCGGACGCAAGGCCCTGCCCATCGTCCCCACGGACGAGCCCCCGGCCTGCGGCGCGAAACTCGTCCACGACTTCACGCCCGCCCTGGTCGACATCGGGGCCCATCAGCTCTGCCCGGGCTGCGGCGAACCGGTCGCGATGCGCGCCATCGTGGAAGCCGTCGCGGAACTCGGCCGCACTGCCTCCTGCGTCGCGGTGTTCGGGATCGGCTGCTCCACGGCCTTCTCCAACAACCTCGACATCGAGGTCGTCCAGGCACTGCACGGGCGAGCCCCTTCGGTGGCCACCGGAGTGAAGCGGAGCCGGCCCGACCTTGCCGTACTGACCGTACAGGGCGACGGCGACATGGCCGACGAGGGCCTGCAGGAGGTCCTGCACGCGGCGGCCCGCGGTGAACGGATCACCTGCTTCATGCTCAACAACGGCGTGTTCGGCGAGACCGGCGGCCATATGACAGCCACGACCGTGCTCGGCCAGCGCACGAAGAACACCCTCGAAGGCCGCGACAGCGCCCGGCACGGCCATCCGATCCGGCTCGCGAACCTGCTCGCCCAGCTGGACGGGGCCGTGTACGTCGCACGCGGCGCGGTCGACACCGCGGTCAATGTGCACCGCACGAAGAGGATGGTCGTGCGGGCACTGCGGGCACAGGAGTTGGGCTTCACCTTCGTCGAGATCCTGACGATGTGCCCGACCGGCTGGTTCGTGGAGACGACGCAGGCCCCCGGCTACCTGGCCGAGCACCATGCGGCGGTGCACTCCATGGGCGTGCTCAAGGACCTGGAAGGCCGGAAGGACGTGGCGCGGTGACGGAGCCTTCCGCGGTCGTCGTCGGTCTTGCCTACCCGCCGTCCTGGGACCAGCGGGCCGCCGACGTGATCGAGCGGGACATCGCTGAGCTACGGGCGGTCGACTCGCGCGTCGAGGTCGTCCAATGCCCGCCCGGCGACACCACCGCCGCGGCGCTGGGCCGGCTCGACATCCTCGTCGGGCTGCACCTGCCGCCGGACCTCCTGCGGACCGCGCCCCGGCTGCGCTGGGTCCAGGCCATCGGCGCGGGTGTCGGGCACCTGCTGCCCGCGGACCTCGACGCCCGCGGCATCCGGCTGTCCACCGCGTCCGGGGTGAACGCCGTGCCGGTCGCGGAGTTCGCCTTCGCGAGGGTGCTCGGGTACTTCAAGCGGTTCGCCGAATTCGACCGCGCGCAGCGCGAGCGCAGCTGGACCCCTTACTACGGCGAGCCATTGACAGGCCGTACCCTCGGCGTGCTCGGCCTAGGCGCGATCGGTACCGAGGTCGCGGTACGTGCCCGTGCCTTCGGCATGCGGGTGTCGGCGGTGCGGCGCAGCGCCGAACGCCCCACGCCGCACGCCGATACGCTGTACGGCCCGGACGGGCTGCGCTCGATGCTGGCCGAGTGCGACGCGGTGGTTGCGGCCCTGCCGGAGACGCCGCAGACCGTGGACATGATGGACGAGGCCGCGTTCGCCGCGATGCCTGCGGGAGCGTTCTTCTGCAACGTGGGCCGCGGCTCGTGCGTCGTGGAGGAGGCCATGGTGGAGGCCCTGCGGTCGGGGCGGCTCGGCGGCGCCGCGATCGACGTCGCGCGTGTCGAACCACTGCCTGCCGAGAGCCCTCTGTGGCACGCGCCGAATCTGGCGATCTCGGCGCACTCGGCCTCCGCCGCGGGTGCGCACTTCGCCGGGGTCTTCCGGCTCCTGCGCCAGAACCTGGCCCGCTATCTCGCGGGCGAGAGGCTGATCAACGAGGTCGACACGACGATCGGGTACTGATCGCTGCCGGCGACCCGGTAGCGGCGACGGACACGACGGGAGCGGACTGTGGACGAAGAACGCGTGCTCGGGCGCATCGGCAGCAAGGTCCTGTTCGACAACGACCGGGTGCGGATCTGGGAGTTGCGACTCGCACCGGGCGAGCACAGCGACATCCACCGGCACGAGCTCGACAACATCCTGGTGCAGATCTCCGGCGACCGGATCGTCGTACGGCCCGAGCCCGACACCGAGGGTCCCTACCGGGACTTCCTGGAGGCCGAGGTAGTGCCCGGCGCCGCGATCTACGTCACCCGCGGTGGCGTGGAGACGGCGGTGAACACCGGGGAGCGCGACTATCACGAGATCATCGTCGAGCTGAAGGACTGACCGGCGCGGCCCGCGTGGCGGCCGCCACGCGCCGTACCGCCGCACGCAGGAGGCCCGTACTCATGCCCGCACCCGTGCACCAGTTGCTGATCGGCGATGTCTTCACCAACGCCGCGCGGGCCGTGCCGCACCGCACGGCGGCCGTGCTCGGCGACCGATCGCTCACCTTCGCCGAGGTCGATGCCGGCGCCGACAGGATCGCCCGCACCCTGCGGGGGCTCGGTGTGGGCCGGGGCGAGCGCGTCGTCTGCTGGGCGGGCACGACCATCGACGCGGTCCCTCTCTTCGCCGCGCTTGCCAGGCTCGGCGCACTCTACGCGCCCGTCGCGGGAACGCTCGGCGTCGACGAGGCGGCCGAGCTCGCCGCCGCGGTCCGCCCGGCGCTCGTCATCACGGCGGACCGGACACCGGCCGAGACCGCGCGGCTCCGCGCTGCGATCGGCGCCCCAGTACGGGACCTGAGGGCCGTGGTCGCAGCAGAGGCAGAGGTACACAGGGCGGCCGCGACGCGCGGCACGGATCCGCACACCGCGACCGGCCTCCTGGAGACCGACCCGCACTGCGTGTTCTTCTCCTCAGGCTCGACCGGCCGGCCGAAGGGCATCGTGCTGTCCCACCGCGTCAGCTTCCTGCGGTCCCACCCGGGATCACAGCTCGAACCGCGCGGCGCCGCGGTCTGCCCGTTCCCTCTGTTCCACATGGCGGCCTGGACGATCTCCCTGCAGCAGTGGCAGGCACGCGACACGGTGGTGTACCTGGAGCAAGCGGACGGGCAGGCGATCCGGGCGGCCGTCCGGACCCACCGGGCGACCCGGCTCTACTGCGTGCCCGCCGTCTGGCAGCGGGTGCTGGACGGCAACCATGCGGCGCTGGCCACGCTGCGTTTCGCCGACACGGGCACGTCCGCCGTCACCGCCGCCTTCCTCGACGCCATCCGGGCCGCCGCACCACGGGCCCACCTGCGCGTCTTCTACGGCTCGACCGAAACGGGCAACGTCGCGGCGCTCGACGGCGACGGCCTCCTCGACCGCCCGGACTCCATCGGCGTGCCCGGTACGTCGACCGAGGTACGCAGGGGCGCCGACGGGGAGCTGCAGGTGCGCGGCCCGCTGCTCTTCGACGGCTACTTCGACGACCCGGCCGCCACCGCCGCGGCCTTCGACGACGGCTGGTATCGCACCGGGGACCTTGCGGAGATCGACGCCGCAGGGCGCATCACCCTCACGGGACGGCTCGGTGAGCTGATCCGCACTGGTGGCGAGACCGTCTTCCCAGGGGAAGTGGAGGCCTGGCTCGCGGACCATCCGGCCGTGGCCGACGCCGCCGTCGTCGGCCTGCCGGATCCCGTATGGGGCGAGGTGGTCTGTGCGGTCGTAGTACCCCGCGACCCCGGACGTCCGCCGAGCCTGCGGGACCTGCGGCGCCACCTCGACGGCAGGCTGGCGCCCCACAAGCACCCACGCCTGCTCCGCGTCGTCGACGAGCTGCCCCGTACACCGGCAACCGGCCAGGTCCGGCGCCGACTCATCGCGCAGCGGATCGCGGCCGCATCGTCGTGCTGCGGCGTCAGCTCCTGGTGAGCCGCCGGGTCTTGCTGTCGGTCAGCACACAGAGGCCGGGCGAGAACACGACCACGCGCAGGATGCCGCTGCGCGGGTGGCGGGAAGCGTGGCAGGCGTGATCCATCCAATTGACGCTCGGAGATACGTGGCAACCGCTCAGTGGTCAGGTTGCTGCGGATGGCCGACCGCGAGGCCGGAGCACCGAGTCGGACCCTGGGGCACTTGAAGCAGTCCGACGTAGGGCGTCGCCGGAAGCGGTCGCAGGGCAATGTGGTCGCGGACCGCGCGATGGCCGATGACCTCGCCGTGGGTGCCGTGCACCACGAGTCACACAAGACGATCCACCGGATCAGAGCCTCGGAGCGAGGCCCGAACCCGTGGAAGGTCAGCCGCACCGGTGAACTGCGCCGCCGTTTGTCTTAGAGCGCCTAACAAAGAGCGACCCACTAGCTACTTGCTCCTGACCTTCGGACTCCGCCGCACCCGCCTGCGCCACCTGGCGGGTGCCCAGGCCTGGACCGGACTCGGGATCTTCGCCTACAACCTGCAGCGGATGGTCGTCGTCAGCCGATGACAGAGCCCCCACCTACAAAAGCCGCCACCACGATCCAACCCTGATACCGCCTCTGAGCTGGGCGAACCATTTTTCAGGAGCAAGTAGCTAGTCGAGTTCGGAGTCACTGGCCTGGATGGCCGGGTTGCAGTCCGGGGTCAGCGCCTCTACGACCAGGGCGATCGCTTCGGCGACGGTGGGGACAACGGTGTGCGTGCCGAGTGGGGCCTGTTGGCTACCGACCCGCCAGCTGTTGTTGCCGGCGGGGCCTATCTCGAAGAGGTCGTGGGAGAAGGGCGGCATGGGGGAGCGGCGGAATGTGAGCGTGCCGTGGGTGACGAGCGGGGCGAGTTGGCGAAGCTCCGGGGTGTTGTATGCCTCTTCCACGAGAGGCCCATTCCACTGGTCGGCGGTCGCGGCCCTCGCCACGTCCCATGCGTACTCGACAGCGCGCCCCTGCTCGTGTGCCACTGCGCGCGGGGAGGCGGCGAGCCACACCCGACGGCTGGCGATCATGGTGAGTGCGTCGCCACGCTGCCAGTCGTCGATCGCCTGCGCCACGTCCGTCAGCGTCTCGGCATGCCCGGAAAGGGCCGCTCCCAGCCAGGGCATCGTCAGGTCGACCTGGATTTCGTGCCTGTCGCGTTCCAGGACGACATGGACGATCCCGCGGTTTGCTTCGACGACGAGCGTGACTGGCCCGTGAGGCGCCGATGCCCATTCCGTGACATGTAGCGGCGCCAGGGTGATTCCTGCTGCTGCCGCGAAGCGCCGCAGCCCAGCGCCCGGGTCGCCGGCGTCGGGGCTGAGCTCCGGGTAGAGCGCGGTATCCATCTTTGACCCGTCGTGCTGGGACTGTGCGCTCACAGGTGATCTTCCTCTCGTCCGGCTGGTCATGTTATGTGGCTGCTGTTCCAGGGGCCGAGTCCCCCTACCTGGATCTGGGGGCAAGTGCGGACTGCAGTACGTGCGGTTCATGCAAGCAGTTCGCCGGAGCCGTCTATCGGCGTGAGGCAGATGGCGGTCAGGTCAGGGACAGCACCTGTCGGTGGGTAATCAGGCAGCAGGCGAGCTTGAGGAGAAGGCTTCGTGGATGTCTGCTCGGCGTTCCGAGTGGATGCGGAGCCGTTTGAAACCGTGCAGCCAGGCGGTTGGGTCGGCCGCGCGGTGAGGTGCTCGCCGTGGGGCGAGTCCTGTTCCGCGCGGCCTCCCGCCGAACCGGACATGACGGTTTCCCGGTCATCCGGCTCTCCAGTGACTACTGCGTGAGTGGTCTGGCTGGCCGTTCTGAGTGGATGCGGTCGTGGCAGGTGTTGCAGGCCACGACGGTTTTGCGGCGTCGGTGAAGCATGACGCGCGCCCAGTCGGAAGGCTGCCATCCGGTGTGAGCGAGGTCGGCGAGAGCACGGACGTGGTGCACCTGAACGTTGCCCTTGCTTCCGCAGATCTCGCAGGTATCCGCCAGGAGTCTCGCGATGAGTTCCTTCTGCGGATAGTCCACTCGAACCGGCACAGCCGACGGTACCGGCCGGGTGTGATGGCGTAGGCCGCGGCGAAATGGCGGTGGAAATGCGCCTGGTCGGCGAAGCCGAGCCCGTGCGCAACGTCGGCGACGGGCACGCCCCTGCGCAGCCGACGCCGCGCCTCGGCCAACCGGGCCGACAGGTGCCAGGCGTAGGGCGGGGCTCCGGTGGCGCGGGTGAACGTCCGGATCAGATGTTCCCGGGACATGCCTGCCTCGTCGGCCAGTTCGGCCAGCCGGGGCGCGACGGACAGGTCGGCGCGGAGCCGGTCAAGAACCGCGGCGATCCGGGCGTCGGTGGTCTCCGGGCCACGCGCGCGCCGTCCCGCCGCCAGGTCGAGCAGCCGCGACAGCACGAGCACCAGTCGCTCCTGGACCAGAGCAGCGGATTCGGCGGGCGAAGGGTGTCCGTCCGGTGCAAGCTTGCGGAATGCCCTGGCGGCAGCCAGAAAATCGGCGCGCAGGTGCGGAGAACGGACGACGGGCCGTTCGAAGTCGACGGTGGCATCGCCGGTCAGCGATTCCACCACCGTGGGCGGGACGTACCAGCTCACGGCCGCGAAGGAAGTCTCGGGCAGGACCTGGGTGGTGCACGACTGGACCTGGCCGGGGTTGTAGACAGTGAACTCGTCCAGGCTCACGTCGAACGAGGTGCGGTCCAGCCGGACCTGCTCCAAGCCGCAGAGGTTGACGCTGATCACGTACTCGTCGTGACTGTGCCGCGGGAACCCGCCCGACGGGGGACGCACTACCGCCAGCTGACCTCCGTCCCACTCCATGACCTGCATCCATAGAGGCTACGGCAGGCAGCGGGCGTGGCCGGGTGGGGGTAGGAGCAGTACGAACAGTAGGAACCTTGTTCGTTCAGGCAACGCCGCTGATCGATACAACAACGCGTGGGCCAACTTCTCAGCGAGGCCACCCTCATCGGCATCGACGCAGCCCTGAAAGCACTCTTCTGAGGCCCGCCGCATGCGGCGGACGGACCGCAGCACCCCGGAAGCGTGACAGTTCCGCCTGTGTGTCGCGGCAGTGCACCGGCACCGCCGGCAAGGTGACCAACTGCCAAGCGGGCGTGTCCTTGCACCTGGCCTCGGACACCGCCTCGGCGGCGATCGACTGGCGCTTGTTTCTCCCCAAGAGCTGGGATCCTGCGTCGCCGCAGGCTGATCCCGCCAAGGTGGCCCACCGCGAGCGGTGCGGCATCCCGGAGGACGTGGGCCATGTCGAGAAGTGGCAACTGGCCCTGGACATGATCGACGAGACCCGGTCCTGGGGCCTCGATGTCCCGTGCCTCGGCACGGAACCGCCGCGCCGGCCGCCCTTGCCGCCGGGGCTCGCTCTCGTCGGGGCCTGTCTCCACGACCAGACCGGAGCCGACCAGCCCTTCGAGGACGCCCTCGACGGTCGGCCGGGACAGCCCCGTGATCCGGGTCAGATCGGTGAGTGTGGGCGCCTCGGCGCGCGCAGCGCATGGAGCACCACTGCGGAATTGATCCGCCGCAGCAGCGACGGATCCCCACCGGTCATCCGCCCCACCTCGTGCCCTTCCCGCTCGTACGCGTGTCCGGCGGACCGTACTCAATGGCGGCGGGCGCGGCGAGCATGCGCAAGCGGGACCGCGGAACTCGCCCATGAACGTGGAGAGTTACTCGCAGACCGGCCACTGACCTGCGACTGGCCGTCCCGAGCGGGAGCCGCGGGCACCCGGGGCCCGGTGACGTGCGCGCAGGGCCGCCCGGCCTTGAGCAACGGATACTCAGGCGGCGCCGCGCGGGACACGGGAGCGTGGCAGGCCCCACACACCCCAAGACGCCGACCCGGCTCGATGACTTACACCGACGCGGGCTGCTGCCCACTACGCCCATCCGAGTCGGAGCCAGGGCCGGCTCGTCCCGTGAGCATGGAAGGGTGAAGAGCGATGAATAGCAGAAGCAGAAGAAGGCGAGTGATTGTTGGATCGGGGGTGACGATGGCGCTGCTCTCCATGGTGCTGATGCAGCAGCCTGCTTCCGCCATCATAGCAATTGGTGGCATGCCTAAGCCTGACGAGTGCAACAATGAGTACGCCACTGCCGACCCGGCCGATCCCACCGGTGATGGGTACGACGCCGACGATCTCCCTTCGCGGGCCCCAGGCTTCACCAACCTGGAGAAAATGATCAAGGATGCTTACCTCTGGAAAGGGGTGAACGCCGGCCGCAACGACAATAATACTCGCGATGTTGACGTGATCACCGATGATGTAGAGGTCAGTGATCTCGTCAGTAAGCATTTGGGCACCACGGTCACTGGAGTGGCAGATGAGGCGGTGCTGAAAACTAGACTCTGGAATGGCAACAACACCACTCAGACGCTGTCCAGTGCGTCTTATGCAGCGCAGCACTGGACGACGCATACGGCCACGACGACAAGAGGAATTTCGGCCGCCCTCGAGGTCGCTGGAACTCTCGGCCAACAGAATGTGGCCTCAGGGACCGTCACGCAAACGCTCACTGTATCGCTCACCAAGTCCCGTGCCTGTACGACGAGTCTCGCAAGGACCTATTCAATTCCCTCCTCCAATATCACGGTGCCCCCGCATAAGGAAGTTTACGTGTACTCCACGCTCAAGACAGCGAAGTACAAATCGGACTGGAGTGTCAAGGCCAAGTTCACTAAGAAGGTCAAGATCAATGGCAAAGACAAGGAGAAGAATTGCGCAGGCGGCGGGGTAAGTTGCTGGAACAACAGGTTCGCCGTCGAGGTTGATGTAGTCGACGTGCTGCAGAAGGCGAGGGAAGCGGGGTGGTCCCTGCCCGACGGGTGGAGCATCCCGAAACCGGAAGAGGACCATCTGCTGATGAATAGCCTCGTTGAAGTCACGGGCACTTCGACGGCCCTGTTTGCCAGCAACGGTGTTGGCCCCTACAAGCCATATACCGGAACGGGATGGGGTTCGGAACCAGTCGGGTAGTCCACAGTTCCCGCCTCCTGACAGCGGCTCCCGACGAGGCTCCGGCGAATGGACGGCCAGTGCATGGCTGTTCCGCACCGCCGGAGCCTCGGCTTTCCGTCACCTCATTCCGTGCAGTCCTCGGCCGGGCAGGGTGCGCCTCCGCGCACATGGCACGGTGGCGTTCACAGCGGTGGCTGAGCCGACTCGGGCCGCTGCCTCGATGCGTCCGGGCAGCGGTCCCACGTGACATTCCTCGGGCACCCGCCGGTGCCCGGCGCCGCCCGGAGCGAGAAGATCGGTCCATGGCATCGGCATCCCAAGAAGCACCGGGTTCCTTCGACGAGCTCGTGGCACGACTGCAGGAGCGACTTCGCAGGCTCACCCCCTCGCAGCGGCTGCTGGCTGACCGGGTCATGGCCGACCCCGAAGGGGTCGCGTTCATGACCGTCTCCGATCTGGCGTCGGCCGTCGGAGTGAACGAGGCAACGGTCGTCCGGTTCGCAACGGGTCTGGGGCTGGGAGGCTATCCCGGGCTGACCCGGCTGTGCCGGGAGCGGCTGAAGGAGCAGGCGCAGTTGCTGCGCCGGTACGACAACCTGGAGCAGTTGAATGCGGAGGGCGGCGACCTGCTGGAGCGGGCGGTCGCGCTGGACCGGGCCAACATCTCCCGCACCTTCGCCAGGATCGACCGGGCAGAGTGGGACGCGGCAGTACGGTCACTGGCCGATGCGCCGCGGGTTCATGTGATCGGCCTGCGCAAGTGTCATGCCCCGGCGTACCTGCTCGGCTACCTGTTGCGAATGCTCCGTGAGGACGTGGAGCTCGTGACGGCCGGCGCCGGCACGCTCACCGATGAGCTGCGCCGGATCCGTGCGGGCGACTGCTTCGTCGCCGTCTCCATCCACCGCTACACCGCGGAGACCGTCCGTGCCTTCGACTGGGCCCGTGCACGCGGAGCCCGGTGCATCGCCCTCACCGACAATCCTGGGTCGCCGCTGGCGCCGCTCGCGGATCACGCGTTCTTCGTGGATGCCTCCGGGCCTTCCGTGCTGCGATCGATGACCGCCTTCACGGCGCTGGTCCAGGCGCTGGCCGCGGGCGTGGCTCAGGCGAGCGGGCTTGAGGTGCGCGAGACGCTGCTGGAGGAGGAGGAACTGCTGGAGGGATTCGGCGTCTACGTGGCCGAGCCTCTGCGGGAGCTGCCCGCCAAACCCGGTGGGGCGACACCCGAGGCCGACTGACCCTACGCGATTGCCAAGCGCGGCCCTGTGCACGGCCCTGCGCGCAATTCTCCAGGCGCGAGGGCGTCACCGGCTCGGCCGCCCGCGGTCGTGGCGGACGGGGGCCGTCTGCGGCCCGGCAGTGTCCAGTCGGCACAGTGCCGGGCCGCAACGGTCCCGTCCGCTGATCGGCTGCCGCTTCAGTCCTGCGGAACGAGAGCGTCCAGGGCCTTGGAGAGATGGTCGAGCGAGGCGGAGATCCAGGGCAGGGAGAGTGGGTCGTCGCTGCGCAGGGCCGCCCAGCGCTCGTCCGTCGACTCGCCGTACAGCAGGCTCGTGGCCACCCGGGCGCGCAGGGCACGTACGTCATCGCCGAACGCCTGGCCGGCCAGGACACCCACCCCGTGACGGTCCAGCAGGACATGTGCCAGCTCCGGGCCGGTGGTGACACTCTGGCGCGCGAGCCCCTCGCGGACCGGTTCGAAGTCCGGGTACAGGTAGAAGCCGGCCTGCGGGGTCCGGCATACGGCACCCGCACGGACGAACTCGCGATGCACGGCGTGGGCGACCGCGGCGTGCAGCCGGCGCGAGGCGGAGATGTGGGCGGTCACGTCGCCGGGGTCCGCGAGGATGTAGGCGGCCGCGGCCTGCATGGGCGCGGCGAGGCTGGACCACACTTCGCTGGCGATGCCGGTCAGATCACGCATCAGCAGGCGGCCCCAGGGAGTGTCCGGCGCTCGGGCGAATCCGATCCGCCAGCCGCCCAACGCCATGGACTTGCTCAAGCCGTTGGTCACGACGGTGCGCTCGGGAAAGCAGGAGGTCGCGCTCGGAGGCGGTGTGCCGTCGTGGCACAGCTCGGCGTAGATCTCGTCCGAGACGATCACGAGGCCGTACTGCTGGGCTATGGCGCACACCTCGCGGATGTGTTCCGGCCGGGCGACCGTGCCCGTCGGGTTGTCCGGGACGGTGAGCACCAGCACGCCGGGGTTCGCGCCCGCCCCACGCGCGGCCTTCAGCGCCCGCTGCAGCAGCGCGGGGTCCGGGATGCCTCCTGACTCGGCGGGTACGGGCACCTTGATGACGCGCTTGCCCACGATGCCCGCCTGCGCGGCATAGCTGACCCACGCAGGGCAGGGCAGCACCAGGTCCCCGGGAAGCGCTGTCAGCAGCGCGAACAGGAGCGCCTTGCTGCCGGGAGCGAACAGGACCTGCTCGGGCCGGGTCGGCACGTGCCTGCGGGTGAACCAGCCCGCAGCCGCTTCACGGGCCTGAGAGGAACCGACGACGGGCCCGTATCCGTTGCGCCCGGCGGCCTCTGACAGGACGTCGGCGATTCCTTCCGGGACCGGCAGGCCGGCCTCGCCGAAGCCGAGGTGCAGCACCCTCTCGCCCGCCGTTCTGCGGGCCTGGATGGTTTCGTTGATGGCCAGGGTCGCCGAATGCATCGTCACGGCGTCTTCATCTCCCATGGATGTCAGCTGATGCCAGGTCTGCACCAGCCGGGGTATGTGTGAGTTTCCTGCATCGTGTGCGTGCCAAGGCCGCAATGGATGCTCGAGCGGTCAGGTGGTCGTGCCGGACACTGGGTGCCGCGGGCCCATCGGTCAGTCCCAGGCTGCGCGCTTGGTGACGCCACGGAGCGAGACACGGGGATCCATCGCCATCGCGGCCTTCGCAGTTCGAATGGGATGCGCGAAAGGCTAGTTACTGCGGGACCGTGATGCAACTTTCCTTGCAAGATATTATTTTTATGCAACTCCAGTTGCGTCGCAGGCGCCCGGGTCAACGGGCTCGCAGGACGAACAGCGCCAGGTCGTCGACGGGTGGGGCCGGGGCAAAGCTGTGCACGGCGTGCCGGATCTGTTCGGCGATGCCCGCCGCTCCCAGCCCGGCGCACCGGGCGAGCATCCGGGGCAGGCCCTCGTCGTCGTCGAACTGGCGCTTCCCGCAACGCCTTTCGGTCACACCATCGGTGACGCACAGCAAGGCATCGCCGGGTGCGAAGGTGAAGGACTGCGATTCATAGGCAGTGGTCTC
Organism: Streptomyces sp. NPDC043861; assembly: GCF_056435905.1. Lineage (NCBI taxonomy): Bacteria > Bacillati > Actinomycetota > Actinomycetes > Kitasatosporales > Streptomycetaceae > Streptomyces > Streptomyces sp. NPDC043861. The sequence continues at coordinate 563,829 of NZ_JBWKDP010000001.1, read as the reverse complement.
CATGATGCCGAGGAGCACCTGAGGGTCCGCGGCGGGACGTACGTCTCCCCCGGCGCCGAGCAGGAGGGGAAGCGGGTGCCCGGCGCTGGCGAGCGTGCAGCGGATGCCGCCGGGAGTACCGGGGGCGAGTTCACCGTAGAGGAGGGACAGCGAACGCACTTCCTCCCAGGTGCAGGCGTGTCCGGCCGGGGCGGCTTCAGCCGCGCGTACCGCATCGTCGACCAGCACCCGGTTGAGCCGGTCCAGAACCTTGGGGGCGGCGTAGCCGTCCTCGGCCAGGACCCTCAGCAGAGGTCGTACGAGACCGATGACGACAGCCGCTTCGGGCCCATGCCCGCAGACGTCGCCGAGAGCGAAACACCACCGGCCGTCGTTGGTGCGGAACAGGTCGTAGAAGTCGCCGCCCGCCGTCGCGCCTTCGCCCACGGGTTCGTACACGAGATGGGTGTCCATGCCCGGGACGTCCGGGAGACTCTCCGGCAACAGCCCCTGCTGGAGCACTCTGCTGGTGTCGGCATGCCGGGTGTACCGGCGGGCCGCGGTGACCGCCAGTGCGAGCCGACGGGCGAAATCCGCTATGAGGGCGACGGCCGCGCCCGGCGGGTGGGTGCGTCTTATCCGCCCGAGGACCAGCGTGCCCACTCTGTGCCCTGCTGCGACGAGCTGGCAGGCGAGCGCAACGCCCCCCGGCGGCCCGTCGTGGACGCCGGGTGCCGGACCCAGCCAAGGGGGCATGGGCAGCTGCGCGGGCCAGATCTGTGCCTGCTTCAGGAGTGCGGAGGATTTCGTCTCCAGAAGGGTCCGCAGGCCAGGAGCCAGGCTTTCGCTGGTGTGCCAGACCCGCACGAGTCGGGGTGTGCGGCGCTGTGTGCCTCCCTCTCCCTCCAGCCACACCGCGCACCATTCCGCGAACCGGGGCACGAGGAGCTGGCCGGCCAGCGCGGCCACTTTGTCCTCGTCGAACTGGCCGGAGAACAGGTCCGATGCCTCGGCCAGGAAGGACAGCGCGGCGTGTCTGTCCCACGCGGGATGACAGTCCTCGGCGATCGGATGCCGAGGGTGCGGTGGGGAAACGCTGTGAACGTCACCACGGTCCGGGGCCGATGTGCCGGTCAGCCGGGGGACGGCGCAGGCTGCCGTGTCCGCGTCGGCGGGGGAGAGCCGGAACCAGACGGTCTTGATCCCGTCGCCGTAGCTCACGCCCCAGGCCTGTGCGATCGCCCTCACAAGTTGGAGTCCACGGCCGTTCATGCCTGATGTGTCGAGCTCCCCCGGCAGCGGCGGTCGGGATGGATGGCGGTCGGAAACTTCCACTACCAGTGCCGGTGCCGTCCGTTCGCCTTCGAGCGCTACTGGATCCTGGAGGCGACAGCGCACATCCACGGCCGTACCTGCGTGAACGACGGCGTTGGTGACCAGCTCGCTCACCAGGAGCAGAGCGTCCTCGAGCAGCCGCTGGGCAGTCTCCGCGGAGAGTTCGCGGCCGACCCACTCATCGAGTGTTCTGCGCATGAACGCACGCGCGGCAGAGGGAGCGACAGTGCTTCCCGGAAGGGTGCACATCCGAACTGTCGCCACTTCGGATTCGCGCATGTCAACGTCCCCTCGCCCGATCACCGGAACACACCCGGGGAGGCCATGCAAGGCTGGCTCTGCGCGTCGGTGAGCCCGTCGCTCTCACCTCTGAGGTCCGCGGAGTAACGGGATGTGAGCAACTGGCGCAGTTCCCGGATGGCCTCCCCCATACGGGCCACGTGGTGCCACAGCCCCGCGGTGTCGTCCGGGCTGCTTGACGCGAGCTGGGTCTCGACACGGGTCAGCCGTTCGCTGACGTCGTCGAGACGATGGAGATGCCGGGCCACCAGGTCCTGCAGTTGTCTGTTCTTGCGGTGGAGTTCAAGGAACACGGAGACCTTGGCGCGCAGCACCCATGGATCGAAGGGCTTGGTGAGGTAATCCACGGCGCCAGTGGCGTAGCCGCGGAACGCGTAACTGCTGTCGGTACTCGCGCCGGTGAGGAAGATGATCGGCACGTCCTTGGTCTGATCGAGACGCTTGATGTTGGATGCGGTCTCGAAACCGTCCATGCCGGGCATGAGTACGTCGAGCAGGATGACGGCGAACTCCTGGCGCAGCAGCGCCTTCATGGCTTCCGGTCCCGAGGACGCCCGTACGAGGTGCTGGTTGAGGGGATCGAGCACGGCCTCGAGGGCGGTGAGGTTGTCTTCCATGTCGTCGACGAGGAGGATGCTGGCGACGTCAGGGGTGGGTCCGGGTGTCATGACGGCTGCTCCGGGGATGTGTCAGTGGTATCCCGCCGTGGGCTGGCATCCGCCTCACCTACGGTGGTGACGCGCGGGGTTCCGGGTGATCCGTCGGGGTCCAGGAGTTCGCATGCGACCGCGAGCAGCCGGTCCACGTCGACGGGTTTGGGGACGTATTCGTCGGCTCCCCGTGCGATGGCCTCTTGACGGTCGCCGGGGACGGCCTTCGCGGTGACGGCGATGATGGGCAGGTCCGCATGGCGCGGGGTGCTGCGGATCGCTTCGATGGTCTCGTAGCCGTCCATTTCAGGCATCATGATGTCCATGAGGACAAGGGAGACGTCCGGCTGGCGCTCGAGAACCTCGATGCCTTCCTTTCCGTTCTCCGCGTAGACCACAGGCATCTTGACGCGTCCCAGGACCTGGGTGAGCGCGAAGACGACACGGATGTCGTCATCGACGATGAGGACGCGCCTGCCCGGCAGCACCTGTCCCGGACGTCCGGACGTCCATTCCTCCAGACGTGTGGGGCTCAGCCAGTTGTCGCTCTGCTTGACGGGCAGACAGAGCGGGAAGGCGGCGTCGGGCTCGCGGAGTTTGGGGGACAGTGCCACCTGGGTGCTGACGAGCTCTCGCGCGGACGCGTCGGCCGGTGGCACCGTCTCCGCGCCGGCGTCGCCGTCCGGTGAGGCGACCGGAACGTACAGGATGAAGGTGCTGCCCTTCCCCACTTCGCTCTCGGCGACGATCTTGCCGCCCAGCAGGTTGGCGAGCTCACGGCTGATGGACAGGCCCAGACCGGTGCCGCCGTACTTGCGATTGGTCGTGCCGTCGGCCTGTTCGAACGCCTCGAAGATCGAGGAAAGCTTGTCATGCGCAATGCCGATGCCGGTGTCCTCCACCACGAAGGCGATGACGTCGGTGGCCGGTGTCATCAGCACCTGGAGATTCTGCCTTCGTTCCACCCGCAGGGTGACCTTGCCCTGTGTGGTGAACTTGATCGCGTTGGACAGCAGATTGCGCAGGATCTGCTGGATGCGCTGCTCGTCGGAGTAGATCTCGCCCGGCACGTCCTCCCCGACCACGATCTCGAATGCGAGCCGGCGGTCTATGGCTATCGGGCGGAACGTGGCGCTGACATACTCCACGAGCTTGACCAGGGGAATCCTGTTCGGTCGGATGTCCATCCGGCCGGCTTCGACCTTGGAAAGGTCGAGGATGTCGTTGATGAGCTGGAGGAGGTCGGACCCGGAGCGGTATATGGTCGTGGCGAACTCGACCTCCTTGTCGGTGAGATGGCCATCGGGGTTCTCCGCCAGCAGCCGGGCGAGGATGAGCAGCGAGTTCAAGGGGGTCCGCAGCTCATGCGACATGTTCGCCAGGAACTCCGACTTGTACTGTGACGAGGACGCGAGCAGGCTCGCCTTCTCCTCGAGCTGGGCATTCGACCGCTGTAGTTCAGCCTGCCGGCTCTGCAGTTCGTCCGACTGCTCCTGCAATTGCATCGCCAGCCGCTGGGACTCACTCAGCAGCGCCTCCGTACGAGAGTTGGCGATGATCGTGTTGATGGCCACGCCGATGGTGTTGACGAACTGGTCGAAGAACGCCAGATGCACATCGGAGAAGCGCGAGAAGGAGGCGAGTTCGATGATGCCGAGAAGCGTGTCCTCGAACAGAATGGGGATGATCACCACGCTGGCGGGGGCAGCTTCCCCGAGTCCCGAAGTAATCTTGATGTAGTCCGGTGGTGCCTCTTCGACAAGGATCCGCTTCTTCTCCAGAGCGGCCTGACGCACCAAGCCGTGACTGAGCATGCCGGGCGTTTCCACCGTCGATCCCAGGGTGTCCGCGGCGCCCGTGGTCGATGCCTGGGACCCATAGCCGGCGATGAAGGCGAGTCCCTTGCCCTGGTTCCCCACGTTGTCGGAGGAACTGTCGTCGCAGTGGGTGTCCGCCAGGAAGAACGCGCCGTACTGAGCGTTCACCAGCGGGGTGAGTTCGCGCAGAATGAGTTCGGCGACCTCCCTGAGATCGCGGTGGCCCTGCATGAGGCCCGCCAGACGGGCCAGGTTCGATTCCAGCCAGTCCTTGGCCCTGGTGGTCTCCCGGAGGTTGGAGACCATGAGGTTGATGTTGTTCTTCAGTTCGGCGACCTCGCCGCGGGCGTCGACGGCGATGGAACGGGAAAGATCGCCCTGGGTCACCGCAGAGGCCACCTCAGCGATGGCCCGAACCTGTGTGGTCAGGTTGAGAGCCAGGCTGTTGACGCTCGTCGTCAGACGTTTCCATGTGCCGTGAACGCCCTCGACGCGGGCCTGGCCGCCCAACTGTCCTTCACTGCCCACCTCACGGGCGACGCGGGTCACTTCGGAGGAGAAGGAGGAAAGGGTGTCCACCATGGTGTTGATGGTGGTTTTGACTTCGAGGATCTCGCCGCGGGCGTCGACGTCGATCTTCTTGCCGAGGTCGCCCTGAGCTACTGCGGTGGCGACCTGGGCGATATTGCGGACCTGCGAGGTCAGATTGTCGGCCATGAAATTGACGTTGTCGGTGAGGTCCTTCCAGACGCCGGAGACGCCGCGGACATGTGCCTGGCCGCCCAGGTTTCCCTCGGTGCCCACCTCATGTGCCACACGGGTGACTTCGTCGGCGAACGCGGAGAGCTGATCGACCATCGTGTTCACCGTGGACTTGAGCTGGAGGAACTCGCCCTGGGCGTCGACAGTGATCTTCTGCGACAGGTCGCCGTTGGCCACGGAGGTGGTGACCTGAGCGATGTTACGGACCTGCGAGGTCAGATTGGACGCCATGAAATTGACGTTGTCGGTGAGGTCCTTCCAGACGCCGGAGACGCCGCGGACATGTGCTTGTCCGCCGAGGTCTCCCTCGGTGCCCACTTCGCGGGCGACACGGGTCACTTCGGAGGAGAAGGAGGAAAGGGTGTCCACCATGGTGTTGATGGTGGTTTTGACTTCGAGGATCTCGCCGCGGGCGTCGACGTCGATCTTCTTGCCGAGGTCGCCCTGAGCTACTGCGGTGGCGACCTGGGCGATATTGCGGACCTGCGAGGTCAGATTGTCGGCCATGAAATTGACGTTGTCGGTGAGGTCCTTCCAGACGCCGGAGACGCCGCGGACATGTGCCTGGCCGCCGAGGTTTCCCTCGGTGCCCACTTCGCGGGCGACACGGGTGACTTCGTCGGCGAACGCGGAGAGCTGATCGACCATCGTGTTCACCGTGGACT